>JAIRYD010000071.1 GCA_031267935.1 Tannerella sp.
CGAAAATGATTGTATGGAGATTGCTGTTGTCGGCCTTGAGCCTGCAACAGTGATGTCCAGGCAGTTGAATTGCCGGATGGGGCAAATACGGAACCTGAGTTTGATATAAGCATAGTCCGTGAGGACTTGCATATCAACAATAGAAAACGATGTTGCCTCTCCATATCAAAACCTCGTGGAAGTTTCATCATCCGTTCCATCGTGTATCCCCCGCCAGAGGAGGGTATACCGCGACGTTCTCTATTGATATGAATGCCCTCCGGACAAGGTTGGGGCTGTCTCAAAAATCCCGACTCATCGTTCATCATTCATCGTTCATCGTTCATCGTTCATCGTTCTATTATGAATGCCTCCGGGCAAGCGACCGTTCATCTTCAGGTGTTTATTGTGATTCTTGGAAGTTGTCCAAAAATAAATGCTACATTGTCGGCTGTCGCCCGCACATATTCCGTCCCATCCGGGACGGGGTGTGAGAGGGAGGTTGCGTTTTCTACCGACATATTGTCCCGACGGGACAGAGAAACCATTACACGTTATTTATTTCACATTTCCAGCGACGTTCATATCCCGTGCCGTCAGGTACGGCATGTCGGCAGAAAACACCGGATGCCCATCCATCCCCGTGCCGTAAGGTACGGCATGTGTTGACCGTCACATCGCGTACCTGACGGCACGCGGAAAACAGGTTGCGATCAATTTTCTACCAACATTTTGTCCCGAACGGGACAAGGCTCGCATGTTCCCCGTCCCGTGAGGGGACGGAATGTCGGTCGAATCGACAATTTCCCCCCCCCCCCCGGTCACCCGTCCCGGCAGGGACGGAATGTAAAAGAAAATGGCATGGTTATTTTTAGACAGTGCCTCAGGTCGAACTCAGGTTCATAAACCCGAAATGTCCATTCACGCATTAATTCCTCAAAAAGATGTCCATTAGAAAATAAAAACATATAATACGTATTATCAGATTATTATGTTCTAATGGACACTTTGGGATAATCGTTTCATCCATAAGGTATAATCGTTTCACCAAAAAGGTTTAGACGTTTTACTCAAAAGGTATATACCTTTTGCATAAACGGTAGATACCTTTTCAAATAAAGACACGAAGCAACGCATCCGTCCGTTTGCCGTTCCGCAGGAGGTGTTTTCAATTCCGCCTGGCGCAGGATCCCGTACGTCGTGCTAAAAACCTGAGGTTTGTTTATCCAAAACTCAGGTTGAAAAGAAACGGGAGGAAAACATTACGTCTTCCTCCCGTCACAGGTTTTTAAAAGGTCAAAGAAGAATCTTTGTCAGTCCGAAATTTTGATTCGTATGTTACGGAACCAGACATCGTCTCCATGATCCTGGAATCCGATAAATCCTTCCTTGTTGTCGCCGCCGCAATTATTCAGCAGCTCGAACGCCAATGGCCATTCTTGCTGGCTGAACTTGCTTGCCTGAAGCATGTCCGTCCACTCTTTTGTCCAGAGGTGGTATTCGACCACCGGTTCGCCGTTCTGATAGTGAACAATCGTTCCCTTGTAAGACAGTATTTTACCTTTGTTCCATTCGCCGATAGCTTTTGCATTCTGCGGTTTGGCAGGAATCATGTCATATAGCGAGGCCGACTGGCGATTTCCGTCCACACCGAGTTTGGCATCGGGATGGTTCTCGTTGTCAAGCACCTGATATTCGGGCGCCGAGATATACGAATGTTCGTCTTTCACTTCCTGAATCATGTAGAGCACCCCCGAATTGGAGCCTTTGGCCACTTTCCACTCAAATTCAAATTCATAGTTTCTGAATTTGTGGGCGAAAATGAGGTCGCCGCCGTCTTTGGCGCCGGCTTCTCCGCCACCCGAGCCTTTGATATGGATGGCGCTGTCGTCGATCATCCAGGCTGCGGGTACATCTTCGCGATCGTAGCCTCTCCAGCCATTGAAAGTTTTACCGTCGAACAATGTGATCCATCCGTCGGCATCTTTCGGAAATTCGGACAGGTCGACCAGCGGCAGATTCAGCAGCGTATATTCGGGCGTAGCCGTAGCCGTTTCCGCTACTCCTTCATCGGTTGCTTCGGCTTCCGTGCTGTCCGCCTTTTTACCGCCGCCGCACGAAACAAGTCCGGCCATCAGAACGGCTGTGCCTGCTAATAATAATGTTTTCTTCATTGCTTATACATTATATTAATAGTCGCATTTATCATCAGGGCATGGCAGGCAGTTTCCAGCCATCGCGATAGTTATGGTTGATCAGCTCGGCTGCAAATTCGCGTGCATTCACCGGATCGGTCCACGTCTTGTTGAACGAAGGATGACCGTCCTTAATCGTGAAGCCGTCCTTGATTACGGTCTTGACGGTTTCGTCGGCGCCGATGTTGGTGAACTTCATGTTTTCGCCGTCCCAGAGCAGTTCCTTGTTGAGCGACTGCAGGCGAACGGCCAGCACGCCCATGACGACCATTTCGTTGAACGGACCGGCCTCGGAGAAGTCGGAAGCTGTTTTCACGCGGTTGGCCGGGCTTTCTTTACAAGCGCGTACCCAGTCCATTTCGTGCTTGTGGTCCGGTACGCGACGGCATACTTTCGGCGCGTTCGGTTTGCGTCCCGACAGGAGCCACGGATTCAGACCGTAGCAACCGCAGATCAGCGTGTCTTTCGTGCCGTGGAAGATGACCAGACCGCCACCGTCGCCCATCAGCTGTTTGCCTTCGGGGAAACCTGCCGGACGGTCGGGCATCATACCGCCGTCGTACCAGTGGACTTCTACTTCGGGCATTGCTACCTTAGGCATGTTGTCGCGGGCGGGATAAGTCAGTTTGACGTGTTGAGCCTGCGGCGCGCAGTCGTTCAGCAACAGTGTGGACGAGCCTTCCGCCTTGATGGGATAACCCAGTTTGAGTCCCTTGAAGACCGGATGCAGGATGTGGCAGGCCATATCGCCCAGCGCACCTGTACCGTAAGGCCACCATCCGCGCCAGTTCCACGGGTGATAGATGGCGTTGAACGGACGTACGGCAGCCGGACCGGTGAACAGATCCCAGTTCAATGTCGAGGGCACTTTGTCGGCTTTCTCCGGCGTGTTCAGTCCCTGCGGCCAGATCGGACGGTCGGTGGCGGCTTCCACTTTCTTTATTTCGCCGATTTCGCCGTTCCATATCCATTCGCAGACAAGATTGACGCCTTCGCCGGACGAACCCTGGTTACCCATCTGGGAAGCTACGTTGTGTTTGGCAGCCAGTTTGGTGAGCAGGCGCGACTCGTATACCGAGTGCGTCAACGGTTTCTGTACATACACGTGTTTACCCAGTGTCATGGCTTCGGCTGCGATGATGGCGTGGGTATGGTCGGCCGTAGCTACAATCACGGCGTCGATCGAACTCCCCAGTTCGTCATACATCTTGCGATAGTCCCAATACCTTTTTGCGTCTGTCAGACGGTCGAATACCGGTTTGGCATACTTCCAGTCGACGTCGCACAGTGCGACAATGTTTTCCATCTTTTCGACCGCTTTCAGGTTCGAATTACCCATACCGCCAATACCTATCGAGGCGATATTCAGTTTGTCCGTCGGAGCCGTATATCCGTGGCTTTTGCCCAATACGCTGCTCGGCACAATTGTTAATGCGGCTGCTGCCGCTGCTCCTTGTTGAAGGAATGATCTTCTTGAAATGTTTGACATAGCAATAATAATTTTATGTGAATTAATGTGTTACATTCATTAGGCTTAATTTTGCCTTTGCAAATGTAAAAAAACGATTATTAATAGCAAAACATAAAATCAAGTTTATATACTAAAATAAGCATTTTTAACTTTGAAAAAAAACAGACGGTCGTACGGGCATGAAAATGAGATAAAAAAATGAACGGCCTGTAACCGCAAGTTTCGTCGGAATTGCATCAATAAAAAAATTAACGCCGGATGATTTTGCAATTTGAAAGTAAAATTCTATTTTTGATGGCCGAAAATTTGTTTTAAAACAAAACTATCATGATTCCTGAAACAGAAATAATAGCGGGAATAAAAGCGGGTCGGGAAGAAGCGTTTCAATATATTTACGAACATTTATACAAGATGCTCTGCACGGTAGCGTGTGGGCTGGTGAATGATCGGATTGTGGCGGAAATGACGGTCAGCGACGTGATTTTTGCGCTTTGGCAAAACCGGGAGTCGCTGGCTGTCCATACCTCGCTCCGCAATTATCTGATTAAGGCGGTCCGCAACCGCTGTCTGAACTATCTGTCGCAGGCGGAACGCATGATTTCCCTGCCGCAATCATTCGATCATCTCGAAGCGGGATACGCACATGCGGAAACGCACTCGGAAAATCCGCTGACGGACTTGATAGAAAAAGAACTGGACCTTAGAATCAATGCCGGTATCGAGGCGTTGCCGCCGCAAACCCGCCTGATTTTTTGTCTGAGCCGGTTCAAAAAACTGAAGTATGAGGATATTGCCGGGCAGACAGGCCTGTCCGTCGATGCAGTCAAGTATCATATCAAATCTGCACTGACCCGCCTGCGCGCCGAATTGAAGGATTATGGCATCTCGCCATTTTGAAATGCGAAATAAGTAACATATAAAGGTTTCCCGTACCGTAAGGTGCATCTTTTACCGTTTATTTTCAACACGGAGTGCACGGAGCGCACAAAGAAGATATATACTTCACGCGGTCTGAAATTGCGAGTTTAACGATGAACTATGACCGGATTCATCGTTCATAGTTCATCGTTCATAGTTCTCTTTGTGTGCTCCGTGTACTCCGTGTTTTGAATGAAACTGTTGAGCCTTTTTTTCGATGTCCCGGACATAAATCCAATATCGAATTTGCACGCGCTACTCATTTTTTTTCTTCGTTTTGAAAAAAAAAAGCATTTTTCATTTACCCGAAAAAACGTTTCGTTTGTCTTCTTTTTAAAAGGTAATTACAAGCATGTGCATGCAAAAACAAGAAGATGAATATTGGATGAATCTGATCGTGGACAGTCTGACAGGTGCGGCATCCGGAGAAACGGAAGCGCAACTGGCGGCATGGCGAGATACGACGGTTGCCAATGAACGCCGATATGTTGAGATGAAAAATATTTGGGATTCACTGAGTCTGTCCGTACACGACGAACGGTTCGACGCGCGTCAGGCCTATCTCCTGTTTAAAGCGAGGGTGCAAGCCGAAACCGAACGGACTGGCAGACGGCGGCGGACCGGGCGACGACTGCCGCTCCGTCGCGTGGCGGCAGTGGCGGCCATTCTTATACCGGTACTGCTTTTGAGCTATTTCACGTATCGTTATCGGACACTCCGACCGATGGTCGAGGAAGAAATGCTGCTTTCGGAAATCTCTGTTCCGAACGGCTCGAAAACACAGATGAGACTGCAGGACGGGAGCATCGTCTGGCTGAACGCAGGCTCCAGGCTGCAGTACGATTCCGGCTTCGGCAAAACCAACCGCACGTGTATACTGTCGGGCGAGGCATATCTGGAAGTGGAAAAAAACACGGACCTGCCTTTTATCGTGAAAACGGATGCGGTTACGGTCACCGTGCTGGGTACGCGCTTCAATGTGCATGCATACGACAATGAAGACAATGTCACGGTCTGTCTGCTGGAAGGAAACGTGGAAATGCACGTGGAAAACGTGAATGTATTCCGCTTGCATCCCGGACAGATGGCTGAATATCAAAAGACGACGGGAAAAACAGGAATCTCGGCCCTTGCGACGGAACATACGCTTGACTGGATGAACAACCGTCTTGTTTTCAACGGTGAAACATTCGAGCAGATAGCCGACATTCTGGCACGCAGTTTCAACGTGAAAATAACGATTCGCGACGACCGTATCAAGCAGTACCGATTTGCGGGAGAGTTTGTCAAAAACGAAACGGTAGAACAGGTTTTTGCCGTCATGGCCGCCAGCGGCAAATTCCGGTACCGGATAAACGGAAATATGATAGAAGTGTATTAGTTTTATGTCGAACAATTAAATTTGAATGCCTATGAAAAAAGAAAGTGAAAAGTAGAAAATCAGCAACGTTCGTATAAAAAGCGAACCGGAACATGTGCCGACATCTTCCGGTTCTGTGAGAATCAATTTAAATTTTAATCTTTAAATCAAAAACAAATGTACAAAAAAAAATTGGACAAACGACCCTTGTGTCGAAATAATTATGTGAAAAAGCTTTCTACGATACTGAAAATGACATTTGTACTTGTATGCACAAGTGTGATCGCTCAGTCTGCTACCGTCTATTCGCAGGAAGCGAAAGTATCCATTCAGTTGCAAAACAAACCGGTGAATGAGGTTTTTACCGCCATCAGGGAACAGACGCCCTACTCGTTCTGGTTTGATATAAGAGACGTTGACCTTGAGCAACTTGTTACCGTCAACGTGAAAAACGAGCCGGTACTGTCGGCGCTGTCGCAGGCATTGAAAAATCAGAGCGTGGATTTTAATATTCTCGGCAGCCATATCATTATCGCTCCGAAAGGCACGTTCCATCCTTCCGCAGCCCGACAGGACAGGCCGATAACCGGTAAGGTCGTCGACGAAAAAGGCGAGTCGATCATCGGCGCGAATATCATGGAAAAAGGCACAACAAACGGCACCGTTACCGATGTGGATGGAAATTTCAG
>JAIRYD010000133.1 GCA_031267935.1 Tannerella sp.
CCTCGGAGCGGGTGCCTCAGGAACTGCTGGACAACGAAGTGACGTGCGCCGCGGTACGTTATCTGGAACGCAACTCGTACACAAAGTCGCAGCTCGAAACGTATGAAAAATACCTGGACGCGATCCGCGTCGAACGCACATTCTACGTCGATGCCCTGGCGAAAGGATGGGAGGAAGGTAAAGCGGAAGGTGAAGCCATCGGCATAGAGAAAGGCAAAGCGGAAGGACGGGCAGAAGGTAAAGTAGAAGGCAGGGAGGAAGGTGAAGCCATCGGCATAGAGAAAGGCAAGGCGGAAGTCGTAATCACCTGCCGCCGCAACGGAATTCCGCTGGAGCAAATTCAACTTGTTACCGGTCTGGACCGGGAGCGGATCGAAGAAATCCTTCGCGCGGACAATGAGGTTTAGGTATTGAATGGATTTCCCATTCAATCTGTATATCCGTTTGTTTTTTCAGGAACATTCGATCCGCGCCGTCCGCGTGCTATCGGGACGGTTCATCCAGCGAGTGGACGATCAGTCCCGAACGCAGTTTCGGTTCGAACCAGGTGGTTTTCGGCGGCATGATGTGGCCCGAGTCGGCGATGCGGATGATTTGCCGTATCGAGACGGGGTACAGCGCGAGCGCGGCTTTCATCTCTCCGCTGTCCACACGTCGCTTGAGTTCGCCCAGGCCGCGTATGCCACCCACGAAGTCGATACGTTTGTCGGAGCGCAAGTCTTTTATTCCCAGTATTTCGTTCAGAATGAGATTGGACGAAACGGTCACATCCAGGCCGCCTATCGGGTCGCCATCATCGTATGTGCCTTCTTTGGCGGTCAGCGCATACCAGTTGCCGTTCAGGTAGAGCGAAAACTGGTGTAGCCGGGCGGGCCGGAACATCTCGCCGCCTTTCGGTTCTATGGCGAATTTTTTTGCGAGCGCCTGCAGAAAAGCGTCGTCGGACAGTCCGTTCAGATCTTTCACCACACGGTTGTAGTCGATGATGGTCAGCTGGCTTGCAGGGAAACATACGGCCATGAAATAGTTGTACTCCTCGTCGCCGCGATGGTGCGGGTTGCGTCCTGCATTTTCGGCTCCGACCAGTGCGGCAGCAGCCGAGCGGTGATGGCCGTCGGCGATGTAGAGCGCAGGTATGGCGGCGAAGCAGGCGGTGATTTGCCGTATGTCCGCGTCGTCGTTCACGATCCAGAACGTGTGGCGGAAATTTTCGGGCGGAGCGATAAAGTCGTATTCCGGCGTCCGGGCGATGTATTCGGCCACGATGGCGTCAATGCCGTCACAGTCGGGGTAGGCAAAAAAAACGGGTTCGATGTTGGCATTGTTTATGCGGACATGCTTCATTCGGTCTTCCTCCTTGTCGCGTCGTGTCAGTTCATGTTTTTTGATGCGTCCTTCGAGGTAGTCGTCTACGCAGGCGCACAGCACGAGGCCGTATTGCGTTTTGCCGTTCATGGTCTGCGCGTAGATGTAATACTGTTCCCGGTCGTCCTGCACGAGCCATTTGTTTGCACGGAAGGTGTTGAAGTTGGCGACTGCCCGGTCGTAGACTTCCGGGGCATGTTCGTCGGTTCCCGGCGGGAAGTCTATTTCCGGTTTGATGATGTGATAGAGCGACTTTTCGTTGTCGCCGGCTTCGGCGCGCGCTTCTTCCGAGTTGAGCACGTCGTACGGTCGCGACGAGACGGCCTCGACCAGTTCCTTTGGCGGACGTATGCCCCTGAACGGTTTGACGATCATGATGGATTGATTCTGAATTTTTCGTTTCCGTTCAGCAGGAAGTCGACGATTTGTGTAGCGGCGGCGATGCCTGCGTTGTTGTTGGCTTCGGCGGTTTGCGCGCCCGTCTTTTTGGGTGTGCCGAAGTAGCGTGCGGCAAATCTTTCGGTCAGTTCGGCATGGATGGCGGGGGCGATGTCGGTCATGTATCTGAAGTCGGGACGTTCTTCCATGACCTTGAGCAGTCCGGCTTCGTGAACGACTTCCCGGCGTGCGGTGTTGACGAGCATGGCGCCTTCGGGCATGGCGGAGAGCAGGTCGTATCCGACGGCATTTTTCGTTTCGGGTGTGGCGGGGATGTGCAGCGACACGAACGGGCATGTTTCATACAGTTCCCGTACCGAGGCTGCGGCCCTGATGCCGTCTTTTTCTATTGTTTCGGCGGAGAGGAACGGGTCGAAGGCGCAGACTTCCATTCCGAAGCCACGGGCGATGCGTGCGACGTGGCGTCCGACGTTTCCGTAGGCATGGATGCCGAGTTTCTTGTCTTTGAGTTCCGTTCCCGACGTGCCGTTGAAGAAGTTGCGTACGCCGTAGACCATCAGTCCGAGCGCCAGTTCGGCTACGGCATTGGCGTTCTGTCCGGGGGTGTTCATGACGCAGACGTGGTGTGCCGTGGCCGAAACCAGGTCTACATTGTCGTAGCCGGCGCCGGCGCGGACGACGATTTTCAGTTGCCGCGCGGCATCGAACACTTCGCGGTCGATCACGTCGCTGCGGATAATGAGGGCGTCGGCGTCGGCGACGGCGTCCAGCAGTTGCGTTTTATGCGTATATTTTTCCAGAGAGGCCATGGTCATGCCGGCCGATTCGATCACTTCGCGGATGGCGTTTGCGGCCGGAGCGGCAAAAGGTTTTTCGGTTGCAAGTAATATTTTCATAATGCGGAAATTTAATTTTTCTTTTCGAACGACTTCATGGCTTCGACCAGTACTTCCACGCTGCTTCGGGGCATCGCGTTGTATATCGAGGCGCGGAAACCGCCGACGGAACGGTGTCCCTTGATGCCGACAATGCCTTGCGCGGAAGCATATTCGCCGAAGGTGTTTTCCAGTTCGCGATATTCGTCGTTCATCACGAAGCAGACGTTCATCAGCGAACGGTCTTCGACGGCTGCCGTGCCCCTGAACAGTCTGTTGCGGTCGATCTCGTCGTACAGAACCGCGGCTTTCCCGATGTTTTTCTGCTGCATGACGGCGATGCCGCCCTGTTCCCTGTACCATTTCAGCGTCTGCAGCGCGGAATAGATGGGGAGGACGGGTGGCGTGTTGAACATGGAGTCGTTGTCGATGTGGATCCGGTAGTCGAGCATGGAGGGAATCGGGCGTTCGACTTTTCCGAGGGCGTCTTTGCGGACGATGATAATCGTTACGCCGGCCGGCGCCAGATTCTTTTGCGCGCCGGCGTAGATGATGCCGTATTGCGAAACGTCTATCGGCCGTGCGAAAATATCCGACGACATGTCGGCGACCAGCGGGATGTGCACCTGCGGGATGGCGTGGATCTCGGTTCCGAAGATGGTGTTGTTCGTCGTGATGTGGAAATATTCCGCATCGGGCGAGATGGTGTAATTCTTCGGAATATAGGAATAGTTTTTGTCTTTGGACGAGGCAACCACTTCCACTTCGCCAAACAGACGGGCTTCCTTGATGGCCTTGGATGCCCACGTGCCGGTATCCAGATAGGCTGCTTTCCTGTTCAGCATGTTGTAGGGTACCATGCAGAACTGCATGCTGGCGCCGCCGCTCAGGAAGACGACTTCGTGTGTATCGGGCACGTCCAGCAGTTCTTTCACCAGTGCGCGCGCCTCGTCGTTGACGGCGACGAATTCTTTTCCGCGGTGTGACACTTCGAGCAGGGACAGTCCCGTCCCGGCAAAATTCTCTACGGCAGCGGCGGTGTTCTTTATTGTATATTCGCTCAGAATAGAAGGACCCGCGTAAAAATTATGTTTTTTCATTGCGATGCTTTTTTATTATATGAATATTTAGTTGTAACGATGTGCAAAGGTAATCTTTTTTCGCCAATGAACGGCTGTTTTCCCGTTTTTTGGCTAATTCTTTTTTGGGGGGAGCTTCTGCCTCTTTTCCCGCCTTCTTCTTCGCCGCCCACGTAAAGATCATCTACATGAACAATGCCGGTTGAATTTTATTGAGTGCACACCTGCAAACTGTTTTCTTGCTGCAAAGGTAGCATCTTATATTTTTTGCAGCGACCTAAACACTTCATCCTAAAAAAGAATTACCTCCGAAGCAAGACTCTTTTTCCCCGATGCCGATTTTTCATTCTGTTTTGGTGCGAATATTGTTCGAATTGTGTACTTTTGTGGCAAAAAAAAATCACGTGATGAGTTCAAACGGACAGGAACAACTACTTCAATTTATCGACAGCCCGGACGACCTGCGGAAATTGTCTGTCGGACAACTGGATCAGGTCTGCGCCGAGTTGCGCCGGTATATCATCGACATACTGTCCGAAAAACCGGGACATCTGGGTGCAAGCCTCGGCACGGTCGAACTGACGGTCGCCCTCCACTACGTCTTCCGCACACCCTACGACCGCATCGTGTGGGACGTCGGACATCAGGCCTACGGACACAAGATTCTCACCGGCCGTCGCGATGCCTTCCACACACTCAGGCAGTTCAACGGCATCAGCGGTTTCCCCAATCCGGCAGAAAGTGAATACGATGCCTTCATCGCCGGACACGCCTCCAACTCCATCTCCGCCGCGCTGGGAATGTCCATCGCCTCCGAGATAAAACAGGAAACCGACCGGCACGTCATTGCCGTCATCGGCGACGGCGCCATGACCGGCGGGCTCGCCTACGAGGGGCTGAACAACGCCTCCTGCAGCCCGAACAACATCCTGATTATCCTTAACGACAACGACATGGCCATCGATCAGAGCGTCGGCGGATTGAGCAAATATCTGGTAAACATCACAACCAGCCAGACCTACAACAGGATTCGTTTCAACCTGTATCAAAAACTGCTGAAACTGAACATTATCTCCGAAAACCGCCGGGAAAACATCCTGCGATTCAACAACAGTCTGAAAGCCCTGATCAACCGCCAGCACAATCTGTTCGAAGGATTCAGCATCAGATATTTCGGCCCCGTCGACGGACACAACGTCGTCGACCTTGTCCGCAAACTGAACGACATCCGCCACATGAAAGGCCCCAAGCTGCTGCACATCAAAACAAAAAAAGGAAAAGGATTCCGCCCGGCGGAAATATCGGCCGTCGAATGGCATGCCCCCGGCAAATTCAACAAGGAAACAGGGCAGCGTATCCTTCCCCAAAACCTGAACGAGCCGCAAAACTATCAGGACGTGTTCGGACATACACTGGTCGAACTGGCCGGGAAAGACAGCCGCATCATGGGCGTCACACCCGCCATGCCCACCGGATGCTCGATGATCTTTCTGATGAAAGCCTTCCCCGAACGGGCTTTCGACGTGGGAATTGCCGAAGGACATGCCGTCACATTCGCCGCCGGACTGGCGAAGGAAGGACTGATCCCGTTCTGCAACGTCTATTCGTCGTTCATGCAGCGCGCTTACGACCAGATTATTCACGACATCGCTATCCAGAAACTGCACGTCGTACTCTGCCTCGACCGCGCCGGACTGGTCGGCGAAGACGGCGTCACGCACCACGGCGTGTTCGACATGGCCTGTCTGCGCCCGATACCCGGATTGACCATTGCCTCGCCGCTGAACGAGGTTGACCTGCGCAACCTGATGTATACCGGCTACTGCCATTCGGGACCGTTCGTCATCCGCTATCCGCGCGGCAGGGGCGAACTGAAAGACTGGCAGAACAAGCTGGAGATAATGCCTCCCGGCAAAGGACGGAAACTGCGGGAAGGCGACCGGCTTGCGCTGCTTTCGATAGGTCCGGTCGGAAACGAAGCCCGAAAAGCCATCGACGCGGTAGAGCGCGAAGGCTATTCTGTGGCACACTACGACATGATTTATCTCAAACCGATTGATACCGGCATCCTTCACGAAGTGGGGCAACAGTTCCGGCGCGTCCTGACCGTCGAAAACGGCGTCGTGACCGGCGGACTGGGAAGCGCCGTCGTCGAGTTCATGGCCGAAAACGGATACACCCCGCAAGTGAAACGCATCGGCATCAAAGACGAATTTGTCGAACACGGAAGCATTCCCGAACTCTACAGGCAATGCGGCCTGGACGCCGCAGGCATCGCCGCAACCGTCAGGGAATTTCTGCAGTCTGCCGACGGGACGGAAACGCTTGCCGGCAAGAAGGGACATCACGTATTTTCGTTCATCAATATTCCGACATGAAAGTAGTAATTGCCGGCGCGGGAGAAGTCGGGACGCATCTGGCAAAAATGCTGTCCCGCGAGCGGCACGACATCGTCATCATGGACGAAGACGACGAAAAACTGGCCTTTGTCCATTCGGGATTCGACATCCAGCCGGCAGTCGGGAATCCCACTTCGCTCGGAGATCTCGAAAAAGCCCGCGTGAAGACGGCCGACCTGTTCGTCAGCGTCACACCCGAAGAAGCCACGAACATCACCGCCTGCATGCTGGCCGCCAACCTCGGCGCACAGAAAACATTCGCACGCATCAACAACTACGAATACCTCCTGCCCAAAAACAGGGAACTGTTCGAAAAAATAGGCGTCGGCTCCATGATTTATCCCGAAATGCTGGCCGCCAAGGAAATCGTGGCAGCCGTCCGGCGTCCGTGGACACGGCAATACTGGGAACTGTTCGGCGGCAGCCTGATCCTGCTCGGCGTCAAAATCCGCGAAAACGCGCCCATCGTCGGCCGGCCGCTGTTCGAACTGCTGGCCAACAACAGGAAGATGTATCACGTCGTGGCCATCAGGCGCGACAACGACGAGATGATTATCCCGCGCGGACAGGATACGATCCGGGCGGACGACCTCGTCTTTATCAGCACCATGCGCGAATACGAAGAAGAAGTGCGCATCTCTGCCGGCAAGCACGGTCCCGACATCAGGCACATCGTCATCATGGGCGGCAGCCGGATCGCCTGCCGCGCCTGCCAGTATCTGCCCGACCATATCCAGATCAAGATCATCGAATCCAACCGCGAAAAAGGGATCCATCTGTCCGAAACGCTGCCCCGCAACGTGCTCGTCATCTACGGCGATGCACGCGACACCGACCTGCTGCTTCAGGAAGGAATACAGAAGACGCAGGCTTTTATCGCCCTGACCGACAATTCGAGCAACAACATGCTGGCTTGTATGGCCGCCAAACGCTTCGGCGTATACAAAACCATCGCGCAGGTGGAAAACCTCGACTATATCCCGCTGGCCACCAGAATGGATATCGGTTCGATCATCAACAAGAAACTGATTGCCGCCAGCCATATCTACCAGTTTCTGCTCGACGCGGACGTGGCCAACATCAAATGCCTTGCCATTGCCAACGCCAACGTGGCCGAACTTGTCGCGCACGCTGATTCGCACGTCACCCGCAAACAGGTGAAAGACCTGAATCTGCCGAAAGACATGACGCTGGGCGGACTGATACGCAACGGCAAGCCGATGATGGTCGAAGGCGACACGCAGATATGCGCCGACGACCGCGTGATGGTCTTCTGCCTCGAATCGGCCATGAGCAAACTGAAAAAATACTTCAACTGAACGGACGCACCATGTCGCAACTGAATATTCGGTTCGTCCTCAAGATGCTTGGACTGATGCACATGCTCGAAAGCCTTTTCGTCCTCGCCGCCACCGGGGTTGCTTTCTACTACCGTGAACAGGATCGCTATCCGCTCCTCGTCTCGTCGGCCGTCATGCTGGGCGTCGGACTGATCTTCCGGCTGTCGGGCCGGAACGCCGGCCGGATGTACACGGGCCGGCGCGAAGGCAGCCTGGCCGTGGCGCTCACATGGATTCTGCTTGCATTCTTCGGGATGATGCCCTATCTGCTCGGCGGATATGCGGACGGCGTGACGGACGCCTTCTACGAGGCGATGGCCGGTTTCACGACGACCGGCTCCACCATTTTTCGCGACGTCGAAGTGCTGCCCCACGGCATCCTGATCTGGCGCAGCCTGACGCAGTGGCAGGGCGGCGTGGGCATCATCGTCTTTACCGTCGCCCTGCTGCCCCTCGTCGGCGGCGGAGCCAACCAGCTTTTCGACGCCGAAGCATCCGCCATCATGCACGAACATTTCCTGCCGCGCATCACCCAGATTGCAAAACGCTTTTTCGGCATTTACCTGCTGATCACCTGCGTCCTGACGCTGCTGCTCTGGGCCGGGCCGATGAATCTGTTCGATGCCGTCAACCATGCGATGACCACCGTCTCGTCCGGCGGATTTTCCACGAAAAACGACAATATCGCCAGCTGGAATTCGCCTTACATCTACTACGTGATATGCGTGTTCATGTGCATCGCCGCACTGAATTTCACGCTGATCTATTTCCTGTTCAAGGGCCAGTGCCGGAAACTGGCAAAAAACGAGGAAACACGCTACCTGGCGATATTCATCATCATCCCCACCCTGCTCATGACGGCAATACTGTTTGCAGGCAACCGTGACGCGGGCCCGGAACTGCCGTTCCGCCTGGCGCTGTTTCAAATCACGTCCTTCATCACCACCACCGGATACGTGGTGTCCGACTACGCCGCCTGGGGAACGTTTTTCAGTCTGATCGTGCTGATTCTGATGAGCGTCTGCGGCTGTGCAGGATCCACTTCCGGCGGTCTGAAGATGGGGCGGTTCATCATCCTGCTCAAAAATACGCAAAACGAATTTAAGAGACTGACACACCCGAATGCGATTCTGCCCGTCCGCATGAACGGACAGGTCATCCCTTCGCTTGTCGTGCAGCGCGTGCAGACGTTTGCCTTCATCTACCTCGTACTGATCATCATCGGATGCGCCGTACTGCTGGTCGACGGTCTGCCGTTCGAAGAATCCGTCGGCCTGACCGTTTCCGCCATCGGCAACGTCGGTCCCGCACTGGGCGAGTACGACGGCGTATTCTCCGACCTGCCGGCCGTCGCCAAATGGACGCTCGCCTTCCTGATGCTGGTCGGCAGACTTGAAATATTCACGATACTGGCGCTGTTTCTGCCGGGATTCTGGAGAAGATAAAAAACGGGTTCGTTCTTTTCCGGGGTACTATCGGGAACCTCCAAACAAAGAATTATACTTCACGCGGTCTGAAATTGCGAGTTCAACTATGAACGATGAACGATAAACGATGAACGATGACCGGATTCATCGCTCATAGTCCACAAAACCATGCCGCGCACAGTATATTTCCCCTCCCCCATGGAAAAAAACTTTTTCTCCACGGCAAAAGACGCGCGAAGACGCGGCGAACGCAGTGAAGCAATCCATGCTGTTCGCGGACCGGACTGCTTCCTTCGTCGCAACGATGCGGCAGGACGGTGTAATTACGAACGGGAAACCCGACGCCCCGTGCCGATACGTCGACAACATTTCATTTTATGTCGACAACATTTTACTTTATGTCGACAACATTTCATTTTGCGTCGACAACATTTTAGAATCCGTGCATCGTTCATAGTGTCATGACGAAGATACGCTTATCCCCGTCCGCAATCACGGCCATGTCACGCCCCGTCATTGCGAACGCGGTGAAGCAATCCGGGCGGCATGATTTATGGATTGCTTCGTGCCTCGCAATGACGAAGATACGCTTATCCCCGTCCGCAATCACGGCCATGTTCCACCCCGTCATTGCGAACGCAGTGAAGCAATCCAGCCTGCCCGCGGTCCGGATTGCTTCGCGCCTCGACATGACGATGTTGGCCGGAAGTTTTATGCCGTGCACGCAGCCCTGTTCGTGATTTCCACTGTCTGTTTTTCTGAATATACAGACTTGCCAAGACGCAACGGAGTGGAGCGGATGCTTTTTACCGGGATACGCACCCTGTTACGGTAAAGTATTCAACAGCACCCCCAAAAAAGAATCAGCCTCTTTTTCCGCATCGGGCGTAATGATGAAAAACGGCAATCTGAAATGCACCCTTGCGGCAGATGTTGGGGGATTGTACGGATAATTTTTGTACCTTTGCGGCTTCAAGAGATAATTGAAAGAGAAAATGATTACAATCAGCGATTTAGACATTCAGTTTGGAAAGCGTATCCTGTTTCAGGACGTGAATATCAAGTTTATACCGGGTAACTGCTACGGCATCATTGGGGCCAATGGGGCGGGTAAGTCCACGTTCCTGAAGGTGATCAGCAGAGAGATCGACCCGACGCGCGGTCGCGTGGCGATGGCGCCCGGCGAGCGTCTGTCCGTGCTGGCGCAGGACCATTTTGCGTTCGACGAATATACGGTGCTGGATACCGTCCTGATGGGACATTCCCTGCTGTGGGCGATCATGAGCGAGAAAAACGCGATCTATGCCAAAGAAAATTTCAGCGACGAAGACGGCATACGCGCATCCGAACTGGAAGAAAAGTTTGCCGAGATGGAAGGCTGGAATGCGGAGAGCGACGCCGCCACGCTGCTCAGCGGGCTGGGTATCAGGGAATCGCTACACGGCAGCCTGATGAAGGATCTGAGCGGCAAACAGAAAGTACGCGTCCTGCTGGCACGCGCGCTGTTCGGCAAGCCCGACAACCTGCTGCTCGACGAGCCGACGAACGATCTCGACCTCGAAACCGTCGCATGGCTGGAAAACCATCTTGCAAATTTCGAACAAACCGTGCTGATTGTCAGTCACGACCGCCACTTTCTGGATTCGGTCTGCACGCACACGGTCGATATCGATTTCGGCAAACTGAAACTTTTTGCAGGAAACTACAGTTTCTGGTACGAATCGAGTCAGCTGGCTCTTCGCCAGCAACAACAGCAAAACAAAAAAGCCGAAGAAAAGAAAAAGGAACTGGAAGAATTTATCCGCCGCTTCAGCGCCAACGTAGCCAAATCGAAGCAGACGACCAGCCGTAAAAAGATGATCGAGAAGTTGAATATCGAGGAGATACAACCCTCGTCGCGTCGCTATCCGGGCATCATCTTCACGCCGGGACGCGAGCCGGGCAACCAGATTCTCGAAGTCAAGGGACTGAGCAAAAGCGTCGACGGCGAAATCCTGTTCAAAGATCTCAATTTAAATATCGAAAAAGACGACAAGGTGGTCTTTCTCAGTCGCGACCCGCGCGCCATGACGGCCCTGTTCCGGATCATCAGCGAAGAGGAACAACCCGACGAAGGGACTTTCAAATGGGGGCAGACCATTACCACCGCCTGCCTGCCGCTCGACAATGCGCCGTATTTCAATTCCGAATACAGCCTGATCGAATGGCTCGGCCAGTTTGCACGTGACACGAACGAGGTGTTTCTGAAAGGCTTTCTGGGACGGATGCTTTTCTCGGGCGACGAGTTGCAGAAGAAAGTCGGCGTACTGTCGGGCGGCGAAAAAATGCGCTGCATGATTTCGCGCATGATGCTCAAAGACGCCAACGTGCTGGTGCTCGACACGCCGACCAACCATCTGGATCTGGAATCGATTCAGGCGTTCAACAACACGCTGTGCGGCTTCAAGGGCAACATACTGTTTTCCAGCCACGACCACGAGTTTATCCAAACCGTTGCCAATCGCGTGATCGAACTGACGCCCAACGGCATTATCGATAAAATCATGGAATACGACGACTACATCACCGATCCCGTTGTTGCCGCGCTTCGCGAACGGTTGTATGCGAATGCGTAGCGCGGCTGCGGAATTTCGGACAGCCCCTCTTTATTTGGCGTAGCTTACCGCGCGCGTTTCGCGGATCACCGTGATCTTCACCTGACCGGGATAAGTCATTTCGTCCTGAATCTTTTTTGCAATCTCGCCGGAGAGATTTTCCGTATCCTTGTCCGATATTTTGTCGGCGCCCACGATGACGCGCAACTCGCGACCGGCCTGTATGGCATACGTCTTGACTACGCCCGGATAGGTCATGGCCAACTGTTCGAGGTCGTTTAACCGCTTGATATACGCTTCGACGATTTCGCGACGCGCTCCGGGACGCGCTCCCGAAATGGCGTCGCACACCTGTACGATCGGGGCAATCAGGCTCTGCATTTCAATTTCGTCATGATGTGCGCCGATGGCATTGCAGATATCCGGCTTTTCCTTGTATTTCTCGCAGACTTTCATTCCCAGAATGGCGTGCGGCAATTCAGGCTCGTCGTCAGGCACTTTGCCGATGTCGTGCAGCAATCCTGCCCGTCGCGCTTTTTTCGGATTCAGCCCAAGTTCGGTAGCCATGATGGCGCAGAGGTTGGCCGTTTCGCGCGCATGCTGCAACAGGTTCTGACCGTAGGACGAGCGATATTTCATCTTCCCGATCATCCGCACCAGTTCGGGATGAAGTCCGTGTACACCCAAGTCGATTGTAGTCCGTTTGCCTATTTCAACAATCTCTTCTTCAAGCTGCTTACGCACACGGCCTACGATTTCTTCGATTCGTGCGGGATGGATACGTCCGTCCTGCACCAGCTGATGCAATGCCAGCCGCGCCACTTCGCGGCGCACGGGGTCGAAGCCGGAGAGAATGATTGCTTCGGGCGTGTCGTCCACAATGATCTCGATACCCGTCGCCGCTTCGAGTGCGCGGATATTGCGCCCTTCGCGGCCGATGATGCGTCCCTTGATTTCGTCCGAGTCGATATGAAAAACCGTCACGGCATTCTCTATCGCCGTTTCGGTCGCGACCCGCTGGATCGAGCGTATGACGATCCGCTGCGCTTCTTTATTGGCCGTCATCCGGGCTTCATCCATGATCTCGCTGATATACGACGAGGCTTGTGTTTTTGCCTCATCTTTAAGCGATTCGACCAGCCGTTCGCGCGCCTCGCTTGCCGACATGCCTGCAATGGCTTCCAGATTAATGACTTCCTGCTGATGCAGTTTGTCCATCTCCTGCTTTCGTTTTTCGATCACGACAAGCTGGTTGTTCAGGTTTTCCTTTGCGATGTCGACTTCCGACGTCTTTCTTTGCAATTCTTCCGTGCGCTGGTTCAGCGACATTTCGCGTTGTTTGAGCTTTGTCTCGACGGAATGGGTTCTGGCATTCCGTTCCGTCATTTTCTTCTCGAACTCGGATTCCAATTGAAGCACGCGTTCTCTGACTTCCACTTCTTTCTTCACCTTGATGATTTCGGTTTCCTTTTCGGCATCCGACAGCATCTTTCTATATCGGGACTTTCCGCTGTAATTCATCCACAGCCATGTCAGCAGCACGCCTGCCACCAAACATCCCAAGTAAAATAATATTTCCATACTGTTCTGTAATTCATTTAATTAATATAAAAAAGCACTCCTGTTATACGTAATTTTTTCCGTATAACACAGTGCGTAAATACTTTCCTTACTGCTTCTATAAACTAACTGCCCGGCAAAAAACCGTTCAATTCCGTTATGTATTGATGTATCTTCCGTGTAATCGGCGTTGTGTCATGCTGTGCTTCGAGCCAAACGAGGTCCGTCACCAGCTGTAAGGCGACCATGGCCAGCAAATCCTTTTCATCCAGGGATTTCACATATCGCTGCTTATATTCGACGTAGAGCGTCTGAATTTTTTCCGCAGCCTTGCGTATCGCCGCTTCGGAGAACTCGTCTCCCCGCGCGAGGGTCACAGGATATGTTTTCCCTGCCACTTCCAAGTTTATATTAAACTCTTCCTTTTTCACTACTATCCGTTTAACAGTGCAATACATTTTTCTATTTCACGCACCATATTCAACAATTGCTTTCGGGCGCTTTTCACATCCCCATACAGGGCGGATGCGGCGCGCGCCGTCAACAAATCACTGTATTTGGCATTCCACGACTTGATCTCCTCCAATGTCTGCCGTGTACGGGCTTCTTCTTCATGTAATTGCGACGTCAGTTCCGCAATTTTTTTCTTTTGATTTTCGCATATAACCAAAAGCGCCCGGAATTTTTTATCAAATTCCTCCAACAAGGTTCTTTGTTCTTCGGTCATTTTCTGCCAAATTGTAGACAAAAGTAGATATAAAAAATGAAAAATACAATTCAAAAATATATTTTTTTTATAACAAAAAGAAGTCGCCCGTATTCAAACAGACAACTCCTTTCTTGCAGAGTACAGTTAATTATATGTGAATAAGACATATAATCGTCCCGACAACATATTTCGGACGCAGGAATGAAAGAGAAAAAAAAATTAATGGCGAACCTCTCCGCGCGCACTTTCATCCGGCGTTGCGGCATCCTGTCTGCGGCCGCAAAGATGGCAACCGGTTATGCCAGCCAGAAAAAGATTTCTCCGTCTTTCTCGGCAGAATCGATTTTTTCTTCCTTGGCTAACCAGCCGATGGCGGCAAACAAATCCTTTTCAGTTCTGATTTTGGTTTCTTTCTTAAGCTCTTTTACGCTCATACGCCCGGATTTGTTCAATGCTTTCCAAACTAAACCTGCATTTTCTCCAATTTGATTAATCATACGTTACTCTTTTTATATACCTAAACTAAACAATATCGGCGCAAAGGTACGGGGAAAAAAGTAAAGAAGCGGATAAAAATAGCATTATTATTGATAAAAAAAGTGAATCGTGTGAATCGGGGTATGCGCGCATTTTCAGGAGCCTCTCCCCCCTACTCCACCGTTCCCAAATATCCTTCCACCGCTGCAATCGACACATCCCTCAACACGACATGTTTATTCCTGTCCAGCAGGTATACAGACGGTATCGCCCGCAAGATATAAGTCTCATTATCCTCAATTTCTGCATTATAGTCATATCCGCTCAGCCACGACGGCGGTATCTCGTGCAAATGAGATTTCCATTCCTCCAGTTGTTTGTCCGGATATATTGCCAAGATCCGAAGGCGTTGCCGGTTTTGCATTTCATGGATCACGGCAGAATGTGTGATCCTGTCAATCAGCGTGATGCAGGCATTACATCCCAAATTGTGAAAAACCAGCAGCACGTATTCCGAGCGAAGTTCCGAGAGCGATTGCTGCCGTCCCGAAGCCGTCCGGTAATGGATTTCCGCGGCAGGCGTACCCGGACGATTCTTTTGCAGGTAGCCCCAGAGCATTTTCAATCGGATCTTCCGCGTGTCATCCACTTTTTTCGATGCAAGCAGATGTGCCAGCACGGGCATATACAACTCGTCATTATGCATCGGTGAATCAGCCTCATAAAGATAACGTTCCAGGTTGAATGCAAAAAACGCATGTACGTCGGGGTCGTTCTCCGCCAAATCCATCAGGTGCGTAAGCCCCTGGCTTGCGGCATCGTACGAAGCATAGGAAAGAATTTCAATATAATTGACAAGCGCCTGCTCGGAAACCTTCGCCGCACTGCCGACGCCGGTCGTGTCGCGGAAGTCGAACCGATCCCAGTAATGCATCGCCAAATATTCGGCGCGCATCTGCGGATCGGTGTAGACGGCCGGAATGGTCACCATCGGAAAATCGCGCGGTTTCACGGCGATTTCCCGAGGTTTATCCTTGCAGCCCGACAACCACAAACACGGCAAGACAGCCAACACGACGTATAAACGACTGCAATACATACATGTTCGCACTTTGCACACTATCTTCGCGGCTGTTCGCGGCGCACCCGTACCAGTTCGCGCAGGTTATGGGCAGCCTCGTTCAGACCGGCCGCCTGCGCCTTTTTCAGACACATCTCAGCCTCGTCGTAACGGCCTTCATATATGTAGAGTACACCCAGGCAGTTGTCATATTCGGGCGAATCGATAGCCTGCACTTTCTCCATATACTCATGTGCCAGTCCGACATCACCTTCCGCCAATGCCGCAGCCGCACCGTTCAGATTGGCTATATCATTGTTCGGGAAATGTTTGCGAGCAGTGATCAATGTCTCGTTAAACTCGCGACTCCCTTCGGGATAGGTGCGTGCAATCTGATACATCTCGTCCTGACTCAGCAACTTCGGGCGTTCCTTGATATGTCGCTTGCCTTCTTCGAGTGTAAAGTCGCGGACGACATAATTGATCTGGCAGTCCACTCTGCGCAGTTTGGGATATAATTCGCGGTATATCTGCTTATAAGGCACTCCACCGCCCACTTTCTTAATCTGCGCTTCGCGCTTGTCAGGATCGTATTCGCGTTCTATAATCGACAGCACGTCCCATTTTCTGGGCAACATATAATATACGTCCTGCACCATCCGTTTCAGGCCGTCCCAGTCTTCGCCGCCGACGCCCGTACGGAACAAACCGGATGGAATCCTGCTCATCTGCGCAAAATATTCACGCATGGCCTGCGCGCGCTTGAACGAAAGTTCGTAATTTAATTGCTGCGAACCTTCGGGCGACGCATAACCGCGCATCTCCACACCCGTCACTTTTACATCCGGGTCTGTAGCCACAATCACAATCATTTGATTTATCTTGTCCAACTCATTGCGGTTGTTACGGAAGTCCGGCAGGATGGTACTCTGTCCCTGCGGGAAGTCGAGATAAGCCTCACCGATCTCGTAGCGGATCTTCTCCTGTTCCTTCTCGGGTGCGAGATAGCGGAACTGAGGATTGATGACCACCTGTTTGCCGGCCGATACATCGGCCATCACCAGTTGCTGTTGCGGCACGCCGCAGCACCCGAACGCTTCCTCGCGAAATTGCAGCTTGGCGTCGGCCATCCAGTTCCGGTAGGGAATCGATACATGATAGGGGAGCCGGGCTTTTTTACGGTCGAATCGTTCCACCGCATATACCGGACCGGTCATACTCACTTCGTAGTTGCTGACGGCTTCGAGCGGCGTCCCGTTCAAGGCTCTTTCTCTGACATCCAGTTTATAGCGAAGCTTGCTTTTGATAATAAGTTTCGGCAATTCCACCTTGTTCTGTCCAGATATGAGTATCGGCGTATATATAATGCTCTCAACGGATTTCATCTTTAATGCGCTCGCGTCGAATATCAGGTCGACCTCTACCGTGTTGCCACTCTGTTCGATTTTCTCGGATACCACTTTTACCCGAAGTTGCGCCTGCAGGATCAAACATGCCGATAACAATGGCAGAATCAGACAGCCGCGTTTTAAATTATGTCTTTTCATCGCTTTCTTCCTTTCTTATTTTAGCATGAATACGGCTGTTATTCCGGCCTTCGTCGGTCCTATATAATGCATGGTGCTGCTCGAAAGTTTCTCGCTGCTGCATTTCTCGCAGTTGTATTTGTCGAACTGCATGTAGGCATAGCCCACGCCCAGTGTAAATTCAAGGCTGAAGCGGCTGGCAAGCACCAGATGGTAACCGTAAGAAACACCCGTACCTCCCAGCCATCCTTCAAAACGTTTGTTTTGAATACCATCGTTGTGATGATCGCCCCATCCCGCCGGGAGGAAAGACAACCCCCCGACGTTGTACTGGGCATATTGGGCATGCACACCGACAAAATGTCTGTTGAATTTCTCACACATCCACCAGCGCAGTTCGGGCTGGATCATGAAATGTTTAATTTTGCCTTCGGAAACCACATCTCCACTTCTTGGATCCAATTCTTTCTGCAAAACCCAAGGATTATAATTTACGCCGACATCCAAAGTCAATTTATCCGACAAGGCGTATTCAAATCCCAGGTTGATCGTCGAAGTAGCATCGTACAGAATATTGCTTTTTATCGCAAAATTTTGACCGAAACCGCTGATGCTCAGCAGTAATGCTCCTGTCAGAAACACCCATCTCTTCATATTACATCTGTTTTTTAAAATATCAATATCTAATTCATGGGCAAAGGTATTATTTTTTTTTCAGTTAACTACTGATTTATCCAAATTTATTACCAAAATATCAATATTTTTTTCTAATTCACTTGCTTTTTTTCCCGTGCATTTTCCTGCCTGATTTTTCCATCACGCTTCTTTGGCAATTACGAATCAGTTCGAGCGGCGTACAGTCAAATTGCTTCCGGCAAAACCAGTTGAAATGTGTAGCCGAATTGAAATTAAATTCCGTCATGAGGTCGCTGATCGTGACATCCGGATCCATCGCTTTCAGCTTCACCTGCCGGGCCATCTGATTCAGAATCCATTGCCGGGCTGAGGTGCCGAACACGCTCTTGAACTTGCTGTCGAAGGTGGTCCGTCCCATGTTTGCCAGCGAGGCCAACTCACCTATTCCTCTCACTTTCATATAATTCTGCATGATAAGGCTGCGGAAATCCGATTCGCCGAGTATTTCATGAAACAGTCGGGTCAGTTCGCGTCTTGTATAAAATGCACGCAAAACCAAAAACAATTCTTTTTCCTTGATTTCGTGCAGATGTTCGCAATTCAAACCCGCGTCGAGATAAAATGCCATCGTATCAAGGAAATTCTCCAGCGGATGC
Organism: Tannerella sp.; assembly: GCA_031267935.1. GTDB lineage: Bacteria > Bacteroidota > Bacteroidia > Bacteroidales > Tannerellaceae > Tannerella. Next base: position 18,103 of record JAIRYD010000133.1, read on the forward strand.
CGGAACGGGATGGCGCTCAACGGATCGTAAACATCCTCCCGGTCGAGCATGCGTTGAATAAACAATTTATCACAAACAGACCGTAACGTTCTGAATGAGAACACTATCAACTCGCTGTCCTGACGTACTTCGTACGTATACGGACAGCCTTTTGGAATTAACAACAGTTCTTTGGAAACCAATTTCTTGATTTCGTCTTCTATCTGGAAATACACGCTTCCCTTCATTAAGAATACCAAACTGTGCCCTTTCGTACTATAAAATTCAATAGTACCGCCTTCTGCAACTTTTACATGCTTGAATCCGTCCGATTCGTCTGTCTTGTAACTGATACACGACAGATGTTCTTTCTTATAAAAAATCATACCACTTTACTTTTACTCAATTTATTACATATATACTTTTAAACCATTCCAATTCTTCGTACCGCGCATCGAGATACGGATATTCGTCCTGCCGGATGTATGTCGTCAGGCCCGAGTGTTTTTCGATTTTAAATCCCAGAGATGATGGGATAAATTCCGGTGTAGCAGCCTTGTAAATCACACAATTATCTACCATGCGCATCAATTCGGCCTGTTTTCCGGCGTCTTTCAGTATGCGCGAAAAATAATCTTCAAAATCAAAAAACAGGTGATACGAGTAACGGTCGAAATGCTGGACATCGCCGATATCCACGCTTTTATTCACCGACACGTTTTCCCGCAGCCAGTCGGAAAGCGCATTCAACCCGTCCGTTCTGATGATGCTCAACGTCGCCGAGCGCAATTCGCCCGACTTCGTATCCACCTCTTCATAAGCGTCTTTCGTGAATTTTTCCAAATTCGCTTTCGGCTCGAAAAGCGCGTTGACCGACAATTCATATACTCCCTGAAAACCGGGAGACAGTATTTCGGCAGACGACGCCACGATATATTCCGCTTTGTTTCTCAGTTCATACGCGACTTCTATTCCGGCCATAAAACACGCTTCGAAAAGAATAAATTCAAACAGGCTGTCCGGTATTGCCGCCGCAAAGTCCGTCATACTCATCCAGTTTGCTCCATCCTGTACAAGAGATCGCGTCGGCATCGAACGCGGCGACGATAACGTCGCCTCCGGCAACCAGCCCGACGCATGAGAGAACAGGATCATTCCGTACGAATCAGCCGGATACATGTCTGCTACATCTCGCAATATCCCGGCAAATACCTCCGGCGATGCCGAATTTTCATCTTCATGTGCATAGATCTCCTTCGTCTTTTTTATCCCGTTTTCCACATATACTTCTTCCAACACGGCTCCTGTTCCATACAAATCCCTGTATATGATCAGATATCCGTTCTTCCCGTTCCAGCCTTTCTTCAGCGATTCGACTTTGCCGTCCGCCTCGCCTCTCAGATTGTTGTCGCATCCGATATATACGAAAACCGTCCGTTTGAAATCCGGTTCTTCGGGTTTTTCGATATATTCCCGCACGCAGGACGACAGAAAAAACAGATAAATCATACACGCAAAACATTTATACCGCATGCGGCGCCTTGCATATACGGATTCGCCGGATTGCTTCAGTGCATTCGCAATGGTGAAACGCGTATTTCCGTCTCTGCGGAAAACGAATCCGTAAAGCAAATGTACAGGATAAATCTTGCGGTTTACACACCTGTACGTGTCGCACAAAGTATGCTCGCCACTATTGTTCCCGTCCGTGTTTTTGCATGTGCTCATACATTTCAAATATTTGTCCAAAAACGCCCCTGCAAGGGCTTCTTCGAGGTATTCCGGCGCTCCGGATTATCCTACTTTCCCATTTTCGGCCGCAATAATACATTATTATTCCCTAATTCACAAATTTCCGGATAAATTTTTTTCTACAAAATGACACAATTTCATGTAATTTGCGGTGAAACAACTATTTTAAAAATTGACTAAATTTCGTTTTCATGCGGAAGTTATTACAAAATATAACTGATTTGGCATATTCGGCACATTCGCCGACGACACAAACGCGCCGTATCTTCCGCACCCGATTTTCAATTCTCCACATACACTTTTCGAGCCGGCTGCGCCTGGCCTCTCACCTGCGTTTTCACAAAATATATCCGGCCGGGCGCCACCGGAATCGACAGATGCGTACCCGCCGTTTCTCCGCGGTACACCGTCGTCCCCGTCACGTCGTATACCGTCACGCCCGCAAGCCGTCCGTCCGGATCTTCGATGTGGATGCGGCCTGCTGCGGCATATATGTGCACATCGTCATCCGGCACGCTTTCCACGCCTGTCGGTGCGCCGATGTATAGACTGAAACGATCGTTCACTTCCGTCGCGCCCGCCACATTCGACGGCTGCACGGTAAACACGTACGTCGACTGCCGCTGCAGGTCGATCTCGCGGTCGCGCTGGCCGTGATCGACCAGATACACCGCACGTCCGAAGTCCGCCACGCCGGAAAAGTCGAGCGTCACAGGCGCATCCGTACTTTCCAGACGAAGACCCAGCTTCACCGGTGCGCTGAAATCGCCGCTGCGATTGATGGCCAGTGCGTCACGGTCGTCGGTGAGCGTATACACCTGCACGGGCACGCCGTCGACAAACGCCTTGCGCGAATCCTCGCCGGGGTCGTACGCGGCAGCGGCGCCTGTTTCGTTGCGCAGCAACGTCGCGTTGGCATACGACTGCTGGTGCGCCGTGATCCGCAGCATGCCGCGTTCCGACGGCGCACTGCGCAGTGCATAGCCCCGCGACGGGCCTGTGGTCGTCGTCATGGAGGCCTTCATCTGCAATGTGTTGAACGAGGCGCCCTGCCGCTTCATGACGAAAAACGACTGAAACGGCGCCACAAGCGGTTCCGTGCCGGCCGGCATCACTGCGTCCGCAATGATGTAGCGCATCGTATCGCCCGTGGTGAGCAGCGTAATGAATCCTTCGTCCACATTGCCGCTCCATATCTTATATGAATTTTCTATATTGCCGGCGTTGTCCGTCAGAAATTCAGCCACTTTCAGGTAGGCTGCAAACGGATTGACCACCTGTATCAGCGACCAGGTCGCGTCTACGGGCAGCGCCAGCACACCTGCCGCAGACAGGGAACCGTGCGTAATGAATTTTTCGGGATTGCCGCGCGTCAGAACGCCCGACGGTTGTCCGCCGATCCCCGTGTAGGATGTCGCAACTTTCGGGAAAGTGAAACGTTTGCCTTCCGTATCCGGCTGGATGTATATGTTGAACGGCCGGCCCAGCGGCAACGCCACGCCCATGCTTCCGAATGTGGCCGTAAACGTCTTTTCCGCCGCCACGGAACCCGGTATGTCCGGATTGCCCGACTGGAAGAAGTTCATGTAAACCGAACCCCAGTCGGGCTGGTTTGTGGCTTTGGGAAAATGGTAATCGCCCGTATACGTGTGTGTAAGCGGAGCCGACCACATGACGAAACGGTCTTTTTCCGACGAAACGGGTTCGAAGTCGATCGAAGCGTTCCCGTACGTGAGGAGATGGATGCCGGCGATCATGGCGCGGTCTTCGAGATGGATATTACCGCATGCCGTTTCCGCCGTCAGTTCGGGATAGTGCGGACAGTCCTTGCCGAGGATGACATCCACGCAATCGCCGTTGGGCGCCCACGTCATGGCGAGCGGCCGGCCGTTTTTGATCTGTACCCAGTTGTCCGGATTGAACCAGTCCGTATCGACGGCGCCCGTCCACCGGGCCGTGTCGGCGCCCAAAGGCGTGCCCAGCACCTTGACCGTGATTCGGCCCATTGGGAAACTCTTCGTCCGGAAAGGATACCACACGCCATCGGACGAAGGGATATTTCCGAAATGCGGTCGCACGTAGAACGAAGTGTCGGCAGACGGATTGGTAAGGACCGGAAATGTATTGCCGATATAGGTCGAATCGCTTCTGTACCACCAGAACTCCACATGTGCAGGCTCCTCGCTGAGGCAGACCGTATAGGACGGTACGCCCCGGCACACGGTGAAACTGCCCTGACAGCTCTCGAGCAGATAAATATATACGTCGGCCGTACGGGTGACGCTTTCGCATGTCAGTTTATAGGTGAAATGCACCAGATTGCTGCCGTACGACGGACCGGGAGCCGTATACATGATCTTGTTGTTCACGATCTGAATGGAGCCGAACGTGCCGCTCAGCACGCCCGGGCCGCCCGGCGTCGTGATGTTGGCGGCCGTGAGCGGCAGGTTGTTGCACGGCGAATCCAGTATGTCGTTTGCAAAAACGTCGATCAGGACCGTGCCGTAATGCGGCACGGTGGCCAGGTCTTCGCGGACAAGGAATGTGGCTACCTCCACATGGTTGTTACCCCAGTCGCATTCGAGGATCGCGTCCGGCACCATATTCCCGTTCACCAGCGTACCGCCTACAATAATATCGTAAACCCCCGCCACATCGACAACGGTAATCTCGTACGTCTTCACATCGCCCGGATACAATGTCGTGCCGAGGACTTGATTGTAAATGGAAGGGTTGGCTTCGTCGTTGAGATAAATCCTGACCGGTATGCTCGGATGCAGGGAGGCATCGCCGATGTTTCTCACCTTGAATGTCAGTTTTTTCGTGCTGACGTTGAGCGCAGCATCGATCACTTCGGCGTCGGGCGTGAGTACAATCGGCCGGATGATTTCCCGGCCAACCGCATGTTCGAAACTCGACGAGATGACGGTCTGCATGATATTGCCGTTATACACGAACGTCTTTTCGAGATCGGTGTCGTTCTTGTAAAAAGCATAGTCGGGATCCAGTGGATGGAACACCCTTTCCGGCATCGTGAGATCTGCCTTGATCTTCATCGGATGATAGTGAAACTGATTCCAGACGGGCGGCGCGGGCGCCAGATCGCGGTTTATTCCTTCCACGACGAGGATAAACCCGGCCGCATTGGTTCCGGTCGCATTGGATCGTCCCATGACTATGATATCGGCCGAACCGTCGCCATCCACATCGGCAATGGCGGGGTATTCATAACCGGTATAAGAAGTACAGGGATCCTTGCGCAAACGGATCACATTCGGCTTATTGGCAGTCGTGGCATCAAGTCTTACATACGATTCCCGCGCCGAGATGATACGCAACGTTTGTTCGTCGCGGTAGCAAATATCCGCCATGCCGTCGTTGTCGAAATCGAACAGCGTAAAACCGGTATTGATGGAATCGTCATCGTGTTCCAGCATAAAGGACACTTTCAGACGGTCGTTCGACGCTACGCCGCTGTTGTTATCCCATGTAAATGAAATCAGACATCCGGCCACACTGGTGCTGGATAATGTCTTGGACGAAGTAACCCCTCCATCGGTCACATTCGGATGGACGGGAATTCCGGATAAAGTTGTACTGGTGCTGGGAGCAAAAGGTCTGCCGCAAATCAGGGAAATTTCCGGCAGTTTTTTCCCGTTCTGCACCTTTCCGTCTATATCGCCGATATAAAGATACGAACCCACTCCTTCCGCAGCAGGGCAATATGCCGTAAATGTTCTTGTTGTTAAAAGTGTTCCTGCCGTCATCTCTTCATTCGGTCTCCAGACTCTTATCGTGTGCTCCATACGATAGCCGGAAGTCCTGCTAATATTGTGCGTGACGACTTCGGCCTTTCCGTCGCCGTCGATATCGGCTACGGCCGTCCGGCCGTCCGGTACGCCGGCACAGGTCAACGTTTCATAAAGTCTTGTGACCATGTTAATGTGATGATAAATTTTCCCGCCGGCTATGTAATCGTAAATGCCGTCGCCGTCGATATCGTAGATCGCCGGAAAGGTGATGGAATGTTCATTATGATTATCAAAACTGAGGCCGGCGCCTACATAAGCGGTTTTGTTTGCAGCAATGGGACTGGAACCCAGGTCCTCAAATTTTGTAATACCTACACCGGTGGCCGCATTGTATACTTTATTGTAAACAATAAGTTCCGGCACGCCGTCCCCGTTCATATCCACAATTTGGGGAGTTGGACGATCATATATATTTGCACCGGAAGAAGACTCGTTACTGGCCCCGGAAGCATCATACCGGGTCGTGGTTCTCCATCTTTCCACAAGATTGAAGTTGTCGTCGGTGACTTCGAATGATGCGGTTTGTTTTTTATATAGAGCGGTGGACGAGTTATTGAAGCAGACAATGATTTCGCCGAATCTGTTGGGGCCTATGGCATTTACCAGCGCAATCTGTGAAGGGGAACCATGATAACCCGACTGGCAATGTTCAACGCCACCACCTGGGAGCGCAAACTTCCTGAGTACGGCGCCGGTCTGGCCGTTAAAGATATATAAGTAAGGCGAATTGTAATTTATACCGGTTCCATCCAAACTCAGCGCCACGATTTCCGGCTTCCCGTCGCCATTAAGATCACCAACCATCGGTACGGTAAAACCATACAAACGATCTATGCCTTCTCCTCCGCCATTGCCTCCCTGTTGCCAGAATTTCTGTTGCGGTCCGAAAACTACCGTCGGCATTTCCGTAAAACAGCGATACAGCGTAGAATCGACATATCCGGTCGGATAGGGCGCCGCGCGCAAAAGAGGGATGCGGGGGCGTTCATTCTGTTCGCCGATCGTGAACTGTTTGAAATTGAATTCCAATGTTTTTGCAGCCGGCAACGTATCGGTCGGCACGGTCGTTCCGACAGGCTCGGAAGGGTGATTGATTCCGGCATACGACCCTGCTCCGCATAAAAGCGCGCACACGATCATCCCTTCGCGTAACAACTTTTTTACATTCCAAACTTTCATTGTTTTGAACTTTATTCGTTATATTTTTCCTTCATGCACCGCACCGAGAATCCGTTCGCTCTGAACGCATTTTCGATCGTGGCGCTTCCATTCCGGATATGCAGGCATTTGGCGCTCGGTCCAGCCGTTTCGGCCGTCCAGTAGTAACCGGAGGCGCCGACGTCGAAGAGCTGTCCCGTGCTGAAGTCGAGGCCGCCTGCAGCGGGCAGCACGAGGCCGCCTTCATAAGCCTGTCCGTAATTCCATCCGCCGACGGGTGTGAGCGCCTCCAGAAATTCGGCGGCCGTCGGCACGCGCCATCCGGCAGGACACGGGTCGTACGGCGATTTCAGTCCGCCTGTGGTCCACAGCGAATTGTCGGCGTCGTCCGTGTCCGACCAGGTGTACCAGGGTGGCAGCGTGCTCGTGATAAACGTCGCGGGACGTCGGTGCGACTCTTCCAGCGGATTGCTGCCGAGCGTCGTCACGTCCTGCGGAGAAACGTATGGTAAGGGCACTGCACTCCCCCGGTATGTAGATCGCTGTGTGCTGCCCGTCAGGGATTGGCTTCCCACTAAAGGTTCTTTCCGTCCCCACTGGTACAGCAGTCCGTACGAGTCGACACTGCCCGGCGCATACGCCTTGGCGCCCAGGTTGCGGTCCATGAAGATCCGCCCCTTGTAGTTCACCTGACCGGCCGGACTGTCGGGATCATAACCGTTCCAGACATGCCACGACCAGACAATGTTGCTGCTTCCGTCGCGCAATACGAATACGGCATTGCCGGCGCCGTTCAGCGTGACGCCGGCAGGATTGGCACTCGGATACGTACTTGAAACGATGTTCGGTACGTCTTCCCACAGCAGATCGATCGTTGCGCCGGCACGGATTGTGCCGTCCATACCGGCTGTTGCCCTGTCAATAATAAGATTCGCGGCCGTCGCACTGCTCGTAAAGGATGCATACTGGCGCACGTGAATGGTTTTTGTCAGCGTACCGGCCCGGAAAGTGATGGCGCCTTCGCGTACATACGCATCATATAGTTTATTGACCGAAAAGCCGGTATACGAAGGAGTCGTCGTCTGGGAGAGAAAAAACGAACCGTTGTAGCTCACCGTCCATGCCGGAACTCCGGGATAATTGGTTTCTACGTAGATCTGTTTTGCATCTGTTTCGGTCATAACCATGTCGCCTTCGCTCAGGGCGAGATAATACTGCCCGTCGAAAACAAATTCTTTCATGCGTGCGTCGGTCACGCTCAGGTCGTATTCCAGATTGGCGCTCCGGATGGCTGCCGCCTCTTCTTTAGTGGCAAATCCCGGACGCGATATGTTTCTGATATTGATGAGATAGCGATGATTGCGCAGGAGGGGCAGCGTGTTGTCGGACGCATCGATAAAGTCTACGCGGTAATACAGTTCCGGTCCGTTGTCATATTCGGCGCCGATCACAAGAAAAGTGGGATTGGGTGCGACGGCGGCTTCGGGGACGTATATTTCGCTGAAAAATTTGTTCGTGCCAATGATATATTCCTGTGTCGCAGTGATGGGCGTCGCATCCGTCGGGACGGATGGAGCCGTCGCTTTATGAAGCGTCCTGTCGAAGTTCGGCAGGCTGGGCGCCAGAAAACCTCTGTTTCGCGGATTATATACGTATATATGCTTAATTTTAAAATGATTACCGAATCCGAGGGAAGGGTCGACGGCAAACAGATCCACGCCTACATCTATTTTGGCAATGCTGCGCACGAGCGTCACTTCGACGCGTTCCATCACGACCGGATCCTGCACGAGCACATATTCCGGGTCGTCGGATTCGCCCCACATCGGGAATGGCGCATACGGATTGGTTTGCCATTTCCCGCTGAAATTGAATTTCAATCTGTTATATACGTCGCCGAGTGTTTCGCCCGTCGCAATCGCGGCGCCGTCCAACACCGTGGAGGCGTTGGCGACCACCACCAGCTTCAACGGATTTTTATATCTTTGAAGTTTGACGTCTGCGTCTTTCAGGTTGCCGTTCACTTCGCCGGCGCCCGGCTTTATTTTGGCGGGGTCGACCGTGATTCTGTAGCAGAACGTATCCACGCCTGAACCGTTTTTGGAAAAGGCAAGGATGTCCAGTTCCCGGATTTCGTTTTCATCGTCGGGCGAAAGGGCGTAAGTCGTAGCAGGATGAAGCACGCCGGGCACCGTCATGCGGATCTTTACGTCGGACGTTTCCGCCGCCACATCGCCCCCTTCACCGTCAGGGGGATCCATGCTCTGGTGCTCCATCGAACACGCCACAAGCCCCCACAACAGAAGAATTATATAATACCACTTTTTCATTTCCCATTATTTAATCATGAAAAATCAATAACCTGCCGCATATCCTGCTTGTTCCTTCTCATACGCCATCAACTGGAAGGATTCTGCATCACTCTGAAATTCTTCGTCATATTCCCCGCCTTGACGCTGATGGTTCCCGTCCGGGAAACCGTTTCCGGTCCTACAATGATTTTCATATACCCGTCATGACTGTCGTCGACAGTGATCCATCCGTCGGAGGTGGTTGCCGTCCATCCCGCAGGGTGGCTCGTTTCGACGCCGACGTAAAACGTGCCGCCCGCATTGCCTGTCGTGATCGTACTCAGGTTCAGGCTCAGCCAGTGCATCTCCTTCACGACGACATTGCTCATGTCGGCCAGATTCCAGTCAAGAATCTCGACGCCGAGATTGCCTTTCTTGGAATAAAACGCGCTGTCGGCGGTGTTATGTCCGTCGCCGGTTACGTTTTTGATAATGAACTTATAACGGTGGTTCCGCAACAGCGGTCTGTATGCTTCAAATACTCCGCCGCTGTTTCTCTTTTCGAAGTCAAGGCGATAATATTGTGTGACGCCCAGCGGCGTATACGTGCCGCCCACGACCAGACACGTGGCGGCAAAATCGTCTCCGCGATCGACGGCTGCGGCTTCGTATGTGTAAATCGTCTGCAGCAACTTGTGGTCGCCCGGCGGCACGGCGTAATGCTGGCCGGACCAAACGGTAAGCGGCTGCAACATATTTTCGGTCGGGATTGAAGGACTCGTCACTCTCATTCCGTCGCCATCCGTGATGATTCCGCTTGTGAGATCGTTGGGAGCTACGCGTCCGTATACTTTACGGTTATACAGGTAGACGTCCGTCAACGTAAAATCGGGTATGACGGCCGGCTCGTCCGCATATACTTCAATCGAAACTACGCTCCGCAAAAGCGTGATGCCCTGCAGACCGTGTTCTTTCATACTGTCGTTAATCCTCAGATTGCCGGCGCTCTGTCCCCACATGGGCAAAGGTTTGTACGATCCCGAAGTCACATTCCATACCATCAGATTATGAGACAGCAACCGGGCCAGCAATGCTTCTTTCTGCGCGCCGTGGGCAGGACTCAATGTTTCCAGTTCGTCTTCCACATTGGCAAGAAACACCAGCCGACAGTCAGTCGTATCGTTTTTCTGAAGTACTACGCTGAACGACTTTTCGTTATATGGCGTCGTTTCCGGCGGAGTGATTGTGGTCGGAATGCCTTTCGCGCGATAGTCGAAATATTCGGCCTGCGTATCTTCGTCGACACGGAACACCAGCACGTCGATGGTTCGGATCTCGTTTTCCGCGGCTTCGCTCATGCCGTACGTATGCGGCGTGGCGTTGGGCATGCGCACCGTGAAGACGATATGTTTCAGCGGCTCGCCCGATATCGGGCCGGGCACCTCGACAGCGGATGTACACGCCGTCAGCATCGCCAGCAAAAGGCATGATGCGGCGAGGGTGAAACAGTATGCTATTTTATGTAACTCAGTCATCGTTACTTCATCGTTTTTTTACATGTGCAATTCATTGTCACTGACGGAAAAATTCCAGTTTCCGATACTTACGCCGACAGACAGCGATGTTTCATCGTCGGGGTTGCCGTCTATCGTAAACCGCATATAGAATACATACATGGTGGTGAAATCCAACTGCAACCGTCCTACGGCATAGCGTTGAAGAATGTCTATCAGATCGATCCCTTCGTCCAGTCCGTTGATTCGCCAGGGTTCGCCGTTCCGGTAAAATTTCAACATCGGCCTGGCACGTATTGTGCCGCGATCGTTGATCATCAGCGTGCTGCGCGATGTATACCATTCCGTGCCCGTATCGTCGACCGGCGAAAAACCTGATTTATAGTAATTCGTAGGTGCGCTGATCAGACTGTTGTCAAAATCGTAATAGCTGTTGTTGGCGGCAATCACCGTTTCGAACACGTCGTCGACGGGGTCGGAGCTTCTCACGGCGGTACCGTCGATCCGAATATTAAACATATAGGTGTCCTGCCGCAGATGGAGGCGCAGCGAATCGTAGGCTTCGGCACGGGTGGAAGGGGTTATCACGACATTGTCCAGCACGCCGTAATACAGATTGTCCACGCCGGCGGTAATGGTGTCGCCCGGGAAAAGATAGTTGACGGAAAAATCGCTGAAATGACTGATATGCTTTATCGGCGTGACCGGCGCTATGGCAAAATTGCTTCGCCTCAGACCGCCCCATGCCACAAACTTGTAATACCCGGCCGCCAGCGAAACGGGCATGTAATAGATGCCTTTCTGTCTGAGCGTCGGCTGCAGGTCGGTGTATTTATCGATGTACACACCTGTCACCGCGTCGAACACGTATAAATCTACCTGCGATACGGCGTCCATATTGGAAGGGCGAATGCCCTTTTCGACCGTCAGGACTTCGGGATCGGCGTCCGTTATCTGCTCGACATCGTCGTATTCAAAAAATATGCGCACCGAACGCACCGTGTCGCCACTCACATACGGCGCCGGTGCACAGTCGTCCATATTGTCATTGATACACGACTGAAAAAACAGGCACGTACCGAATACGGTCGCAAGGATCACCTGCAGGAAATATTTTTTTGACGCTCGTTTCATTTTTTTCTTCGTAATAATTATCCTTCACTTCAATCTCCGGTCGATAAAATGTTTTTTTCGGCCGTCAACAGTCTCAATAATTCAATTCACACACAACACGAACCAGGCTGTTGGGGGCTTCTCCCCCACCCTTTCGTCGGACGGATGCTTCCGACGCCGGCGCACATCGCCTTGCCTGATTCACAAAGGGAACAAAAGGGGGGATGCAAAACCTGAAGGCATGCATGCCCCCTTCTTTGTACAATATAAACTAACAAAATAATATCAAAGTCCTCCCAATTCCGTATCAGATTCCACCAGCGTCCAGGGCTGAATGAGCACATCTACCGTAATCAGCGTGATTGTTCCCAGCGGATTTTCCGGATCCGGCGGTTCCGGATTAGAATAACCTAACGCATTGAATTTCGTAATTCTCGAATCATAGTAAAAATTTCGGACAGCCGCATAAGGCGCCGAATATTCCGTCTTCGGGTCCAGATATACCAGATAATAGCAATATCCGTCTTTATAATTGCCGAGGTATGAGGCGCTCGGTGTAGCAGTGCCCCATGCGCTTCCGATCGCGGCATTGGTGAAATACAGATATTCGCCTCCGGCCGTAATATATACGTACAGATCATTCTGCACAACCGTATTCGCAGGTCGCGTAAGCGAATCCGTCTGTCCGGGCGTAAATGCCGTAACGATCTGGTCGGGACGGAATTTGGCTCGTATGGAAACATACGACATCAAACCCTGCAGGTACGGCACGTCGCTGGTATTCTCTACGGTGTATTTCGAAACTCTACTGGCGACTGCTGTTCCATCGTCATCCGCATCTGCGTATGCGGCGGAAATGATGGAAGTATTAGTACCGAAATCATGTACGAAATCGGCGCCATAGGTCGAATAGTTACTGTCATAATTCGGGTCTTCGATGATTCCGGAAGTAACTTTTTGCAAAGGATAGAGTTTCGTGTTTACATTACCCATACAGAACGTCAAGTCTCCCGTAGCCGTAGTCAGGAATGTGGCGCCCGATGCCGTATTGTTCGGCGAGGTAGACAGGGTCGGAGCCTTGCGAACCGTCGCTTTAGCTGCCAGACGTGCTACCGTAATCGTAAATTCATTCTCGTGAGTGGTCCGGGGATCCACCACGCCGGCGGCAATCGTAAATGTGGTATTGGCCGCCGTATTGACGCTGAACATGGCAAAACCGTCCGTAGCATCAGAAATGGCATTTCTCAGTGCGAGACCGGTAGCCGAATAAACGCCCTGCACCCCTCCACTGCCTTCGATCACGGCTTTAGCCGCTGCCGGCAGGTTGATACCCACATAGATTCGCTTCGTTCCGCTCAACACTTCAATCGAGTTTTTCATTACATATTTGTTGTCGTCTACCAAGTCAAAATCAGCGGGATATGCCAATGACACATGCTTTTCGAGCGTTCCGCCATACACATACACATCTACAGTCTTCACGACCACTTCAGTCGCTTTTGCATTCGGGTCTGCTGCATAAGTAGTTACCTTCGGAATGGTAATCGACATCTTCGTCGGTTCTCCCTCTACGCCCGAAACAGGGTCTATCCCGTCACTGGTCGTAGTCGTACAGCTTGTGAAACACAAGCCGGTTGCGGCAAAAGCCGCGAAAAGTCCGAGTGCAATCATTCGGCCTTTTCCAATTCTCTTTTTTCCATCTGTTTTTTTCATCTCAGTTTTAATCTAAATTCAAAATATTAATATTACGTTGCTTTTTTATTTGGTTGAATTATAATTCATAAAAACCTTTTTAATGCATCCTTTTTTTATTTTTTTCAAATTATTCTCCAACCGTTTCAGTTAAATCGGTGCAAAGTTGGGCGTTTTTTAATAAATATCTTTTCCTTATCAACCTTTTTTATTCGTAATTCTCGCGAAAATTTCGCGCAGGTCAAAAAAAATTCGCGATAACAAAAGTAAATTCAGCATTTTATAGGATTCTATAACTAAAAAAATATTGATTTTATTAAAAGAAAATATGTATGCCGTTGAATATCAGAGATTTTTTTCGAATGATATTCCGGCCGGGAGCATGCTGCTAATAAATATAATGACAATTATCGGATAAATAATGCGGGCGTTTCAAAGTGGATATTTCTTATAATTAGCTCAAAAAGATTGTAAAAAGGGACTCCCCGGACATCGAAAACGGGAAAAAAAGGAAGATAAATGAAAAATTAGCGAATGAACAAATGCGAGGGCCGGCGAATTTTAACACTTCTTTTTGTTGTTTCGGGACTTCATCGGATGCAGAGACAGACCTGCGTGTCTGCCCGTTCGCAAGCCTTGAATCCGGCGTTTTTAGAGATTCCAGGAAATATATCCGGGTTTTGTGAACGATGAACTGTGAATCCGTTCATCGTTCATCGTTTATCGTTAAACTCACAGCCCGCGTGAAGTCAGGGCAACCGCACGGGCGTTGGATCTTTCAGGCTTGAAAAGCCGGATTTCCATAACCGCAGGTAAGCGCAGCGCAGCCTGCGGCAGAGACATGACTCTCCGTGTCCCCCTGCCTGAAAGGCAGGACAGCGCGTGTAATCCAAATCCTGCCTTTCAGGCAGCGAACCGGCGGCTGACATACCTTCCGCAGGCTGCGCTGCGCTTACCTGCGGTTATGAAAATAACGCCCTTCGGGCGTGCCGTCTTGCCGGTGTCCGGTGCAGTGGATGCGTAACATGAGTTATCAGATTGAAGACCACAATACAGATACTGTAACTTT
>JAIRYD010000208.1 GCA_031267935.1 Tannerella sp.
CAGCACCTCAAAAAAAGAATTCACCCAAAAAAAATGACTAATAATTATGTCTGTATAACGAATATGTATTACCTTTGTTCGCTGAAATCATGGAAGTATGAATAAAATAAGTTATGCACTTGGCTTGAGTATCGGGAACAATTTCCTGAATGCCGGCATCAAGGAACTGGACACCAAAGATTTTCTGAAAGGAATGGCAGACATTTTCTCGGGAAACGAAACGGAAATCAGTTACGATGAGGCAAAAACAGTGATTAACGATTACTTTGCAAAGTTACAGGTGCAGAAAAATGAAATCAACAGACAGGCCGGCGAAGAATTTATTCGCATCAACCGGAAGAAAAAGAGCGTGACCGAATTGCCGAGCGGTTTGCAGTACGAAATACTCAAATCCGGAAGCGGTGCCAGGCCCAAACTCTCGGACAGGATTAAATGCCATTACCACGGCACGTTAATCAATGGCGCGGTATTCGACAGTTCCGTGCAGCGGGGCGAACCTGCCACGTTCGGCGTATCGCAAGTCATCTCCGGATGGACGGAAGCGTTACAACTGATGCCGACCGGATCGAAGTGGAGACTGTTCGTTCCGTCCCACCTCGCTTATGGCGAAAGCGGCGCAGGCAATCAGATCGAACCCAACAGTACGCTGGTATTCGAAGTGGAATTATTGGATATTATATAATGACAAATAACAATTTTAAAATTAGAAAAATGAAAAAAATCAGTGTATTAATGATGAGTGTCATGGCGGCCGTACTGTTTGCCGCGTCTTGTAATCAATCGGGCGGCAAAGGCATATCGACCGACGTGAACCTGAAGACGGCCGTCGACAGCGCAAGCTATGCCATCGGCGTAAATTTCGGTTCGGGATTGAAAACAAATCTGGCCACGCTCCCGGGTGAAAAAGCAAACGTAGAGGCAGTGATTGCCGGATTTGCAGCCGCAATTCAGGACGAATCCCTAAAAATCGACCAGCAAACCGCAATGACTTATTTAAACCAATATGTCACAGGCTTGCAGAGCCGGGAAGCCGAAGAAACGAAAGCCGAAGGAGAAGCCTTTTTGAATGCAAACAAAACCAAAGACGGTGTCATCACGACCGAAAGCGGCCTGCAATATAAGGTGCTGAAAGAAGGCTCCTCGAAAATCAAACCGACCATCAACGATCAGGTAAAAGTACATTATACGGGCAAATTGCTGGATGGCACGGTGTTCGACAGCTCCGTCGAACGCGGCGAACCGGTGACGTTTGCCTTGACACAGGTAGTCAGAGGCTGGACGGAAGCCCTTCAGATCATGCCCGAAGGCTCCAAATATCAAGTTTGGATCCCATCCGACCTGGGTTACGGCGAAGGAGGAGCCGGACAAATGATCAAACCGAACAGCACGCTCGAATTTGAAATCGAACTGCTCGAAGTAGTGCGGAACGGAAATCAATAACCCCATCTCCGGAAAAAGACGGAATCGGCAACCGTGTAGACACATGGTTGTCGATTTTTGCAATATACGGGAATAAAACATGAACCAACCAAAATAAAATTACAAATGAAACAATATATCGCATTATTCATGACCGTCGCGGCCATCACGTGCACGGCTACATCCTGTCGTACAAGCCGGGAAGCCGTTGTCGAAACACCGCGCACATACGCGCTGAATTCACTGTCCGACTCGGTAAGCTACGCGATCGGAATCAATTACGGCGCCACGTTGCGAGAAAACATGCACTCTTTCCCCGGCGGCGAATACAGTCTGAATGCCCTCGCCGAAGGATTTGCCAAAGCAATCATGGGAGATTCGGCGCTGGCGCTGACGCCTGAATCGGCGCCGAATTTTATCCAAACCTACCTCCAGCGCATGATGGAAAAAGAAGCTGAAGCAGAAAAGGCAACAGGCGATGCCTTCCTCGCCGAAAACAAGAATAAAGATGGCGTCATCACAACCGAAAGCGGACTGCAATACAAAGTGCTGACGCAGGGCGACGGTGAAATTCCCACAAGCGAGAACCAGGTAACAGTACACTATACCGGCCGACTGCTGGACGGCACGGTTTTCGACAGTTCCGTTGAACGCGGCGAACCGGCAACTTTTGGCGTATCGCAAGTCATCCCCGGATGGTCGGAAATACTGCAGCGGATGCCGGTCGGTTCGAAATATACCGTTTGGATTCCGTCCGAACTGGCATACGGCATAAATGGCTCAGGACAACAGATCAAGCCGAACAGTACGCTCATATTTGATATCGAACTGCTCGATATCGTGGAGTAAAATGCCCCCGGCCAAAATAATTGCATGCAATTATATCTGTGCATAATATCGATTGTAAAAAAAATATATATATACTTTTATTTGCTGTTTCAAACATTTCGAGTAACAAATGGAAAAAATAGAAAAAATAGACAGGTTAGACAGACAGATACTCAGTATCATTTCTAAAAATGCCCGCATGCCGTTCAAAGATGTGGCGGAAATTTGCGGCGTATCGCGCGCCGCCATTCATCAGCGTGTGCAGCGCCTGATGGAAATGGATGTGATCCTCGGCTCGGGGTATCACATCAATCCGAAAATTCTGGGTTACGAAACGTGTACCTACATCGGCGTCAAACTGGAACGAAGCGCAATGTATGAAAGCGTCGTGCCTGAATTTGAAAAGATTCAGGAAATTGTGGAAATCAATTTCACAACAGGTCCGTACACGATGATGATCAAACTTTATGCCCGCAATAACGAACACCTTATGGAATTGCTGAATGGAAAAATTCAGCAGGTTCCGGGTGTGACGGAAACGGAAACGCTTATCTCTCTTCGCGAAAGCCTGAAAAGAGAAATCCCGTTTTCGCTCTGAAACGGGCGATTTGCCGGCAAAATATGAAGCATGAAAAGGAGAAACCGATTTTTTCAGGATTTCCTTTCGCATGCTTCATGTCGGCTGGCATCAATATGCCTTAAATCAGTTGTTTGACGACGACGCACGATACTGTATGATGCGGGAATGAGAGGGCACACTGTGCGTTAGCCAGACATTTCCGCCGATAATGGAGTCGTGACCGATGGTGATGCGCCCCAATACCGTCGAATTGGAATAAATGATCACGTTGTCTTCGATCACGGGATGACGCGGAATATTGAGCGGATGACCGCGCTCGTCGAACGAAAAACTCCGCGCTCCAAGGGTAACGCCCTGATAAAGATGAACGTTATTGCCGATGATACATGTCTCGCCAATGACGACACCCGTCCCGTGGTCGATACTGAAAAATTCGCCGATCTGTGCACCGGGGTGAATGTCGATGCCGATAGCCGAATGTGCCAACTCTGTGATAATGCGTGGAATAACCGGTATGCCAAGTAGCAGTAGCTCGTGGGCGACGCGATAGTGAATCATTGCCTGGATGCTTGGATAGCAGAGAATTACTTCGCCATAACTGCGTGCAGCCGGGTCATTGTTATACATCGCCTTGACGTCGGTATACAGCATTCGCTTGATGTCGAACAGCCGCTGCATAAACGCCAGCGCCAGCTCCGGCGCATCGGATTCCGTCTTGCCGT
Organism: Tannerella sp.; assembly: GCA_031267935.1. Lineage (GTDB taxonomy): Bacteria > Bacteroidota > Bacteroidia > Bacteroidales > Tannerellaceae > Tannerella. Next base: position 3,550 of record JAIRYD010000208.1, read on the forward strand.
CGGCCTGCTCGGCAAAGAAATGTAGCCCGTGTGCAATCTGCTCTTTCAGTAACTCGTTCAATTCGACAAGCGACGCATGGATATCGTTCTTCGCTTCGTTGTAATATCCGGGGAAAACGATCTCCTTGACCAGGTTGACGAGCTGCTTCAGACGTGGCAGGTTGGGCGAGATACGCCCCTCTTTCATCGGTGTGCAGATCGTCTCACTCAAGCTGTGCAGCAAAAATTGCTCGACCTCGAGTAAGATTGTATTTTCGTTCTCAGAATGATCCATTATACTATTATTTAATCGTTTATATATTCAGACTTGATTATGCAGTAATAACATGTAGTGAAAAAATCCTGCAGGAAAGGAATGTGATTAAGGATGTATAATTTCCTCGGTTTCAAATGAAATTTTACTTCGTAATTAGGATTGATAAACCAATCTGTCTTCTTTAAAACTTCGTATCGGTGCATCTTGATTATCTTGTTAAAACGATGAATGGAGATACCTGTCTGCTTGATTTCCAATAGAGAGGCGATACAATGCGACGGAACGCCCCCCCATTAATATCCACTTATACAGATATTTAGGCAAAATATGATAAAACGGTAGCATCGACAGGAATCGGTTTGGGATGATCTGCTGATGTCCTCCAAAAGGCATCCTCCACGGAGGAAAGGCAAAAAAGATGACGCCGTCATCTTTCAAAAATCGTTTGATGAAGCCGATGAACCTCTCCTGATTGTGGATATGTTCGATGACATCCCGTAAGAAAATCACATCGAAAGCCGGTAAATCCTTCGGATCCACATCGTATATATCCTTGCAAATCAGCAATACATTCTCGAAATGGAGCTTGCTCCTGCCAATATCTATCTTCGTCCGATCAATGTCTATCCCGACACAGCGACAACCGATATTACAGAATGGCAACAAGTTACCACCTTCACCACATCCGACTTCCATCACGGTCGTTTCGCGAGTGATGGCTTTGACTTCCCGAATATAGGGAATCACGTACTTTTCCGTCGTAACACCCTGTTCTTTAAAATAAATATCCCTGTTCAAATGTCGCGTTTGCATATCAATTATCTTTTTTTTGCAAAGATAGATGATTTAGCCGGCATTTTACTTATCCTGGCAAATTTTTCATTCCGGCACATCAAGTTTAGAGGCGTCCAAAAATAAACAGCACATTTTTTTTAATGCTTTTCTTACGTCGAACTCAGGTTACATGAAAAATATTTTTGATTTGGTATTGCAGAATCGAAAATAAACCATATCTTTGCACCGCAATTCGGAGGAATGGCTGTAAAAAACATTTGGTGTGGTAGTTCAGCTGGTTAGAATACCTGCCTGTCACGCAGGGGGTCGCGGGTTCGAGTCCCGTCCATACCGCAGAAACGCTTGATAATTCATTTATTATCAAGCGTTTTTATTTTGTTGTATTGCATTTATATTGCAAACACATTCGGACAAGGTATCTATTTCTTTCCGGCAACTGT
>JAIRYD010000213.1 GCA_031267935.1 Tannerella sp.
TCGTTGGCTTTCAGAAAATGAATATATTGCAACACCTGTTCCTTCCCTTTCCAGTCGACGGCATACACTTCCGTATCCCTCACTTCACGCAGATAGCCCTGCGAATCAACCGAAACCAATCCTTTCCCGGAAAGATGGCGCACGACATCCGGCGAAAAATCGTCGGCCAGCAATGCGCCGAGATGAAAAATCTTCGCTTCGACGTCGCACAACTGCCCGACCGTGAAAGGGTCGGCTTTCGACAGGACGCGCTGCTTGCGGTTGTCCTGATTCTCGCCGTAGATATTCTCGAAATAGACGGAATGGGCGCTGGGCAGCACTGTCACATCCACTCCTTTAGACCTCAGATCGTTCGCCGCGTCCATATCGGCTTCGGCCACGGCCGTCACCAGGGCGTAGTCGATATCTTCCAGATGACGGATTGCGTGCGAGACGTAGAACGACGTCCCGCCGGGCATGTGTACCGTACTTTTGGGGGTCACTACCTTGTCGTGTGTGATGTGACCGATGCAACACAAATCATGCTTACTCATATTTTTTGAATTTTAAAATTTTGAATCATACCCTGACAACTCTTCTTTCGCGGCTGCTCACCCCGGCCGCTTCGATGAGACGAATGACGGGCAATATCTCGCGCGCATCCGTTTCGACAGGCGCGCCGTGGCGCAAATGCTGATAAACAGTTTCATAAAAATCGATGTAGTGTCCGCGCAAACTCGGATATTTCACTTTTCCGTCCTTGCCGGTATGCAGCCATCCCCACTCGTTTTCCGTTTCCATGCCCCAGTCGGGCGCATCGGGAGCAGCGCCCTGCCGCAGCAGCGCTTCCTGTTTGTCTACACCGTACTTGACGTAAGACCCTTCCGTTCCGTGAAGCACGAAGCGTGGTTCGGGTTCGCACATCAAATAGCTTGCTTTCAGCGTGACACGTACGTCGGGCATCTTCGACGAACCGAGCAGATGTATGACAAAATAATCATCAACCAGTCCTCCGTCGCGCAAAACGGCAATGTCGGCATACACATATTCGGGCATGCCGAAAAGTTGCAGGCTCTGATCTATCAGATGAGAACCAAGATTGAAGGTCATGCCTCCCGACTGTTCTTTCCACGTGTCCGGCTGGATATAATTACGGTAGCGCGCGAAGACGGATTCGAACTCGACGGGACGGCCGATGCGCCCGCTTGCCAGCACCTCCTTCACCGTCCGGAAATCGGCATCCCAGCGTCTGTTCTGATACACGCAGAGCATCCTGCCCTGCTTTTCCGCCAGCGCAATCAGCGCTTCGCCTTCGGCCGCCGTGTTCGTAAACGGCTTTTCCACCACGACATGCTTCCCTGCCTCCAGTGCGCGCCGTGCATATTCGTAATGCGTATCGTCGGGCGTATTGACAATGATCAGTTCCAGCTCGTTCATGGCAAGCAGTTCGTCGAAACGGCGTACAATGCGGACATGCGGATAGCGCACGCGGGCAAGGTCTTTGCTGCGTTCGGCAATGGCCGCAAGGGCGAAATGCGGGTGAATACTGATAAACGGCGCATGAAAAACCTGCCCCGACAATCCGTATGAAGCGATTCCAGTCTTTATCTTTTCCATCGTTTTATAAAAATCTGCCAAAAGTAATTCCGGCGAACTATTTCTGCAAATCTTTGTTCATAAAAATTGTTTATTGTCGTCAATCCTCGAATATGCTTTTTGCAAACCGCTGCATAAGAATCTTTTATTAAATTATAATGAATTATTTTTCTTATGAATAAAAAAAGACGTACCTTTGCCACGCTTTTTTAAAAACAGGAACGTGGGAAAGTTTGACGCATATCTGATTGATTTGAAGAATATGGATCCGGCCGAAATACGCAACTACGAATATTTGCTGGATAACCGCTTTTTTATGAATATTGGAGAAGACGAGTTGCAGAAGGGGAAAGTAAACGTTTCGCTGACTGTCGAACGCAAACCGTCCTTTTTCCAGTTGGAGTTTCACTTTCACGGCATGGTGATTGTGTCGTGCGACCGCTGTCTGGACGAGATGGAGATCCCCGTCGAATCGGACGGTAACCGTTCGAACTATCGTCTGATTGTCAAGCTGGGCAAGGAATACGCCGAAGAAAGCGACGAAATACTGATTATTTCGGAAGAGGAAGGTACGCTGAATCTGGCATGGTTTTTGTACGAATTTGTGGCGCTGGCCATTCCGATGCGGCATATCCATTCGCCGGGCAAATGCAACAAGTCCATGTCGGCCAAGTTGAAAAAGCATTCGACCAGAGACCGCGACGACGACGAAGCCTCCTCCGGATATGAAGACGAATCCGTCGCAATGTCCGACGACGAGCCGGAAACGGAAACCGTCGACCCGCGATGGGACAAACTGAAAGATTTGAAAGATGAGATTTAATTTAAAACAATAATAAAATGGCACATCCTAAAAGAAGACAAGGAAAAACAAGAACTGCAAAACGCAGAACGCATGACAAAGCTGTTTTGCCGACACTGGCCATCTGCCCCAACTGCGGCGCATGGCACGTATATCACACCGTGTGTGGCGAATGTGGATACTACAGAGGCAAATTGGCAATCGAAAAGGACGCAGCTGTCTGAAAACGACGCCGGACAAATCTTTTTACTGAAAATGAGGATAGTCCAGGTTTGTCTTGGGGCTATCTTTAAATTTATTTTTACTCGGAGATGAACAAATTGAATGCAGTCATTACAGGCATTGGCGCGTATGTGCCGGAGCGTGTATTAACCAACGACGATATCTGCAAAATGGTGGATACGACGGACGAATGGATTGTTTCGCGCGTAGGTATCAATGAACGTCGGATTCTGGACAAGGACCTGGGAATGTCATACATGGCCATCCGCGCCGTCAATCAGCTGATTCAAAAAACAGGAATCGATCCCGAATCGGTTGACGGGCTGATATGCGCCACGTCTACAGGCGACTATCCCTTCCCCCCCACATCGTCCATCATTGCCTATCAAACCGGATGCCGGAAAGCTTTTGCATTTGACGTGCAGGGCGCATGCGCCGGTTTTGTGTACGGACTGGAAACGGCGTCCAATTACATTCGCCTGGGACATTACAAACGGATCATACTCGTGGCGGGCGACAAGATGACCGCCATCACGAACTATACCGACCGTGCGACCTGTCCCCTGTTCGGCGACAGTTGCGGGGCAGTCCTGCTCGAACCGACCACCGAGCCGTATGGCGTGCTCGATTCCATTCTCAGAACAAACGGCGAAGGCTTTCCGTTCCTGCACATGAAAGCAGGCGGGTCGGCAAGAGTCGCATCGCACGAAACGGTCGACAACCACGAGCATACCGTCTATCAGGAAGGCAAGGCTGTGTTCAAACACGCCGTGTCGGACATGGCGGACGTCGCCTGCGAGATCGTCGCACGCAACGGGTTGACGAAAGACGATATCAACTGGATCGTTCCGCATCAGGCCAACCTGCGCATCATCGATGCGGCCGCACGGCGGCTGGAAGTAGATATCAGCAAGGTGATGATCAACATCCAGCGCTACGGCAACTCCAGCTCGGGTACGATTCCGCTTTGCCTGTGGGAATGGGAGAACCGTCTCAAAAAAGGCGACAACCTCATCATTGCCGCTTTTGGCGCGGGATTTACATGGGGAGCGAACTACGTCAAATGGGGTTATGACGGATCGAAAGCATAAGTCCGGCTTTGTCAACATCACAGGTAATCCCAATGTAGGCAAATCGACCCTGATGAATCAACTCGTCGGGGAACGTATCTCGATCATCACTGCCAAAGCGCAGACTACGCGACACCGCATCATGGGTATCGTCAATACGGAAGACATGCAGATCGTCTATTCCGATACGCCCGGCGTGCTGCAGCCCAACTACAAACTGCAACAGTCGATGCTGAACTTTTCGGAATCGGCGCTGGGCGATGCGGATATACTGCTCTACGTGACGGATACGGTCGAAAAAACGGACAAGCATGAAACGTTTCTGCAAAAGGTGCGGCAGGCGGAATGTCCCGTACTGTTGCTTGTAAACAAAATAGACCTGATCGACCAGCCCGCGCTGGAACGTCTGGTCGGATTGTGGCGCGAACTGTTGCCGGGAGCGGAAATCATACCCGTTTCGGCGCTGAGAAAGTTCAACATCGAGCATGTCAAACAACGCATCGCCGAACTTCTGCCCGACTCGCCACCCTACTTCGCAAAGGATGTGCTGACCGATCGGCCGGCGCGTTTTTTCGTGACGGAAATCATCCGCGAAAAGATTCTGCGCTACTATCAGCGCGAAATACCTTACGCGGTGGAAGTAGTGGTCGAACAGTTCGACGAATCGCCCGACAGGATACTCGTCAAAACGATCATTGTCGTCGAACGCGAAACGCAAAAAGGCATCCTCATCGGACACCGGGGACAGGCGCTGAAAAAAGTAGGAACCATGGCGCGGAAAGATATGGAATACTTTTTCGGAAAGAAAATCTTTCTCGAGATGTTCGTGAAAGTAGAAAAAGACTGGCGCAACCGGGACAATATGCTGAAGGCATTCGGGTACCGGATCGACTGAGGTTTTGGGAAATTGAGCATTTGACGCCGAAAGCGATTCCGCTTGAAGATAAATACTTGCATTTCCGGATTTTGAATTTTGAATCTTGATTTTGAATTGTATGAGAGGAGTAGTAGCCATCGCAGGAAGACCGAACGTCGGCAAATCAACCCTGTTCAACCGCCTGACACAGACGCGCCAGGCCATCGTGGACGAAGAAGCGGGTACGACGCGCGACCGTCATTACGGCAAAGTCGAATGGTGCGGACAGGAATTTTCGCTGATCGACACGGGCGGCTGGGTCGTCCGGTCCGAAGACGTATTCGAAGAAGAAATCAACAGGCAGGTGCAGATTGCCATCGAAGAGGCGGACGTCATCCTGTTTGTCGTCGACGTGCTGACGGGACCGACCGATCTGGACGACAACGTGGCAGCCATCCTGCGCCGCACAGACAAGCCCGTGCTCGTCGTCGTCAACAAAGCCGACAACTACGGCCTGCATGCCGCTGCCGCCGAATTTTACAGCCTCGGACTGGGCGATCCGTATTGCATATCGGCAATAAACGGATCGTATACAGGCGATATGCTGGATAAAATCGTATCCCTGCTGCCCGCCGCCAAAACAGACGATACGGACGACGAATTGCCGCACATTGCCGTCGTAGGACGTCCGAACGTGGGGAAATCGTCGCTCGTCAACGCCTTCATCGGTGAAGAACGGCATATCGTGACCGAGATCGCAGGCACGACGCGCGACGCCATTCATACGAAATATAACAAGTTCGGATTGAACTTCTACCTGACGGATACGGCCGGCATACGGAAAAAAAACAAGGTGAACGAAGACCTGGAATACTATTCCGTGATCCGTTCCATCCGCTCCATCGAGAATGCCGACGTATGCCTGCTGATGCTGGACGCGACGCGCGGCATCGAAGCACAGGATATGAACATCTTCTCCATCATCCAGAAAAACAGGAAAGGACTGGTGGTGTGCGTCAACAAATGGGACCTGATAGAAGACAAAAGTCCGCAGGCCGTCAACAGCTATACCCACGCCATCCGCGAACGGCTCGCTCCTTTCACGGATTTTCCCATCCTTTTCATCTCCGCCCTGACAAAACAGCGCATCCTCAAGGCGCTCGAAAGTGCAAAAGAGGTCTGCGACAACCGCCGCAAACGCATCCCGACAGCACGGCTCAACGAGATCATGCTGCCGCTGATAGAACGGACACCGCCTCCCGCCTGGAAAGGCAAATATATCAAAATAAAATATATCACACAGCTACCCGCAGGTAGCATCCCTTCGTTTGTCTTCTTTTGTAACCTTCCGCAGTGGATCAAGGAACCCTACAAACGTTTCCTCGAAAACAAAATACGCGAAAACTGGGATTTCTGCGGCACGCCCGTGAACATTTTTATCAGGGAAAAGTGAGAACGGTCGGGAG
>JAIRYD010000007.1 GCA_031267935.1 Tannerella sp.
ATTCCTCGTCCCCATCGCAGGCACGGATTTCCCTGCCAACAGCGAAAAACTGTTCTACCGGTTTACCGCCCAAAAGGATGGCTACACCGATGTGATTACGACCGAGGCAAGCGTGCAGGATCCGTATTTCTTCTTCAAGCGGACGGCTACAGTGAATGTGAATGCCGGCTTCAATCCCATCACCGACAGCGGTGTTGCGGGAACGGCCGCGGATGCAATCATTGTGGCAACCGAAACCCTGACATTGCAGGGCGGATCGGCATGGCTGGCTGCAGGCGGCAAGATCGAATTTGTACCGTCCACGTCGGCGATGTATAACCTCAACAACTCCAACGACGCGATTGCGGCATTCGAGGCCGGCACGAAAACGGCAATAGCCGAACCCGTGGCGGGCGAAGGGATATATATCTTTAAGGCAGTGACGGGAACGGCTGCAAACCAGACGTATTACGGCATGATCAGAGTCGTAAGCGTAGTGCCGAATACGGCCGTCACATTCGAATACAGAATAGGAAATCTTTATGCTCACCTTGTACAATAGATCTGTACACAACCTTCGGGATGGCGGCCTTCGCGCCGCCATCCCGTTCGAATAATAAACTGTGTGCCTGCGACTCGCAGGCCTTGAATTCGGAGTTTTTCAGAAGTCCCCCGGCTTTAATATCATGAAATAAAAGAATCGGCCGGGGCGTACATTTTGCCTCTTCCACAATCCACGGGGCGCCAATTTCACAATCCGGTGTGGGACGATCGCCATACTGCATATTCCCGGAGCGATTCGCCTTTTGCAGGCAGCCTTCGGACGCTTCGCAAAAGAAATTTCAAATTCAGCAGATCCGTGAAATTGCTCACCTCCGGCAAGCATGTATCTGAGTAAAAAAACCGGAACTTGATCTCAAAGTATTTGAACCGTATCATTTCTTAAAAGTGTTTTTACAGTGATGAATAAAAAAAATTGTAAATTATAAACAGGTGCGTTATGAACAGATTGTTATTATCTATTATCATGTGTTTGACCGGAATGGCCTTGCATGCCGCGAATCCTGGAAACAAGAGCGCTGAAGCGCAAAAAATTACAAAGAAAGACACCGTTTACCTGATCGGCCATGCCCACCAGGACATGAACTGGCTGTGGAAAACGGACGAGACGTTGAAAATGAGTCAGGACAACCTCCGTCAGGCCGTTGCCTTCATGGATGAATTTCCCGATTATGCGATGCTGCAGAGTCAGGCTGCCGTCTATCGCTTTGTGGAACTGACGGACCCGAAGGTTTTCGAACGGGTCAAAAAATATGTGGCGGAGGGCCGTTTCGAGCCGGTCGGAGGCATGTGGACGGAGGGCGACACCAATCTCTCGTCGGGCGAGGCGCTTTGCCGCTCTTTCCTGCTGGCGCAACGCTATTTCGGACAGCATTTCGGGCGGACGGCGCGGGTAGGCTGGCTTCCCGATAATTTCGGCCACGTCGCCCAGCTGCCGCAGCTTCTCAGCCTGGCGGGTATGAATTATTTTTATCACATGCGATGCAGTCCCTTCGACGGGTCTTACTGGTGGATCGGTCCCGATTCGACGAAGATTCTGTGTTATACGAATGAAAATTACAATGGCACGGTGCGCGACGATCTGAAGGATGAGTTCGCCGTTTTTGCTCCCGGCAAACATCTGCTGTTCCAGAGTGTCGGCGAGGGCGACCACGGCGGAGGCCCTTCGCGTGCAGACATTCACAAGGCGCACGAACTGAACGGGGCAAAAGGGCAGCCGGCCTTTAAATTCACGACGGCAGAACATTTTTTCAAACGGATGGAGCGCGAAATGGACGGCCGTCCGACGCATCGCGGAGAGATGCAGTTCATCTTCGAAGGCTGCTACACGACCGTCCACGACACGAAAGAGGGCAACCGCAACTCCGAAAATGCACTCTACAGCGCCGAGATGCTCCACAGCCTCCGCTGGCTGCAGGGCGGACAGTATCCGGCCAATGATTTTCACAAAATATGGGAAACGCTTACCTTCAATGAATTTCACGACATATTGCCGGGTTCGGCCATTTATGAGGCAAACAAGGAAGCCCATGCCCGCTACATGGACGTGCAGTGGAAAACCGAGGCGTTGCGCAAGGATGCTTTCCTGAATCTGGCCGACGAAATAAATTATCAACCGGATTACGGACAGCCTGTCGTGGCGTTCAACTATCAACCTTTCGTGCAAAAGAAGATTGTTGAAGCGAGGGTCTATTCCTACGAATGTCCCGTCAGCGTCGAACAAAATAGCTGGGGCAATTACTATGGCGCGGAAAACATCCGCCCGGTGGACAGGGGACAGGGCCGGGTGGCCACCGCGCTTGTCCGCGACGGCAAAGGGAAAATCTACCCGGCGCAGATCGTCTGGTCGAAAAAGACGCCCCCGATGTGGGAGTCGAAGATTCGCTTCATCGTGGACGACCTGCCTGCCGGCGGCTACCGCGTGTTTTATGTAGACGTCAGTAAAACGGGTGAATACAACGACACGATTCCGTTTGATACGCACACTTTTGAAACGGATTACTACA
>JAIRYD010000031.1 GCA_031267935.1 Tannerella sp.
ATAATGGCCTATTCCGCCTACGTATGGTTGCTGAAAATCCGTCCCGCCACCGAAGTGGGTACACATGCATACGTCAATCCTTTTGTGGCGGTACTGTTCGGAATGATGCTGGGGCATGAACAGGTGACTTGGATACAGATTGTGGGACTGATCATTATCCTGTTGAGTGTGATGATGATAGAGAGGAAAAAATAGTATTTCCGCGATAACTGGTCACATTCGGATACAGCAGAAACTTTACTTTCGATGATAGATGATATTTATCGTACAATAAGAATTTTCGATTTGATTTGTGTTATTTTTTGTCGTATCTTTGCATTGTGAAATAAAAAAATAAAGGGAATCTCTAAGAACTCCGAATTCAAGGCTTGCGAGGATCTAAAAGCGGAGTTTATTAATCGTAAATGAGCATTTTAGCGACGAAGCGTCACGCGGAAGTCGGTTTTTTAGAGGTGCCTTAAAATTAATAACTGTAAATATGTATATGATGAGTACAAACGAAAAGAACGGTATCGGACTGGAACATGCCGCGACCAATCCGGTGATTCTGAATCTGAACGAACTGCTGGCCAATTATCAGGTATTTTATACCAATCTGCGAGGTTTCCACTGGAATATCCAGGGAGACAAGTTTTATGAATTGCATGCGCTTTATGAAGAGTATTACAACGAGATTGCCGAAAAAATCGACGAAACGGCCGAACGGATCGTCATCCTGGGCGGGACGCCGGTCAACAATTTCTCGGAATATCTGAAGACGTCGACCGTGAAGGAAATATCCGGCGTGTCCGACTGGAAAACGGGTACGGGCAACGTGCTGGAAACGCTTCGACTGCTGATCGACTCTCTGCGCGAACTTCACCGTCTGGCCGTCAAAGCCGGCGACCAGGGTTCTTTCTCGCTGGCCAGCCATGCCATCAAGAGTTTTGAAAAGAAAATCTGGATGCTTTCGGCTTATTTGAAGGATTGAAAACAGAGCGGTGTCGCAAACCGACGCGTCTGCACGCAAAAATGAATCCCATCCGGTCTGACCGGGTGGGATTCAATGTTTTAAAACAGTTTACAGCATCGCAGCCGAGAGTTCGGCGTATGCTTTGTAGAAATCGCGTTCGGTTTCCAGCGTTTTGTTTACCGTTTCGTAGAGCAGTCCCATTTCGACGATATACTCCAGAAGCGAGATTTCTCCGGCATCGAGCGCCGTCTTCAACAAATCGGCGTTATTGAGCGACGTCAGCGACTTGCGGTATTTCGCGGCCGAGAGTTTCAGCCCTGCCGCACGGTTGTAGAGAGATTGGAGATGGCCATAAAGCTGTTGTTTTGCGTCTTCGCTGCGCATTTCGGCTGCGCGCACGGCTGCTTTTGCCTGCCGCACGCGGTTGCGGTTGTCCCAAAGCGGGATCGTGACGCCGAGCATGACGCCCTGGAAGTGTTCGCCCGTTACCTTTTCGCTCATGTATCCTCCCGAAAGTGCGGGAAGATTCATTGCACGGCTCAGGCTGACGCGCTTCTTGCTCACATCTACTTCACGGCGCACGTATTCGAGTACAGGATTGCGCTGTTCGGCCTGCGCGTACCATTCGTCGAAGTCGAGCGGAAACGGGATGTCGTCGAAACGAGCGTCATCGAGCGCAATATCCTGTCCGCCATTGAGGCGTTTCAATCCCGATAGCAGGGCGTCGCGTTCTATCGCGATGCGCGCCATCTCGCCCTCCACGGCGGACAGGTTCAGTTGCGCCTTGTTGTATTCCAGGCGATTGGCGTCGCCCTGTTTGAGCATCTCGTCGAAGGCATGGGCTATTGTACGGGCATGACCGTAGCGTATTTCCATCTCTTTTTTCAAGGCGTTCAAATATATCAGGTCGAAGCATGACTGTTTGGCTTCAAGCAATATATCCATCCTGCCGGCGAGGTATTGCAGTTCGGCCAGATTATTCTGCCCGTCGGCGATTTTGCTTTTCAATCCCGAAAGAGTGGGGATGTCGAACTTCTGGCTTACGCTTACATCCGTGCGGTTTCCGATGCGTCCCGGAGAACCCCACAGATAGTTGAAGCTCAACTCCGGATTTTCGAGGAAGATGCCGGTTTTGTGCTCAAGTTTCTGCGCTTCCGTACTTTCCCGGAGCGCTTTCAGCGTGGTGTTGTTTTCCTCGACAGACGACAGTATCCTGCCGATATTATCCTGTGCCGCAAGCGGTAGACTCAAGCATGCGGTCAATAAAAATAGAATCTTTTTCATTTCCGTTCTGTTGTTTAATTCGATATTGCTTTATTCCGGTTTGTAAGGAAATACATGACCGGGATAATAAATCCGTTAAGAAGCGTCGAACTCATCAGTCCGCCGAGGATGACCTGCGCCATCGGACTCTGTATCTCGTTCCCCGGCAGTTCTCCTCCGAAGGCCAGCGGGATCAGCGCCAGCGCCGAAGTGAAAGCCGTCATCAGGATCGGGTTCAGGCGGTCGAGCGAACCTGAGACGACACATTCGTAGACGGACATGCCGCCCTCCTGCCGCAAATCGTTGTAGCGCGAGATCAGCAGCATACCGTTTCGCGTGGCGATGCCGAAAAGAGAGATGAAGCCGATGATGGCCGGAATGCTTATTTCGCCGCTCGTGAAGAAGAGCACCATTACGCCTCCGATCAGTGCGAGCGGAAGATTCAGCAGGATCACGACCGACTGTGTGACGCTCCTGAACTGGTTGAAGAGGAGCAGAAAGATGACGAGGATCGACAATGCCGACGCAAAGAGCAGCGTTCGCGAAGCCGCTTCCTCGCTTTCGAACTGCCCGCCGTACTCGATATAGTATCCTTCGGGCAGCTTTATGCGTTCGTCTACCCTGCTGCGGATGTCGTTCACGACGCCACGCAAATCCCTTCCGGCGACGTTTGCCGAAATCACGATCTTGCGTCCCACATTCTCGCGGTTAATCGTGTTTGGCCCCGCCGCGGAGGTTATTTCGGCAATATATTCCAGGGGAATTTTCTGCCCTCCCGCATCGATGGCCAGGTCTTTGATCCTTGCAGTCGTTTCGCGGCTTTCGTCATTCACCTTCAGCACAAGGTCGAACGACCGGTTCCCTTCGTATACCTGCGAAACCGTTTCGCCGGCAAGCATCACATTGATGATTTCGGCAAATTCGGGCAGCGAGATGCCATACCTCGCCAGCATTTCGCGCTTCGGTTCGATCTTGAGCTGCGGACGTTCTATCTGCTGCTCCACATTGAGGTCGGCAATGCCTTCCACGTCGCGTATCGCGGCTTTGACCTGGTTGCCCAGTGCAAACATACGGTTCAGGTCGGATCCGAAAAGTTTGATGGCAATGTTTGCACGCGTTCCCGACAGCATCGCGTCGATGCGGTGCGATATCGGCTGGCCGATTTCCACGTTCGCGCCCGGCAGCGTTTTCAGCCTCTCCCTCACGTCGGCGATAAACTCGTCTTTCGAACGCCGTCCCAGCACGAACGGGGCTTCTATCTCGGAAACGTTCACTCCCAGCGCGTGCTCGTCCAGTTCGGCGCGTCCCGTCTTGCGCCCCACTGTCTGTATTTCAGGGATAGACAAAAGGATTGTCTCCGCCGTCCGCCCTGTCTTGTCGGATTCTTCGAGCGAGATGCCGGGCAGCGTGCTGACGTTGATCGTAAGCGACCCTTCGTTGAACGGCGGCAGGAAACTTCGTCCGAGCGTCAGCGTCGCCACAATGCTCAGCACGAAGACGGCGCCCACGCTCCAAAGCGTCCATTTCCTGTGTTTGAACGTCCATTCCAGCATCAGGCCGTAAGCCGCTTTGCACTTCCTCACCCAGAAAGGTTCCTGATCCTGCCTGTTGCTTTTCGGCGGCTTGACGAGCAGGTAACTGCAAAGCACGGGCGTCAGCGTCAACGCCACAACCGTCGAAGCAAACAGCGCCGTAATAAAGGCAATGCCAAGCGGCGCAAGCATCCGCCCTTCCATCCCCGACAGGAAAAATAGCGGCACGAAGCTGGCTACTATAATCAATGTCGAATTGAGGATAGGCATACGCACTTCCTTCGATGCTTCGAAAACGACGTGCATCACGCTTTCCTGCTTTTCCCGCGGTTTAGCCCGGTTTTCCCGCAGGCGCTTGAACACATTTTCGACGTCGACTATGGCGTCGTCTACCAGCGAACCGATGGCAATGGCCATGCCTCCGAGGCTCATTGTGTTAATGGTAAGTCCCATCAGTTTCAGCGACAGGACGGACATGACCAGCGACAGCGGGATCGTCACGAGCGAGATGACCGTCGTCCGCACGTTCATCAGGAAGAGAAACAGTACGACGACGACAAAGATACCGCCCTCGATGAGCGAGCTTTTCACATTTCCGATAGAGCTTTCGATAAACCGCGACTGCCGGAAGACGTCGGTAGAGATCCTCACGTCGGCGGGAAGCGACCTGTTCAGTTCGGCAAGCGAACGGTCTATCCGTTCGGTCAGATCCATCGTGCTTGTATTCGGCTGTTTGGTGACGGTCAGCAGGACGGCTGCCTCGCCGCGATACGACGCTACGCCAAGTTTGGGCGATCTGTTGCCTGTCCTTATTTCCGCAATATCTTCGAGCATGACGGTTTTTACTCGGGTCTTTCCAAGCGCCTTCACGTCTGCGGTCGCAAGAACGCCGCGTATGATATACTCGTTTCCGTATTCATAGAGCACTCCTCCCGAAGTATTCCTGTTCATTCCCGAAGTGACGCCAAGCACATCGTCGAGGCGCACGTCGTAGCGTTTCATTTTCTGCGGATCGAGCAGGATTTGATATTCCCTGATCTCGCCGCCGAGCGCCGCGACCTGCGCCACGCCACCCGTAGAAAGCAGGCGTGGACGGATCGTCCAGTCGGCGATCGTGCGGAGTTCCTGCAGTGAAGTGGTGTCCGACGTCAATCCGACGATCATCATCTCTCCCAGGATGGACGACTGCGGCCCCAGCGTGGGATTGCCTGCCTGCGGAGGCAGGGCGTCGCCGACGACGGCAAGTTTTTCGGAAACGATCTGCCGTGCGCGGTAGATGTCCGTTCCCCAGTCAAATTCGACCCACACGACGGAAAAGCCCGTCGTCGACGACGAGCGCACGCGGCGGACATTGGTGGCGCCGTTTACGGCTGTCTCGACCTGAAATGTCACAAGCCGCTCCACTTCTTCGGCCGCCATGCCTTTGGCTTCCGTCATGACGACGACGGTCGGCGCATTCAGGTCGGGGAAGACGTCTACTTCCATGTGGGTGGAGGTATACGTCCCTGCCATCATCAGCAAAACCGACGCAATCACAACGATCAGCCGGTTGTTCAATGAGAATTGAATGATTTTATTCAGCATGATGAGTATATTAATGTATTAATGGCTGTGGCTGTGTCCTTCGGGGACGATGCCTGCGCCGGCAGCCTGCTTGACCTGATATACTCCCTTGATGACGACCCTGTCGCCGCTTTGCAGTCCGGATACGACGCGTACGCTTTCGCCGTTATCCTGTCCCAGAGCGACTTCCTGTTTCCTGTATTCCTCTTCGCCGAGTTGCAGGTAGACGAAATAAAGTCCCTGCTCCTCCGTAACGGCCGTAACGGGGATACTGATCACGTCGTGCTGCGGCTCGGACAGCAGGTAAACCTCGGCAAAAGCGCCGGGAAGGATGTCGCCCGTGTTGTCAAACTCGAACGTGACGGGAATATAATACGACGACTGTCCCGAACTCTTGCCGAACGAGAGCATGCGGCCGTTCATTTCCCGTATCTTGTATAACGTATTGCCGCAAGCCGTTTTGAAGTGAGCCGTAGTGATGCTTCCGAGCGTGGCGTAATACTTTTCGGACACTTCCGCCCGGAGCTGCAGTCGTTTGTTTCGCGATATGGTCACGACGGGTTGCCCTGCGGAGACGTATTCGCCCTGACTGACATGACGGCTTTTGACGAAGCCGGCGGCGGGTGTTTTGACCGTCACGCCCTGCGCGGTCATGTTGGCGGCCTGCGCTTCGTAGGCCGTCTTTGCCGTTTCGTAACGCCGGCGGATCTGCTCAAGC
Source organism: Tannerella sp. (assembly GCA_031267935.1). Taxonomy (GTDB): domain Bacteria; phylum Bacteroidota; class Bacteroidia; order Bacteroidales; family Tannerellaceae; genus Tannerella. The sequence continues at coordinate 6,029 of JAIRYD010000031.1, forward strand.
TCTTTGGCGGAAATAATATCGTCTTTTGCGAGTTTTTCGGCACGCTGATACGCTTTCAATTCCGTTTCGTAATTGATTCCGGCCAGTGCGACGGGGTCGCCGTCCTGAAGGGATTTGGCCGAAACGGCGGCAACCGCTTCGCCCGCCCTGACCGCCATGCCGTCTGCAATGGACGGGTTGACGAACGAGACAATCCCGCTGCCCGTTGCCGTCAGCGTTATTTCGTCGCCCGGCGCGGACTGTATTTGTCCGCTTGTCTTTATCACATGGTAGAATACGCCCGGCGCAACGTCCTGCACTTCAAGTCCGGCAGACTTGGCCTGGCCGACGGAGAAATGGATCTCGTCCGCTTCGTTTTCATTTTCATGATTGTGGGCGGCATGATCGTGTCCGTCGCCTTCAAAATGTGTATGATCATCTTCCGTCGCATGGTCCCGCCCTTTGCGTTCATTGCTGCAACCTGCGGCGATCGCTGCGATTGCGACGAAAAAGCATATAATATATTTTTTCATTTCTGATTATTGTTTAATTAATTGTAAATAGATTTTATACGCCCCTGTTTCCTCCGGACGCAATCCGGCGGTTTGGTTTAAAAGGGGGCTTGTAATCGGGGGTGTGGGGAAGAGGGTATATGCGCCAATGGGGGAAGCAGGAGAATCCCTGTTTTCCGACGGTGTATCCCCTCAGGCGCAGGGAGGAGCGCGTAAACCGTTATTTCGGTTTACGTCAACTGATTGGTAGAGACACGCATACCACTCGTATCCCGAAAAATCGTCTGTCTGTTCCGCTTCACAGTAATAAAGCGAAGCGATTGCCGCCAGACATGATGAGGCAAAAAAGAGATGTGCATGCGGATTATGATCGTGAAGGCAGAATGTAGCCTTACATTTTGTATCGATCTGTTCGAACGAGAATAAATAACTGCTTTCAGCGACGCACGTGTTGTCGTGCTCCGGCGAATGGGAACGGTCATGATGTGAACAGCCGTCCGCATCGTCAGTATGCCGGTGGTCACCACATGCCTTCACATAGCATACCTGCTCCCCGTGATGATGATGGGGAAAACTCTGCAAAACAACCAGCGCTGTGACGGCGAATGCAACGGATAGTATGGAAAGACAACGCTTTAGCATGCGTTCACATTGCAATTATTAATTATTTTCGTGCAAAGATAATCCTTTGACAGGATATATCCAAATTCTTTGCGAGGAAATGTGGTTTTTTTTTGCAGATATACTGTGCGCGGCATGGTTTTGTGAACGATGAACGATGAACGATGAATCCGGCCATAGTTCATCGTTCATCGTTAAACTCACAATTATTAGACCGCGTGAAGTATATAATTTTTAGCACGCAGATGGCGCGGGTGAGATGTACACGGATTGTCAATCGGATGAAAATCTGCGTAAATCCGTCTAATCCGTGTCATCTGCGTGCTTGAGAAACCGACCGCACCGTCATGAATTGGTTCGGACGGCCTGTTCTAAACGAAACTCCCGTCCGTCCATCCCAGCTTGACCAGTTCGATTTTCGACGGGTCGGACGTTCCGAGGTGATAGCGTGTGTCGGCGATGTAAATATGTTTGGCGGGGGGATTTAACGGCCGGTCTTCCTGAAAATAATCCCTGCGTTTGGATTCTATGATGCGCAATCCTACCGAATCGACGGCTACCGGGTCGAATCCGGCCAGCAGCCCGTTGTATTTCCAGGAATGTTCTTCGGAAAACTGACTTGGCGCCAGATGGTGAAACTGGGGCGTGAACATTACCAGTATGTGCAGCCGTGTCTTTCCCTTTACCATCGGCAATTCCTGCAGGCGACCCAGGACGGAGCACGAATCTTCGTGATAGTCGGAAAGTTTTTCCGCAAAGGTGATGTAGTTTTTGAGCAGCGAGCCGACGCCCGACCAGGCGTGTGTGCGCATCGGGCGGATGTTGATCAGCGCCGTGGCGTTTTGGAAGACGGGATTGGTCTTCACGCCGCGGTCGTCGACGCTGACTTTGTCGTCCGGTACGCCGGCGCCCAGGACGCGCGTCTTCAGGATGTCGTTCAGTTCGGGCGGAGTGGGCAGTCCCTGCCATACGTTTGTTTTGATTCCGACCGTATCGGTTGACTTGATGATGGAGGCCCACGCATCGGCGGATGCCGGTTTGCCGGTAAGCGTACAGACGGCTTCGTCCAGCATCCGGCTGCAAATCTCCGGATCGGGCGAATCGCCACCGGCATATAACTGCTGATTGCGTATCAGCACTACTTTGCTGGCAGCATCCTGTTTTTCTGCCCAGGCCATAACCGGGCGGTTCAGGAGCAGCGCGCCTCCTGCTGCCATCCATGCGCTTCTTTTCAGTAATTCTCGACGGGTAATCGTTTCCATGTTTTCTAAATTTTCAATGAATTATTTTCCGGATAAGTGATATAAATTTTCGATCTGTTCGGATGAACGGCCATTGAAGACGGCCCACAGTCTTTTTCCCTGCGTCCAGGTGGAAAACCATGTTTGATCTTCCAGTCGGAGCACGGGCCGGCTACCTGCCGATTCGGGTGCGAACTTCTCCTTCAGCCGGATGAAAGCCGTCTCGGCGGACGGCATGTCCGGATAGTCTGCCACGAGCAGGTAGCAGCGACTGTCTCCGTTTCCGTAGCGTGCCAGCACGGCATGTGTTTCGTCGGTAATATTAATAATGTTGTAGTCGGCGATGAACAGGAAAGCATTAAGCCAGACGTAATGGTGAAAATACAGGTATCCGCCGGGGACAAGATCCTGCGGAGGCAGCGCGTCGACGATGTCCGGCTTGCGGCCCGTTCCGGGAATGGCGCCGTCTACAAACGATGCCATCTGCCGGATGGTTTTTGTGCTTTCGGGCGTAGCTTTCTGCGCGGTGATGATGACATAATAATTGTCTTTCCAGAAAAGAATGAAGTCGTTGAAACTTTGGGAACCTTGTCCGAAGTCATATTCTTCCCTGTCGCGGCTTTGCGTATAAACGCCGAAGGCATTCTGCGAAGAGGTCATTTCATATATTTCGACCGTGATCTGGGGTAATCCCTCCCCGTTATACTTGCAACCGGTCATGCCGACCAACCCGTATGACAGATACAGTTCCGCTCCGCCGTTGATGTAGTCGTAGAGCGCTTCCCCTTCATAGTCCATCCATTCGGAGACTTTGTAAGCCTCATATTGTTCCGGGAGAAATTTCATCGGTTCAATCTTTTGGACATGCCCTTCCAGGGGCAGACAAAAACAGCATATCACAAAAACGTTTATCCATACTCGATACATAGCTTTTACTTTAGGTCACAAATGTATGAAGTTTTTTGCAATAAAACGGGAAAATGAATAAAAAAAACTTTTTATTGCGATGTCCT
>JAIRYD010000036.1 GCA_031267935.1 Tannerella sp.
GTGCATAACTTATTTTATTCATACTTCCATGATTTCAGCGAACAAAGGTAATACATATTCGTTATACAGACATAATTATTAGTCATTTTTTTTGGGTGAATTCTTTTTTTGAGGTGCTGCTGAATGTTTTGCCGAGACAGCAGTTCAAAAAAAAGGAATTAACCACTGATGTTACGTACTGCAGCAAATTCCATGCCGGCAAACCCGAGTCCGAAGGGCGTGATTTCCATAACCGCAGGCCGGCGTCCGGCGCAGTGGATGCGTAACATGAGATATAAAAGAAAATGGCCGGAAGAAATTCCGGCCATTCGCGGGGGGCGGACTGCACCGGGTCCGCCGTCCTCCTCCTGCGGGTTGCGTCGTGCCGTTTGGGGCGCGGGGGCAGTGGATTGTTCTGTGCCCGGACGATGAATTCGCCGTCTTTTGTGGGCTGATAAGAGTCTTGATGCATAGGGTTCTATTTTTTAATTAATACTGTTTATAGTTAAATACGATACTTCTGTTTTTATCCGTAAAACGTGTCTTCCTCCGGGTGATTGCCGCCTGCCTTCTGCAAATTCCCGTCTACCTTTGGTGCATCGGTAGCTACTTTTGCTGCATCGGTAGCTACCTTTGCTGCATCGGTAGCTACCTTTGGTGCATCGGTAGCTACCTTTTGTGCATCGGTAAGTACCTTTGGTGCATCGGTAGCTACCTTTTGTGCATCGGTAAGTACCTTTTGTGCATCGGTAGCTACCTTTTGTGAATCGGTAAGTACCTTTGGCGCATCGGTATACTGTGCGCGGCATGGTTTTGTGAACGATGAACGATGAAACGATGAATCCGGTCATCGTTCATCGTTCATCGTTCATCGTTAAACTCACAATTTCAGACCGCGTGAAGTATAAATGGAGAAACTGATCCGCGTGCTTTTTGAAACGTCCGCCGCGGCGAATCAGAGAATTCCGCTCAGCTCCGCAAAGTCGGAAATAATCACGTCAGCCGTTTCGCTGCCGTCGCAGACACCCCAGCCGGTCTTTCTCAGCCATATCGTGCGGCATCCGGCCGCAGTCGAAGGCACGATGTCCTTGTCGTACGAATCGCCGACGACGACTGTTTCGCCCGCCTGCAGATGCAGCGCTTCCACGCCCAGCCGGAAAATTTCCGGATCGGGTTTGCGAACGCCGACAGCGGCCGACTCTATCACCGCCCGAAAAAAATCCTTCAACCGGAAATCGTCGAGCACGGAAGCCATATTGCCGTAGAAATTGGACACCATCACAAGCGGATACCTCTCCGCCAGCGAAGCAATGACCGGCCGTGCGGCATCGACCGAACGGGCGGCACAGTCGTAGCACCGTCCGGCAATGGCGCATACCGTCCGCGCCGCAGCCGCGGCAGGCAGCGAGCCGCGCTCTTTCAACCGGTCGAACTGAATGGCGATTTTCAGCCGCATCATGTCCGCAAACGTATGTTCGGCGCGTATGACCGGATTCCGCCCCAGCATCCTCTCGCCATGCACGTAGGCATCCCTGAACGTCGCCTCGTCGGGAAAAACGATGCCTTCCGCTTCGTATGCCCGGCGGATGACTTCCGCCCAGTGCACACCGTTGCTGTCTATCGTCCCGCCATAGTCGAAGATGACGCCCCTGACATCCCGGCGGTCGATCATACCCTTTCTCCGGACAACTGTCCGGTAAATGATTCGCAGAAACGCCCGTGCGTCACCACCATGTATGCCAGCATGACGTTGAGCACGGTCAATTCGAATATGAAGTATATCCACGGCGCATCGATAAACAGGGAAACAAACAGTACGATGACACGCATATTAAACGACAGCATGTTGGTATATTTCATCAGCGGCAGGCTCTTTTCGCGAAATGCATGGCGGAACCATTCCGGGACGCCGGCAGGATATTTCCGCATCAACACATCCCGCATCTGCAGAAACCGGCCTGCCCATGCTTCCTGACTCTTCGTGTAGTTGTAATAAATATAGTCGGAGAATTTGAGAAAAAATCCGTCCGCCCATTTCCGCCGCTCGTAATGCACCCGCAACATCTTCGAATCAGCCAGCTCGCTTCCCTTTTCACCCTTGAGGAAAAACAGGTGTATGTTGCGGTAGTAGTCGGCCATCGCCGCCTGTTTGCTGTGGAAAAAACCCGCCGCCGCACCCAGCAGCCAGATCCATATTCCCCACTGCGGCGTCAGGCGAAGGCAGAGAGCGGCATAGATGCAAAAAAACCATACGTCGCCGCAGAAACCGTCCAGCATGCGTCCGAACGCCGACGTGCGCCCCGTCATGCGCGCCAGCTGGCCGTCGGCGCTGTCGTACGTATTGGCCCAGACGAGCAGCAGCATGCCGGCAATGTCCATCCACAGATTCGCAAAGTAGAAACACACGCCCGCCAGCATGCCGATCAGCATCGAGGCAAGCGTCACGGCATTGGGCGGAACACCTGTTTTCCTGAAAAACAAAGCCCACAGATAACCTGCAGGACGATAGAAACGGATGTCGATAAATTCTTCCGTATCCATCGACTTCAGTGTGGCCTGCATGTCCGGCCGTTCACGGATTTTTTTCATCGGCTTCAATTAAACGTATGATACACTCTGCAATATGTGGTGCGGCCTCGTTGCGGCAGGGAGCAAAACTCGGCCAGTCGTTGAAATCAATCAGCCGGATAGTCCCGTCTTCGGCCACGATGCAGTCGCCGCCGTATATATTAATGTGAAGAATATCGGCGGCAGCGGAACAGAGCGCCCGCAGCTGCATCTCGTCGAATGGAATACCTTTCGCCTGCCCGTTCACCTGTTCCCATCCGAACTTGCTGTGCTGTCCGAGCGCGTTCGTCGGGTAGAACCGGTAGAAAAAATCCGTGCCGGCGATGCCGTAAAATTTCACAAGGTCGCCCACAAGATGCTCGTTCACCACAGCCGTTTCGATCCTGCGGATGGCATATTCCCTGAGTATGCTTTCCGCCTCTTCGAGATGCCTGACATAGGTCACGTCTTCGCGATGAATGGCATGAAAATCCCCCCGCTTGATCCAGCAGTCGCCGAAACCCGCTTCACCGAGCATGGGCGCGGGATCGCAGTCGGTCTTGAGGATGATGCTGCGCGGATGGGCGATGCCGTGCGACACGAGCAGACGCGTCATGCGTTCGCGCGTACAGTTTTCAATACCATAACCGGAATTGACCACGAGATGCCCCCCATCTTCCAGCTGCTTGAGCTTGCGCACCGAGCCGAGATCGCGCACCATGTTGAAAATGACGCTTTCGTCGAAGGTGCAGGTATGCAGATCCGTTTCCACATATTCATGTACGGTATATCCTCTGTCGCGCAGGCATCCCGCCGTCAGGGAGAATATGGCAGCATCATTCCCGATATGATTGGGCGAGAACTGATCTCCACGGCGAATCCCGGCTATTATTCTTTTACTCATCCTAGTCAATTACAATTACGTAAAAACGATGACAAAGATAATAACTTTATGGAAGACAAACGGCTTTCCGCCGATAAAAAATCACCGCTTCGACGCGAAGAGACTGGCGCAGAGATGCGGGAGTTGCGAAAATATCGCAAATCATCCCGAAAAAGATTTTAAACGGAATCCCGAAGTCCTGTTTCGAATTAAAATCATATATTTGCACCGGAATCAAATCTAAATCTTTAAAACAGTATGATCTGGAACGAAACAATGGAATGCATGTCCCGCGAGGATATGCGCAAGCTGCAGGGGATACGCCTGAAAAGAACGGTAGAGCGTGTTTACCATAACTGTGAGCCGTATCGTAAGCGGATGCAGGAAAAAGGGGTAACGCCCACTGACATCCAAATAATTGACGACATCGTCAAATTACCTTTCACGTCGAAAAAAGACCTGCGCGATTTCTATCCCTACGGCCTTTTAAGTGTACCTATTTCGGAGATTGTCCGTCTGCAGGCTTCGTCGGGCACCACCGGCAAGCCTATTGTCGTCGGATATACGCGCAACGACCTGAGTATATGGGGAGAGGCCGGCGCAAGATGCTTCACCGCCTACGGACTGGGCCGCAACGACGTGGTGCAGGTTTCCTACGGTTACGGCCTCTTTACGGGCGGACTGGGCGCTCACTGCGCGGTCGAAACCATTGGCGGAACAGTGCTTCCGACCTCGAGCGGCAACACCGAAAAACAGATCATGCTGATGCACGACCTCGGCTCGGTAGGACTGGCCTGCACGCCGTCGTATGCCCTCTATCTGGCCGACGCACTGCTCGATTCCGGAATCCCGCGCGAAGAGTTCAAGCTGCGGATCGGCGCATTCGGCGCGGAACCCTGGACGGAAGGCATGCGAAAAGAACTCGAAGAAAAACTGGGCATCAGGGCATACGACCTGTACGGCCTGACGGAGATTATCGGACCGGGAGTAGGACACGAATGTGAATGTCAGAACGGTACGCACCTGTGCGAAGACCATTTCTATCCCGAAATCGTAAATCCCGAAACGGGCGAACCCATGCCCGCCGGCCAGACGGGCGAACTCGTATTTTCCACCATCACCAAGGAAGGCATGCCGCTGCTGCGTTTCCGCACACGCGACCTGACCAATCTGAATTTCGAAAAATGTGCATGCGGACGTACTTCGGTTCGCATGTCAAGAATACTCGGGCGTTGCGACGATATGCTGATCATCAGGGGTGTAAATGTCTTCCCGTCGCAAGTCGAAGCCGTCATCTGCGAACTGCCGCAACTCGAACCGCACTATCTGCTGATCGTCGACCGCGTGAACAATCTGGATACCTTCGAAGTACAGGTGGAAGTCAAGGAGAATTTCTACTCGGACGAGATGACGAAAATGATTGATCTGAAAAGACATATTTCCCACCGCCTGCAGAGTGTGCTGGGTATTTCGCCCGACGTGAAACTGGTCGAACCCCGCAGCATCGAACGCAGTCAGGGTAAGGCCAAACGAGTGATTGACAAACGAAAATTTAATTAACTATAAATAATAAATATCATGTACATTAAACAATTATCTATATTTTTGGAGAATAAGCGAGGCCGCTTCACGGAAGTGGCCAAACTGCTGGGTAAGGAAAATATCAATATGACGGCATTTACCGTATCCGAAAATTCGGATTTCGGGATTTTACGCCTGATCGTGTCCGATACGGACAGGGCGCTCCAGGTGCTTCGCGACAACAAGTATGCCGTGTCGGAAGCAGACGTGATTTGCCTGCATTGTCCGAACCAGTCGGGCGCGCTGGGCCGGGTGATGGACTTCATTACCGGAGCAGAGATATTTATCGAATACATGTATGCCTTTTCCGAAGGCGAATCGGCACATGTGATCATCCGCCCCGACGATATCGAGAAATGCGAAAAAGTACTTAAAGATAATGAATTGGAATTGCTTGCCGCCAGCGGACTGTATAAATTCTAATTATTATTAACGTTTCGCAGGGCAATAGTTATGCCGGAAAGCATTACCTTTGCGGACTAAAAAGACGGAAAATGAAGAGATTTCTGTTACTGGCAGGTATTGTATTCGCCTGTGCTTCGTGCGGAGAATATAATAAGATACTGAAAAGTACCGATTACGAGTTGAAATATTCTTATGCCAAGAAATATTTCAACGAAGGCAAGTTTGTCAAGGCGGCTACCTTGCTGGAAGAGGTTGTGACGATTTTCAGGGGCACCGGAAATGCCGAAGAATCGCTGTATCTGCTGGCGCAAAGCTATTACGGACAGAAGGACTACCAAACGGCATCGGACTATTTCAAATCGTATTACCAGACCTATCCGAAAGGCGAGTTTGTCGAGCTGGCGCGTTTCTATTCGGGCTACGGCCTTTATCTCGATTCGCCCGACCCGCGTCTGGATCAGAAACAGACCTACGAAGCGATCAGCCAGTTCCAGCTCTACATGGAGTATTATCCGCAGAGCGAACGTGCCAAACAGGCGCAGGACATCATGTTCGAATTGCAGGAAAAGCTGGCCTACAAGGAATTGATGAGTGCGCGTCTGTACTACAACCTCAGCACGTATATGGGTAACAACTATCGCGCATGCGTCATCACGACCGAAAATGCGTTGAAAGATTATCCGTATTCGAAATATCGCGAAGAATTTATTTTCTTGAAAATAAGAGCGAAATACGAACTGGCGCTCGTCAGCATCGAAGACCGTCTGCAGGGACGCTACCGCGACGTCGTCGACGAATATTACAATTATACGAACGAATATCCGGAAGGAAAATACATACGGCAGATTCGCCGGTTCTACGACTATGCCAGCAAACAAATCAGCAACAATTATTAAATAAATATTGACAGTAAATTATGGATTATCGTAAATCAAATGCACCGCTGACGACCGTCACACGCAACATGATTAAACTGTCCGAAGATTCGGGCAACGTATACGAAACGCTGATGGTTATTGCCCGGCGTTCCAACCAGATAGCAGCGGAAATGAAACAGGATCTGGAAAAGAAACTGCAGGAATTTGCGTCTATCAACGACAGCCTTGAGGAGGTTTTTGAAAACAGGGAACAGATCGAAATCTCGCGCTACTACGAAAAACTGCCCAAGCCGACGCTCATCGCTGCACAGGAATTTGAAGACGGCAAACTCTTTTACAAAAATCCCGTAAAAGACAAGAATAATTTCTGACAGGCAACATATAGTCATGATACAACGCATACAGACTGTTTATCTACTCATCGTCACCGGCTTGGCTTTAGCCTCTCTTTTCATGCCGCTGGCGGTGGTTCAGTCGGGCGACGTGTTTTATGCGTTCGACGCTTCCGGCATGAGCACAATGACGGCGCCGGTCGAGCTGGTCTATCCCGCATGGGCGTTGATGGCGCTGACCGGCATCATCAGTCTGCTTGCGCTGGTCACCGTCTTCTTTTATAAAAAACGCATCCTGCAGATCCGTTTCTGCATCTTCAATGCCATCCTGATGATTGCGTTCTACGGCCTGTTCGCGTTTTTCGTGTGGAAGATTGCGACACAATCCGAAACCTTCCATTTCAGCGTACGCCTCGCACTGTCGTTCCCGCTGATTGCCCTTATATTTGATTATTTGGCAATCAGGAATATCGGAGCGGATGAAGTGCTTGTCCGCTCGCTCAACAGACTGAGGTAAGCAGGACCGGGCGCAAACTCATTATACACAATCCCATTCGATTTCGCCCGTATGAAAATCGTGAAACGTATCTTTGTATGGCTCAGGAATATTCTCATCACACTGTTCCTGCTCAACATCGTGACTGTTTTTGTTTACAAATATATCCCCGTATATTATACACCGCTTATGTTCATTCGGTTACACGAAAAAGAGGCCGAAGGAATACGGCATGAATGGGTTCCGCTCGACGAGATTTCACAGTCTGTCGTACAGGCGGTTGTGGCATCGGAAGACAATCGTTTCATGACGCATCACGGTTTCGACTGCGAACAAATCAAAATGGCGATGGACGAAGCGCGAAACGGCGGCCGTGTCAGGGGCGCCAGCACCATCTCGCAACAGACAGCCAAAAACGTCTTTCTATGGCCTGGCAAAAACCTGTTCAGGAAAGGGTTGGAAGCATATTTCACACTGTTGACAGAATGGATCTGGGGAAAGGAACGCATCATGGAAGTATACCTCAATTCCATCGAAATGGGGCGAGGCGTATACGGCATCGAAGCGGCAGCGCAGACGTGTTTCGGCAAACATGCCCGGTCGCTGACCCGGAGCGAGGCGGCGCTGATTGCAGCGGCATTGCCGAATCCGCTCAGGAGGAATCCCTCAAAACCATCGCCGTACATGCTGCGGCGGCAGGCCGATATCCTTTCGCTGATGCGCAAGATTGAAACGGTCGAGATGGGTTTCCGTCCGAATCGCTGATATTCAGAATGCCGCGAACCGTTCGTCTTTCGCGGCGACGATCGCCATACATTCAGCCTCAATCAGCCAGCCCGGACGGCACACGGGCGCCCACACGATTACCGACGGTATGTGCGGAAAAGTCTTTCCGAGCCATGTATCGACACGCCGGTAATCCGAAATGTCACGCAGATAGACAATTATATATGCGATATCGTTCGGTCCGGCGCCGGCTTCGTCCAGCAGCGCAAAGATGTTTTCGAGCATGCGTCCGGCCTGCTTCATCACGTCCGAGGGGTGCACGATTTCTCCGCGATTGTTGATACTGGCTGTGCCGGAAATGAATACGTGTCGACGGTCGCCATACTGAATGGCTGTTCCGCGTTCGAACGTCACGCCATATTCGTGCGTCGGGTTGAGGTGCGCCGGGGCATGGAGGTAACGGATTTGTCCGGGTTGCAGCCCTTCGACGGCGTATGCATCCATAAATACCAGCGTATCGGGCCGCAGATATTTTCCTTCGATACCCGTGCTGGCGATAAAATGCGTGTCCTTCGTCAGCCCTGCGCGCTCGAAACAAGCCCTGCGCGCGGCGACCATTCCGGCATAGCGCGTGTCGATGCCCTGCACGAAAACCCACGTGCGGATGCAATGAGCTGCCAGGGTGCACTTTTCGGCCGCCAGCAGGTCGGCGTATTGCGCGAAAAGAAGGGCGGTCTGTTCCGCTTCGCCAGTGGCGATGGCGTGCAACTGCGTGTGAAACAGGTGGCGGTAATTCGAATGCGCGACGATTGCGGCAGGGCTGTCTGCGGCAGGGCCGTCATCGGATATCAGGTATAACCATAATGCGACTTTGCCGCCGTTCAGTGGCGGTTGCTGCACGACGGATATGGCGGTATGGCCCTGTTCGCGCGGAAGGAACGAGTGCTGACCGGCGGCATCACTGACGAAGTAACGCTTCCAGACGATTTCGACGCAGGAGAGTTCTCCGGACAGCAGGCCGGCGGCGGTTTCGATGCGTGCATATTGATCTGCAGCGTCGCATGTCGCGTCCGTCATCTGCAGTATTGCATGATATTCGGGAAGACCTCCGGGCCGGCAAAAACCGGCAAGCACGGCGCGAACCGATAAATTTTTCCATTCCAATGCACGATAATTCATATCTTTCCGTAAGGAAACGCGACTTGCGCCCGTTTCCGCTTTTTTTTTTGTGAATGATTCTGTTTTTGGTCGACAAAGGTAATGTTTTTTTACGGAGAATGGACATACGAATACCGCGCCGCTGCAACACCGGCAGGCGATGCGCAGGCAAGTCTAAGGAATGTTCTTTTCATCGTTTAATTTGCGAGGGGTTTCACAAAAGCCATATCTGTACGAGGGCAAACATGAACATGAATGCGAGAGCGGTATAATACAGGAGGAATGCCATGACGCCGTGCCTGCCTGAAAAGAAACAGGCAAAGATGAATGCGGCCGGCATGTAGAAGAAATAGAGAAATCCGGTCGACTGCTGTCTGTTGATGAAGAAGAAAAGGATGAAGGCATACGTGGCCATGACGAGGAAGAACGACAGCGTCTGACGCGTGCGCAGTGAATTTACATATCCGTGATACCGGATGTAGAAGACGACGATGAGCAGCAGCATGTAAATACATGCCACACTCATCCACCGGAAATCGTGCGTGAAATCCTGCGGGAAGGAAATGTCGACGGCCGTCAACCGGTGGTACGGAACGGAAAGCGCCGTGAAATCGTGGCGCCAGACGCACCAGCCGAACGTGAGCCAGTAGACGGTCAGGAAGCCGAACACGGTGGCAATCAGATTTCTGATACGCATCAACTTGAATCTATACATCCCATACCAGCATATCGGTATGAACCAGAGCGCATACACCCATATCAGGCTGCCGATCGCCATCATGGCCGTCGCGTTGAAGGCGCGTTTCGACTCCAGATATTCTTCCGAGCGGAAGAGTTCGAACAGCGCCGGAAGAAAAAAGAGCATGGCCACCGATGCGGGGCTGTAGGGCAGGAAATTCAGATTCATACTGCCGAATATGAAAAACATCAGGAACGGCAGTTTCGTATTGTGGCGAATGATGTTCATGTAGAGATTGAGACGCTGCAGCATCAGTGCGGAAACGGTCAGGATCAGGAAGCCGGCAAGGTAGGCAACGACTTTGTCCGTCATCAGCGACCGGACAAAACGCCAGAGCGGCATTGCACCGTCACCGGTCGCGAGCGGGTAACCGACCGAATACTGACAGGCAAGCAGCAGACTGGTAACACTCAGCACGAGCGTCATCATCAGTGTATGCCACTGCGACAGGTTCGGTCTGGGTGCGCGTCCGTATGTTCTTCGTTCGGTGTATTCCATGGCGGCATCAGATGTCGAACCCTATGTCGCGGCGTAAATATTTCTTGTCGAAACGGATCAGGTCTGCACTGCGATACGAGTTTGCCAGCGCCTCGTCCTTCGTTTCGCCATACGACGACACGGCCAGCACGCGCCCTCCCGAGGTGAACAGCATCCCGTCGATCTCCGTCGTCCCGGCATGAAACACCACACTGTCCGTCACGCCGTTCAGTCCCACGATCACTTTCCCCTTTTCGTAGGGGCCGGGATATCCGCCGCTGACGAGCATCACCGTGGCGACATGGCGCGTATCCTCGACGAGCGTGCGTCGCGACAGGTCGCCGGCCGCCACACCCTCGAGCAGATCCACCAGATCGCTCTGCAGGCGAAGCATCACGGCCTCCGTCTCGGGATCGCCCATACGACAGTTGTATTCAATCACGTACGGCTCGCCGTGCACATTGATCAGGCCGAAGAAAATAAAGCCCCTGTACAGTATGCGCTCGGCTTTCAGACCGTCGACGGTGGGACGGATGATGCGCTCTTCCACTTTCCGCATGAAAGCCTCTCCGGCAAACGAAACGGGCGAAACGGCTCCCATGCCTCCCGTATTCAGACCGGTATTCCCTTCGCCCACACGCTTGTAATCTTTCGCCACAGGCAGAATCTTGTAGTTCGTTCCGTCCGTAAGCACGAAAACGGAACATTCCGTACCGTCGAGAAACTCTTCGATCACCACCGTCCGGCTCGCCTCGCCGAACATGCCCTTGAGCATCGCCCGCAGTTCGCTCTTTGCCTTCTTCAGCGAATCGACAATCAACACGCCCTTGCCCGCCGCCAACCCGTCGGCTTTCAGGACGTAGGGCGGCGACAGCCTGTCGAGAAAAGCCGCGCCTTCGGCAAAATCGGATTCCGAGACGCTCCGGTAGCGCGCCGTAGGAATATAATGACGCATCATGAACGCCTTGGCAAAATCCTTGCTGCCCTCCAGGCGCGCACCCGCGCGGCTTGGCCCGATCACGGGCACGGATGCCAGTCGCGCATCATACCTGAAATAATCATAAATGCCGTTTACCAGCGGATCTTCGGGCCCCACAACGACCATGTTTACATGATGCGCGATCACGAACTCTCCGATTCGCCGGAAATCGTTCACGTCGATGGCCACATTCACACCTGCCGAAGCCGTTCCCGCATTCCCGGGCGCGATATACAGCGTATCCGTCCTGCCGCTCCGGGCAATCTTCCATGCCAGCGCATGCTCGCGCCCACCTGAGCCTAATAGTAATATGTTCATACCGTATTTGTACTGTTGACGTTTTTATTTTACAGGACAAATATACGGGATAAAAATGAATTTCCAACACGGATTAATAAAAATACAGTCTTACACGAAAAAACGATGAATCATTCAACGACGAAGACGGAAATCCAGCGCTTTGAAAATGAAGAAATATCGGGAACGGCACGAGGCGACGCATAATGCGGAATCCGTCTTCTTAACAGCGTCTGCGACGTTTCCTGTCATTCC
>JAIRYD010000039.1 GCA_031267935.1 Tannerella sp.
AACAGGAACGCCGACGCCGATGTGATCCTGTTCAGCGGAGTGTCCACGATTGTGTTGACCGAAGAATTGCCGGTCGTCACCGGCGCTGTGACCGTCGACGGCGGGACGGAGGGAGTCGTCATCCGCACCGGTGAGGGCGTGAACGCCGCAAACCCGCGGCGAATCTTTACCTTCGACCGGCGCGAAGACAGCCCCTATCGCCCGTATGAAGTCGAACTTGTGCGCCTGACCCTCGCCGGCGGTCATGCCGAACTTGGCGGCGCGGTATACAACAAACTGACCGTGGGAAAAATGACACTGACCGACTGTCTGTTTACCGGCAACCGCGCCGAAAAAGAAGGAGGCGCCGTGTGGAGTTCCTGCCATACGGAAATAGGCGGATGCACCTTCGAAGAAAATGAATCCGCCTATTTGGCCGGTGCGGTTTCACTGTATTACCCGGAACTCGTCCCCTTATACGAGTCGGAAATAAAAAACTCCGTTTTCAGGGCAAACAAAGCCGGCTATGGCGGCGCGGTTTTCGTATCGGCATTAAGGTATCACATGCTTCACATCAGCGACTGCCTGTTTTTTGGAAATGAAGCCGAAAACGCAGGCGGGGCGGTTCATGGCGGCAATGTGACCATACGAAACAGCACGTTCGCCGGCAATTACGCAAAGCAAAACGGCGGAGCCGTCCGCAGTCTGAGCAACGAGAACAGCGACAGGAGCTGTATTCTGGTCAATACAACCTTTACCGGCAACAGGGCCGACCGCAACGGCGGCGCGGTCTGTACCGTATCCGACACCGGCCCGCTGGACGCTTACAACAGAACGGCCATACTATACTGCACGTTTGTTTCCAACGAAGCGGGTGGCAACGGCGGCGCACTGTATGCCGAAGGGATTCATGCGCTCAATTCCATCTTTACCGGAAACAGCGGCAGGACGGCCGAATCGAGCAACATTTTCATTTATAATCCCATCCTGTCGATGTCGTACTGCGCGACCGACGGCGGCGTCGTTTACGTCGACGGTCTTTCCTCCATCGGCGACCAGTTCGTCGTCGTCCCGCCACCCTCAAGTGGAAATGTTACGGCCACCGTCCACGACGTTTTCGGCGTCGACGCTCCGCAGCTGACCGATAATCACGTGATTGAAATAAGCAATAACGCTTCGGTCGCGCACGGCGGCCGTGTGGCGGGCATTCTGCATACCGACGATGTTTATTTCGATCCTTATCTGTATTATATGGACGCCGGAAAATGGAAGCCCATAAATGCGTACCAGTCGGAAAGAGAAGACGATATTGTTCTCGTAGACACGGACAAGTCGGGCAACGTGCGGCCGGAGAACTGCATCTCGATGGGTGCATGGCAATATCAAAGTCCTGACGCTGTTCGTCTTCCCGACGAAAGCGACGTCGAAATACTCGCCGGCGGGTCGATGCTGACCGTACGCACCGGGCAACCGGTCGGACTGGAAGTTTATGACGCGGGCGGACGGACTGCGCTGCGCAGGAACATCCCCGAAGGCGCCACGGCCATTCCGCTCCCGCCCGGCATCTACATCGTAAAGGCAGGCGGCAAGGTGGCAAAAGTCGTTTTGAAGCGCTGAGGCGGTAATGATGATTTCGGCATTTATTCAAAAAAATACAATCCACACGGCAATATATAAATAGCAATACTTATTTTTGTACGGTTTTTATTTGCGACAGCGGAAGCCGTAATTTTTCGCTGTTGCAGAGATAAAGTAAAAAAATTGCATGAAAACGATCGTTCAAGAATCCGACAATAAAAAAACACTCCGTAGAATCACGGCCACCGACTTTGGCGCGAATTTCACCTACCGGGGGGGGCAATTATTTGTAATTAAGCATTTTATATCTTCGTTTTATATAAAGAAAGCAGGTTTCCGCAGGCCGGAGACGTGCTTTTTTCTTTTTTTCGGCGCACCGTGCGGTCTGCCGTCCGGCGCTTTTGTGCCTTTCCACACTGTCGGGAAGGTATGCCTTTTGCCGGACACTCAAGGAAACATCAATGAAAGCAATTAGAAATGCCAGTTTGTACGTGCTGCTGGCCGGACTGTTCGGTTTGCAGCTGTCCTGCGGGAGCGATTCAACCGAACCCGATGTGCCGGAGCAGACCGACGTCAGGCTACCCGCCATCTTCGCCGACAACATGGTGTTGCAGCAGCAGTCGTCGGTGCCGGTTTGGGGATGGAGCAAGCCCGGCGCGACCGTCCGGGTCACCACTTCGTGGAACGACAAAAATTATTCCACCAAAAGCGACGGCACGGGTCACTGGCGTCTGGAAGTGCAGACGCCTGCGGCCAGCTATACACCGTACACGCTGACCGTCAGCGACGTGGAAGACGTGGTATTGGAAAACGTACTGATCGGTGAAGTATGGATTTGCTCCGGGCAGTCGAACATGACAATGCCGATGGCAGGGTTCATCGGTCAGCCCGTCGAAGGCGGCCCCGAAGCCATCGCCCGGTCGAACAATCCGGGTATTCGCTGCTTCAAGGTCGGGAAAGTTTCCAGCGCCACGCCGCAGGACGACTGTACGGGCGCATGGGAAACGGCCAATGTCCGGACGACGCCCGCCTTCACGGCCACGGGATATTTCTTCGCGCGCCTGCTCAACCAAACGCTGGACGTGCCGGTCGGACTGATTCACACCAGTTGTAGCGACTCGCGCATCGAAGCGTGGATGACGCCCCGTTCGCTGAACGACATTCCCGAAAAACCCGTTCCCGCCTCGGATGCCGACATCAGGGAAGAGAACGGCACGCCGACCGTGCTCTACAACGGCATGATTCATCCCCTCGTCGGATACGGCATCCGCGGCATCATCTGGTATCAGGGCGAATCGAACTGCAACGAGCCGGATCTGTATGTCAAAATGTTCGACCGGATGGTACGCGAATGGCGCACGCTGTGGGGTGTCGGCGAGTTCCCGTTCTATTACTGCCAGATTGCACCCTATCGATATAACAACGGTTTTAACTCCGCCTGTCTCCGCGAGGCGCAGGCCAAAGGAATGACCACCACGCCGAACACAGGGATGGCCGTGCTGATGGACGCCGAAAGCGTCGACTGCATCCACCCGCCCGGCAAGAAGGAAGCCGGCGAACGGATGGCGCGCTGGGCGCTGGCCGAAACCTACGGCATGAAAGGGATTCATTACCGAAGCCCGGTAGTCGGGTCGTTCGACGTGGAAGGACGGATGGCCGTCGTCACCTTCGACTACACGGGCAGTACGGGTCTGACGTCACGCGGCAGGGAAATACTGAACTTCACGATCGCCGGCGCGGACAGGCGCTTCCATCCGGCAGAGGCGACGCCGGCAGGCAACAGGGTATATGTATCTTCTCCCGACGTAGCCGCGCCGGTGGCCGTGCGCTACTGTTTCGACAACGTGGCGGGCGCCGAAATCTTCACGGTGGAAGGCGGATTGCCGCTCCCGTCGTTCCGTACGGACGACTGGTGAGTGGAGAATTAAAAATCGACGCAATCGAAACATTCTCCATTCTCAACTCTCCATTCATTAAGAGAAATCTACTCTTTTCGAATAACTTGAGTGTAGCTGTCGTCATAATACATAGTTGCATGAAGATCTTTGTAAACCGTAATAGTTTCCAATTCATCCATAAAAGCCCATACCCTTTCCAAAGCGCGACATTCGTATAAATCTAAAGTTTTCAGTTTATTTGCAGAACATTTAAGTTGTTTTAACGAAACGCAGGAGGATACATCCAGTTCTTTCAACCCGTTGAACTCACAATAGAGAACCCCTAATGCCCCGCAACCGGATACATTTAATTCTTCAAGTTCGTTATTGTAACAACTAAGACTTTCTAACAGAGCACAAGCCGATACATCCAGTTCTTTCAACCTGTTTTCAACACAACTCAGTTCCTTTAATGCCCCGCAAGCGGATACATCCAGTTTTTCGAGTTCGTTACTGCTGCAATAAAAAGTTTCTAACGAGACACAGGCGGATACATCCAGTTCTTTCACCTTGTTGTTACCACAAATTAGCGTCTTTAATGCCCTGCAGCCGGATACATTTAATTCTTCAAGTTCACTATTTCTACATCTAAGATCTGTCAGTGACATGCAATTACTGAAGTCCAAACTTTTCAATTTGCGCTTGCCGCCATATTCTTCGTTCCAGTGAAAACCTGTCATCGCATCACACCCGGAAGCATTTAATTTTTTTAACGATGCCACACCCAAACCTAATCCACGCAGATTTTTACAGTTGCTGACATTAATCTCTACTTCATTCTTAATATCCTCCAACGTGAATTTTTCCAAATTGACAGCACCGCTTAAGTTTACATAATTCAAGCTGTCACAATGTTTAATCAACACTTCTTTCAATTTGTCGGATTGCTGCAAATCCAATTTGTAAATATCAAGAGTTTCTATGTATATGGTATTTAAATTCTTGCAGTTGCCGATATTCAAGACGGATTCAACATTTGATCCCCGCGAGCCAAGTATATATAAATCTTCCAGTAGCGTGTTATTGCTGAAATCCAAATACGTGCCTTGCGGCCAGCCTAGAATAAACACCTTTTTTAACAGTTTGTTGGTTTTTAATGAAGTGGCCGTTACGCCTTTCAACTGCAAATGTTCCAGAAGCGTATTATTGGAAATATCTATTTCCTTACTTATTTTTATGTCGGGATCATATTGCATGGGGCCATATTGCAAAAATGTCAACAGTGTATTTTCTGAGAGATCGATTGCTTCTGTTCCGCCTCTGCATCTGTCCCAGAGAAACTCTTTTAAACCGGTATTTTTACTTAAATCCGGTGATTCAATCCGACTCTGGTTTCTGACAAAAAGTTTTTCCAGGGAGGTGAAATATTCGATCCCCCTTAATGAAAGTATGGTATCCCCGTAAAGAGCATTTTCCGAACCAAGATATATTTCTTTAACGGCTTCGGCTTCTCCGATACTG
>JAIRYD010000102.1 GCA_031267935.1 Tannerella sp.
GATTGCCGACAGGAAAGCCTTCGCCACCCGGTTGTCTTCCATCATGAATTTGAAGACCGTGTCGTATATGGGATTCGCTATGTGCATGTCTGTTTTTGTTTTTAGTTACCGGTTACAAAGGTAACACATCTTTGCCGGAAATTACAGAAAAATACCCGACAAATTACGAATGAAGTTTCCTATTTCTCCTTCGCAAATTTCTCCCGGATTCGGGTTGCAGTGCAGGCCAGTTCGTCGGACGATTTTTTCATTTTCGGGTTGCCGAAAAACATGTCTGATTCTTTCCGTATGGGTATCAGATGAATATGTGCATGAGGCACTTCCAAACCAATCACCGTCATTCCGATGCGCCTGCACGGGATGGCGGCTTCCATCGCATGCGCTACTTTTCGAGCAAAGGCCATTATCCCACCCAGCATCTCGTCGTCGAGGTCGAAAAGATAGTCCACTTCCTGTTTCGGAATCACCAGCGTATGCCCTTCGGCGATAGGATTAATATCTAGAAAAGCAAAAAACGCATCGCTTTCCGCCACCTTGTGGCAGGGAATTTCGCCTGCCACTATTTTACTGAAAATCGTCGCCATTTGTGTTTTCAAATTGAGATTTCTACAATTTCGAACTTGACCATTCCCGACGGGACTTTGATCTCTGCCACATCGCCGACTTTCTTGCCCATCAATCCTTTGGCAATCGGCGTGCTTACCGCAATCTTGTTCTCTTTCAGGTTGGCCTCCGAATCGGCCACAAGCATATAGGTCATGACGAGATTGTTCTGCACGTTTCTGATCTTTACTTTGTTCAGAATCTGCACAACGTCCGTCGTGATTTGCGCTTCATTGATCAGGCGGGCATTCGAAAGCAGATTTTTCATCTGCGCAATCTTCGCTTCAAGAATACCCTGCGCTTCCTTGGCCGCGTCATATTCAGCGTTTTCGGAAAGGTCGCCCTTGTCTCTTGCCTCCGCGATCTGTGCGGATATTTCGGGACGCTTTACCGTTTCCAGGTAACTGATTTCAGCCAATAATTTGTTGTAACCGTCTTCGGTCATGTACGTTACAGCCATCGTATTTCCTCCTCGTTTCTAAAAAAATAAAAAAAGAATCCCGGTCAAACGGTTTCGACCGGAATCCATGA
Organism: Tannerella sp.; assembly: GCA_031267935.1. Lineage (GTDB taxonomy): Bacteria > Bacteroidota > Bacteroidia > Bacteroidales > Tannerellaceae > Tannerella. The sequence goes on from JAIRYD010000102.1 coordinate 1,135, forward strand.
TTAGGGTTAATGTGAATCCTTTGCAAAGATAGGAAATATTTCATGAATTACAAAATATGTCCGAATGCTTTACAACATAGTTTATACTTTGCATGGAACGGTTCTGAATAGCCGGACGATTGAATGACGGATTTTTTGATTTTCGACATTGGCTCGTTCGGTGTCCGGCATGTTTTCAAAGTATCTGTCGGACGTCTTCCGACAGGTGGTCCAGCATGTCGATGCGTTTGACCAGTATTCCCTTGCGATTCAGCAGAAAAAGTGCGGGCAGCTGTTTGACGTTATATATGGCGGCCGCTTGCGAATACACCGTCTGCGGGTCACGCACACACGTCCAGGGGAAGCTCGACACGACGTTTTTCCAAAAATGCACATCGCCGTCCAGCGAAACCTGATAAATAGCCACGCCCTTGTCGCGAAATTCGGAGTCGATGTGCTGAAGCAGCGTGTTCAGTTCCGGTGACCATTCCATTTGGTACGACGTGAAGTTCAGGATGGTTACCTTATCTTTTGCCACATCCGAAAGTTTAATTTTTTCGCCGCGGATATCGGGTAATTCCACTTCTAAAAAATCCACTTCCTTCGTTTCAATACCGTCAAAATCGACCATCCGCTGGCCGCGAAGTACTTTCAGGGCTTGCAGGGTCAGGTTGTAAAGCTGTTTGGCACGGGGACTTTCGGGATACAGATGGTTATAGCTGGTCGCTACGGCGCCGTATGCACGCGAATCGATACGGTCGTACGGGTCAAAAAACAGCAGTCCGTCAATCTGCTGAAAAAGTGCAAAATAAGACTCCGTCGACATGGGACGGCTGTAAATATGCTTTCGTGCTATATCCTTGTAGTTTTCGATGGCTTCCAGCGTCTGTGTCCGGCATGTCGAATCGGAAATCATACCGGATTCGAAATCCTTGCGGGCGCGGTGGATCGCCTGACTGGCATCCAGCTGAGCGAGTGTGACCTCTTTGATTGCCAAACAGTTTGCAGAACCTTCGACCTGATAGGAGGTTGCGAATGTTTTATAATCAGCCGTGAACGAAACCGTCTCCGTCGAGTCGATGGAGAAGTTGATGCGCTGACTGTTTATTCTCAGGCGATAAAACTCGGGATACTGGGGGCGTTTCACTTTGAAAGTGAATTCTCCCGACCCGTTCAACTTCGCCGAATCGATCGGTCCTGCGGACGCAATTCCTACGTTATCCAGATATATCATCTGATTATCTGCGCCGGCCACGATCCCTTTCACCGTAAACCTGCCCGGAGACTCACTGCATCCGAACCACATCATGCCACAAAACATACATATAATAATGTATACAAATCTTCTTTTCATAATAATGCTTTTCCAGTTTTATTTATCGGATGCAAATATACGTTATTTTAGATTGGATAAAAAAAATATTCATTACATTTGCGCACAAGATGGAAAGAAATATTAAAGCCGTTTTGGCAAAAGAGGTAGAAGCCGTTCGCAATATTCCCGTCACGGACGCATACGACAAAGCGATAGCGTTGATAGACAAGCACGTACATCATCTTGGCGGCACGTTGATTCTGAGTGGCATGGGAAAAGCAGGGCAGGTGGCGATGAATATCGCGACCACGTTCAGTTCGACCGGTACGCCGGCTTATTTTCTGCATCCGAGCGAAGCGCAGCATGGCGACCTCGGCATTGTCCGTACAAACGACCTCATGCTGCTGGTTTCGAACTCGGGGAAGACGCGCGAATTGCTGGAACTGGTGGAATTGTCGCGCGGGCTGGTGAGCGACATGCAGTTTATCGTCGTCACGTCCAACGCGAAAAGTCCGCTGGCGAAGATTGCTTCGGTATGCCTGCTGACAGGTTCGCCGGAGGAAGTCTGTCCGCTGGGATTGACGCCGACGACATCGACAACGGTGATGGCCGTCATCGGCGACCTGCTCGTGGTCGGCGTGATGGAGCAGATCGGCTTTACGAGCGCTGATTATGCCCGGCGGCATCATGGAGGATATCTGGGCGCGAAGAGCCGCCGTCAAAGTAAAAACGAAAGCAAGGAATTATGAGAAAAGTAATTGGCATTGGGGAAACGATTCTGGACGTGATTTTTCGCGACGACCGTCCGCACGTAGCCGTCCCGGGCGGTTCGACGTTCAACTGCATGGTATCGTTGAGCAGACTGGGGCTTCCCGTCGCTTTCATCAGCGAACTGGGCAACGACAGGGTGGGAGAGATGATTCGCAATTTCATGCAGTCCAACGGAATGACAACAGAATACATCGGATGCTTCCCCGACAGGAAAAGTCCCGTGTCGCTCGCGTTTCTCAACCGCTCGAAAGATGCGGAATATATCTTCTACACCGACTATCCGCTTCAGCGGCTGGATGTGCCGTTTCCCGTGATTAACGAAGACGACATTCTTGTATTCGGCTCATTTTATGCACTAAACGGTGAATTGCACGAGCGTATCACGGATTTGCTGGAATACGCCAAACTGCGCAAGGCCATTATTTATTACGATCCGAATTTCCGCAAGACGCATGCGCACGAAGCCATCCGCGTACGCTCGACGGTGATGGACAATTACGAGTATGCCGGTATCGTGCGCGGGTCGGACGAAGATTTCTTCAATCTCTACGGCAAAACGGATATGGACATCGTCTACAGGGAAGAAGTGGAGTTTTACTGCAAGCGTTTGATTACTACGCATGGTGCGGGCGGTGTAAATCTTTACACCGAAAAAATTCGCGCACATTTCGACGTCGCACCCGTCACGCCCCTGAGCACGGTCGGCGCCGGTGACAACTTCAACGCGGGAATCATCTACGGACTGATCAAATACGGCGTCGGATATCACGACCTGCCCCAGCTCGGCGAACGGACATGGGAAAAAATTATCCGCCACGGAATGGAATTTGCGTCCGAAGTGTGCCTGAGCTACGACAATTATATCTCGACCGAATTTGCGGCGAAATACGGGATTGAAACAAACGGGTAGATCACCTTACTGTCCGTATGCCATCTCTCTATCCACAAGCGTATTGAATGTACCTGTTTTTCTTTGAAATACCTGATATCTCATGTTACGCATCCATTCAAACACGGAGCACACAAAGAGAACAACAGATTGAAAACGTTGCACGGGCTGCTGAAAAACATCCCTGCGTACCGGAAAACGGAATGATAAATCTTCCTTGTGCGCTCCGTGTACTCCGTGTTGAAGATAAAGCGCGCTTTGCATGAAGACATGAATACGAAAGAAACATTTTCCGGCAGATACGGGGAAAACTTCTCCGGAAACGAAGCAAACGCACGTGTGTTTAAAACGAGCACACGTGTGCTCAACTTGAGCACACGTGTATTCATTCCAAAAGCATGTGCGTGCATTTCAAAAAATCGTTTTTTCATTTTAAAAGCATGTGCTTTCAAGTTGAGCACACGTGCGTTTGAGTTGAATGCACGTGTATTCATTTTAAAAAATCGTGTGTTTAAGTTGAGCACACGTGTGCTCAACTTAAACACACGTGCATATTCGGGCCGTTCGCACGTTTCTTCATTCCGTCCGTACGCTTCTTCATTTCGTCCTGAACTAATTTAGAACTGATTATAAGCATAATGGATGATTTGCTTCGCCGGGTGTAGCGTCTTTCGCCACGTTCCTGCCCGGCATGGCCTCCCGCCGCGTCGTGCTGAAAGCAAGCCCGCGCCGGCGTTGTCGATACGGAACCTGTCCTGCCTTTCAGGCAGCGAACCGCCGGCGACCATACCTTCCGCAGGCTGCGCTTTGCTTACCTGCGGTTATGAAAATAACGCCCTTCGGGCGTGCCGTCTTGCCGGTGTCCGGTGCAGTGGATGCGTAACATGAGTTATCAGATTGAAGACCACAATACAGATACTGTAACTTT
>JAIRYD010000156.1 GCA_031267935.1 Tannerella sp.
TACGATGAAGACGTCGTGCCGCTTCCGCCGGAAAAGCGGTGCGCGCTTTTAGTCACGAACCGCTACATTCCTTTTTCGGATGCAGACATGATGGCGCTCATGTTTCTGCTCAGGCAGGGAAACAGGGTGATGATGTGTCTGGAAAGTTTTCCGTACGCACTGTGCGATTCGCTGTGTTTCACGACCGGGAGCAGTCAATCCCGTCACTCTTTCTTCTACGGCATCGAGCAGTATGTGGCCAAAGGATACACGCGCGACAGTCTGTTCTTCGGCACGGACACGCTGCATCCCGAACACGTCTACGAGGTATATCCGCCCCTGCATTCGCGCATCCTGCGGCAGAGCGCCGACGTGTATTACGGCATCGATTCGACCCGTCACGACCTGAACCGTATTCGCTGCGACTCACTCGAAGTGCTGGCCTGCGACGCGGCAGGCGATACCGTAGCCCTGCGCCTCTTCATCGGCGAGGGCGAACTGTTTCTCGTTTCCACCCCGCTGATGTTTACCAACTACGGGATACTGGACGGCGGAAACGCCTCATACGCCTTCCGCCTGCTGTCGTACCTGAAAGGCATGCCGCTCGTACGTCTCGAAGCGGGCGAAGCGGGCGAAACGGGACGCGCCGGAGGGACGAAAACCCCGTTGCGCTACGTCCTGAGCCAGCCTCCGCTGCGATGGGCGCTGTATGCCTCGCTCGTCCTGATTGTGATCTTCATGATTTTCACGGCGCGACGCAGACAGCGTGTCATCCCCGTCGTGCGCCCGCCCGCCAACGAAACGCTCCGTTTCACCCGGCTCATAGGCAACCTGTATTACCGGAAAAATGACTGCAAAGACATACTGAATAAAAAATATCTGTATTTCAGCGCCGAGCTGAAGCGGATCACGGGACTGGACCTGCAGTCGGACGAACGCGACGAAGCGCTGAGCCGCCGGCTCGCCGAAAAGACGGGACAGAACAGCGCCATCGTATGGCCTGCATTCCGGGAACTGAAATATCTTCTGCGCGACGAAGCGACGGTGAGCGAAAGCGACATGATACATCATATCGACCGGATGAACGAATGGATCGGATTTCTAAGTTAAACAACATACAAACTAATATTTGACAAGATGGAAGAAAGAACAGAGACCATTGACTTGACAGGTTTTACCGAAAAAATTAATCGGATACGCACGGAGATGTCGGCCGTGATCGTGGGACAGGAACGGATGGTCGACTTGCTGCTGACCGTCGTGCTGGCAAAGGGACACGTGCTGATAGAAGGCGTACCGGGAATAGCCAAGACCCTGCTGGCGAAAATGCTGGCAAAGCTTGTCGACGCGCCGTTTTCACGCATCCAGTTCACGCCCGACCTGATGCCTTCGGACGTGCTGGGCACATCTGTTTTCAACCAGAAAACGGGCGAATTCAGTTTCCACAAAGGTCCCGTCTTTGCCGACATCGTTCTGGTAGACGAAGTGAACCGTGCGCCGGCCAAGACGCAGTCCGCCCTGTTCGAAGTGATGGAAGAACGTCAGGCAACCATCGACGGCATCACCTACGGAATGAATCCGCTCTACACCATCCTTGCCACGCAGAACCCCATCGAACAGGAAGGTACCTACAAGCTGCCCGAAGCGCAACTGGACCGTTTTCTGATGAAAATCTCCATGCAGTATCCGACGGCCGAAGAAGAAGTGCGGATACTCGAACGGCATCATGCCAATGCAAAGCTCGCCTCGCTCGACGACATACGTCCCGTCATCACGAACCGCGAACTGCTGCAACTCTGCGACTACGTGACCAGAGTATACGTAGACGCCACGCTGCTCCACTACATCGCCGCCATCATCTGCCGGACGCGCACAAGCAAAGCCGTCTTCCTCGGCGCCTCGCCACGCGCCTCCATCGCGCTGATGCAGTCGGCCAAAGCTTTCGCCCTCCTTCAGGGACGCGACTTCATCACGCCCGAAGACATACAGTTCATCGCACCCTCCGTCCTCCAGCACCGGCTCATCCTCACCGCCGAATCCGAAATGGAAGGCCATACGACCGCGAAAGTCATCCAGCGCCTCATCGAAAAAGTAGAAGTCCCCCAATAACCCTCAGCGCCGATGTCACCCACTCCCCGCTTCTACCTCGTCGCCTGCCTGATCATCGCCCTGTTCATCTGCGGCTACATCTTTCCCGCCTTCTTTGCGGCAGGGAAAGGAGCCCTCGCACTGCTCGTCGCGGCCGTCGCGGCCGACGCATGGCTGCTGTGGAAAAAGAAAGACGGCATCGACGCCGCGCGCCGCTGTGCCGGCCGCTTCTCCAACGGCGACGACAACCGGGTGGTCATCGAACTGGAAAACCGCTACCCCTATCCGCTGCACGCCGAGGTGATCGACGAAATACCGGTCGTCTTCCAGCGGCGTGACGTGCTGTTCCATACCGATCTGCCTTCGGGCGCGCACCGGGAGATCGTCTACCGCCTGCGTCCCGTCAAGCGCGGCGAATACGGCTTCGGACGGATCCGCATATTCGTCTCCACCGCCATCGGGCTGCTCATGCGCCGCTACACCTGCGGACAGCCCGTCGACGTCAAGGTCTACCCGTCCTACCTGATGCTCGACAGGTACGAATTTATGGCCATACATAACAATCTGGACGAGATGGGCCTCAAACGCATACGCCGTATCGGACACCACACCGAGTTCGAACAGATCAAGGAATACGTCAGGGGCGACGACTACCGCACCGTCAACTGGAAAGCCACCGCACGCCACAGCCAGCTGATGGTAAACACCTACCGCGACGAACGCTCGCAGCAGATATACAACATCATCGACAAGGGACGCATCATGCAGTCGGCTTCCCGCGGCATGACGCTTCTCGACTGTTCCATCAACGCCGCACTCGTACTCTCGTATGTCGCCATAAAAAAAGAAGACAAAGCAGGGCTGATCACCTTCGCCGACCGGTTCGAAACCTTTATCCCCGCCTCGAAACAATTCGGCCAGATGAAGATGCTCATGGAAAGCCTCTACCGGCAGCAGACCTCCTTCGGCGAGAGCGACTACTCCTCGCTCTACGTCCACCTCAACAAATATGTCGGCAAACGCAGCCTGCTTATCGTCTACACAAATTTCGACAGTATCATCGGGATGGAACGCCAGCTCGGATACATGCAGCAGCTCGTGCACCGGCATGTCGTGCTCGCCATCTTCTTCGAAAACGACGCACTCAAACACTTCGCCGCGCGTCGGCCACGTACGCACGAAGACTATTTCCAGCAGGTCATCGCCGAAAAATTCATCTACGAAAAACAGTACGTCACCACCATCCTCCGCCGCCACGGCATCTACTCCCTGCTCACCAGTCCCGAAAAACTCTCCGTCGACGTCATCAACAAATATCTTGAAATAAAAGCAAAGCATCTGATCTGAACAGCATGCTTTGCATACGGAACGTGAATACAAAAAAACGCACGTGCATGCCCGTCCCGCCCCGTCAGGGACGGAATGTGAAAGAAAACGGCATGGTTATTTTTAGACAGCGCCTTGAAATCATTCATTTCATGAGGCATTTACTTTTTTTTGTAAACATAAATAACCGGTCTCATTACATAGGTAACATGTTTCCCCAGATATCGTTCGACTTCGAGCACCATTGTTTTCCCATTGACAAAACTGTAGCGAAAAACAGTACCCTGATCCACGTCGTCTTCACCGGGGTTTAGCATGCTCACAAAAAGCGAGTCTCTCACAATCCAGTACATCTTATCGGCAGGCGTGAAGGTATTTAAGTCGTAGCTGTACGTCCTCACGATTCCGTCCGGAAGATATTCCGCATATCCCGACGGTTCTACCGGCTGAAGTTCCCCTTCGAGGTAGCCGCTTTCTTTCAATTCCCATTTTCCCAGAATGGTATCGGATGCATCCTTCTCGCATCCCGACAGACAAAGCACGCATACTGCAAGCAACATACATGGAATAAACCGTTTTCTTTTCATAAAACTTCCTTTTTAAGAGTTAGCCTTTTTTGTTTTCAACCTTTTCACATATCGCACAAAAATCCGTCTGCAAAAATAAGAAAAAAATATCTCATGCGGGTACATCTGCAAAAAAATATCCGAAGAATGCCGGAAATACAGCAAAAACATATATCTTTGCAAACAAGGAACCAAATAAAGAAACGCAATGAAACGGATGTATATGATTTTTGCAGGATTATGCCTGTGGTGTACGGTGGCCGCAACGGCCGCAGCTGAGGGCGACGTCAAAAAACTCAAGGGAAGCTGGGACGTGACCGTTCCCGAAGCGCCGTATGGTTATCAGGATTATACGATCGACATCAGAGAAAAGGACGGCATGTATCTTATCGATGTCAAGGGTGCGGATGTCGATGTAAAAGACGGCAAACTCACGGAAAAGGACGGGCGGCTGTCGGCAGAACTGTATGTGGGAGAACCTGTGACGGTGACTGTCTGGGAAGAAGACGGCGTCGTGAAGGGAATGGCGGATACGACTCAGGGACAGTTGACATGCCACTTCAAAAAAGCGACCCGGGCGAAAAAACAGTGACGGCAAGACATCGGCAATAAAAACTACTTTCTGATGAACAGGCAGCAGGACTACGAAATGGATGCGCTCTACCGGACACACGTGCAGGCGCTTTTTTCGTATGCACTGCGTTTGTGTCCCGACCGGGAAGTCGCCAAAGATGCTGTTCACGACGTATTTTGCCGGATATGCGAAGACGAACGGCTGCGTCGAGGAATCATCAACATCCGCGTCTACCTTCTGCAAGCTGTCAGAAATCGTCTGATAGACATGCAGAAGGGGCGGGACGTGCGTGTACTTCCGGTAGACGACGCGATTGCAGACGAACTGCCGTTCGGCGTCCACGTTTCCGTCGAGGAAGCGATGATCGAACACGAAGAACGGGAAAACCTTCGCCGGCGCGTCGAACAACTGATGACCGCACTGACCGACCGCCAGCGCGAAATCATTTACCTGCGCTACGAACAGGAACTCGATTACGACGAAATCGCACGGACGATGCACATCACGGCATCCTCGTGCCGCAAACTTGTCCACAAGGCGATGAGCAAGCTCCGGAAGTCGAAATCCGGAGATTCGAAAGAGTCGGACGTGTGAAACCCCTTCATCAATCTTCAAAAATCATGAAAAAACTTTTTGTGCCGCCAGCCCTGCTGCTCTTTCTTTCCGTCACTGTCTTACAGGCGCAGACACAGTACTGCGTATCGCCCTCGAAGGGCAATGATTCCAATTCCGGCAGCGAGCAGTCGCCTTTCCGGACAATCGCCGGAGCGCAGGAGGCTGCCCGCCGGACACGCGGCGAAGCCGTTATCCTCCTGCACGGGGGCATCTACCGGCTTGAGAAGCCGCTGGTCTTTACCCCGCAGGACGGCGGCGCCGACAAACCGTTGACCGTTCGTCCCCTTGGCGACGGGGAAGTCGTCCTCAC
>JAIRYD010000025.1 GCA_031267935.1 Tannerella sp.
AAAAAGAAAATTTTTACTTTGATTTGCCTCAGCTTTTTGCTGAGTGGTGTGGGTTTTACAGCGCAGGCGCAGATAATAAGGTTAGACAATGTGGTGTCGCCTAATGTTTGGCCGGCTACGACTGCTAAATCATCCATTACAACGATCGCAGCCGTTGATGCTGATGGAAAAACAATTAGAACGTTGGGAAGCGTGAGTGGTTTTGATAGTCAGGGTAAAGAGACTCTTTACTCCGGTATTGAATATAAATTATTTATTGGTATCTCGAATATCAATAACACTTACAATTTCCGTTTTTTATATTATGAAACAATAGAGGAAAATGGGACGTCGACAATAAAAATTGATTCCACATCAAATTATGCAGACCTGCCGGCAAGTAAGAAGTTTACTGCTGAAGACACTGTTCGTCAGAAAGACGAGTACTATCCCTGGTATAGCCACAATACGGCATATCTCACATTTAAATTTGGAAATATTCCTGCGAAGTTTGATTCGGTTGCAATTCAGGTGAAAATAAGTACCGATGCATGGCAGAGCGCCACAACTTACATTCAGGCTGGGCCTTGGTCGTCTCCCGGGTATCAAAGATTTGCCATTTATAATTATCCGGAACTTAGTCTCGACTATGTAGCGCCGGGTGCGATTGATTATACCGGCCAGGCCACCATCAAGGTTTCGGGCGGTTCGAAATTGCTGATCCGCTCGCTGGACGAAGGTTATACATGGACGCCGGTTTATGATAATGCCGGTAATATTATCCCGCTGACGGAAACGGAAATCAGCAACCTGACAAGTCCGCTCTACAGACCGGAGAGCATCCTCTACCGCGAACCGAACTCGGGCACAACTTCGGCCTACCGTTTGGGCAATGGCGATATACCGCAGCTTCCCACCATACCCCGCGCAGTAACGATTCCGTCCGTAGCCGGCATGACGCTGTCGCCGGGAACAGGCGTTGTGCGTGTGCAAAGCGGCCAGGACTTGGTGCTCACAATCAAGGTCAGCGACATCACGAAGGAACCGAAGGTAACAACCGGACGTACCCGTCCCGACGGAGAGGATGTCACCCAAAAATACAAGGGCGATGGCGTGTATGAGGTCACAATCGTAAACGTAAACTCGTCGTTCAACCTTTCCATCGTGCTCGTACCGGCCGCTACCGCAGATGTTGAAGGCAGCAGCGTATGGAGTGCAGGCGGACAGGTATACGTGACGGCTGCAGCTGCAGCATCGGCAGAAATCTACGGCGCAACAGGCGCACTGGTGAAAACCGTGGCGCTGGGCGCAGGCGAGACGACAGGCGTATCGCTGCCGGCCGGCTTCTACATCGTTTCGCTGAACGGCAAAGCATACAAGGTGATACTGAAATAAAAAATTGATTTTTATCAATTTTCACATGTACTGCGAAAGCCCCGGACATTGGATGTCCGGGGCTTTTTTTGTCTGAACTGTGATTTGGGGAGGAATCCGTTTCCGGCTACCGAGGTTGTTTAGTCACGTGAAATAAATAACATGTAGCAGTCGAACAAAACATCCTGCCGGCCGTTTCCCGCATCCGGAGGATGCATCTCCGTGCACTTCTTTTCTTTTATTCAAACACGGAGTACACGGAGCACCAAAGAGAACAGCCGGTTGAAAACAGCGCACGGGATGCGGAAAAGCATCCCCGCGTACCGGAAAACGAAATGATATACTTCATGCGGTCTAAACGATGACTGATAAACTATGAACGATGAACTATGAACGATGAATCCGGTCATAGTTTATCGTTCATCGTTAAACTCGCAATTTTAGACCGCGTGAAGTATATATCTTCTTTGTGTGCTCCGTGCACTCCGTGTTGAAAATAAACGGTAAAGGACACGGAGATGCAGTTTACGGTGCGGGAAATCTTTATATGTTACTTATTTCGCATTTCATAATAAAACCGGTTTCGGTATCGATGAAGGATTCTGCGGCAGTTCGGGTTGTCCGGCTGACAAAGAAGTTCAGTCCGTCTTCTCCAGTATTGCCGCCACCTCTTCGACGGAAAGATGGACGATATCGGCAATATCTTCTTTCGACATGCCTTTCCGTGCACAGTTGAGTATGACTTGAACGGTCTTTTCATGTGATCCTTCTTCACGTCCTTTCTTCTCGCCTTCTTCACGTCCTTCTTCGCGTCCTTTCGCAAGGCCTTCTTCAAGACCTTTTGCAATCCCTTTCTTCTCTCCTTTCTCAATGCTGGCTGTTATGACGGACAGTTCATTCAGGATCGTGTCCCAGTTCTTGTCGTATACGGCAAGCTCCACCTCCGTGAAACCACCTTTTTCGCAGATACCCGCCGCTTCCCGGATCGCTTCGTCCGTAAGCAGGTCTTCGGGGACGAACTCTGCGCCGTGTTTTATCTCCGTCAGGAAACGCAGCCAGAGTACGGCCATCCGGCGGTCAGACCAGTTCTTCGCCGTGAACTTGGGCAGTTCCACCATGATCAGTTCCAAACCCTCGATCACCTCGTTCGTGTTTTCGCGGTTGGCGATCTGGTAGCGGTGGTAAAATTCATCCGTTTCGCTGTCGTAGCTCCCGTTCAGGATCGCCAGTGCGTACACCGGATGAAGATCGGTATATATCTTCCCGCTGCCCAGCTGCTGCACATACGTTTTCGCGGCGTTGAACAGCATGCGGCCCGGGAAGGCGCTGCTCCATTCCATCTGCATCTCCACGATGAACTGGCGACCATAGTTGTCGCGGCAGCGGACGTCGACCACCGAGAACTTCTTTGCCGGGTTGTCAGGCACCAGCTCGTTGGGCACGTATTCGATGCTTTCGATCACGCGTCCCGGCTCGAGGGGCATCAGCGCGTTCAGGAAACTGATCAGCAGACCGGGATGATTGCCGAAGATGCGCTTGAAGACAAAATCGTTTTTCGGATCAAGATAAATTGCCATACTTCATTACTGTTTAAATGAATTTTTCCGGTAGCAAAGGTAAATGTTTTTTTCACGCCGGCGCAATGTTTTTTTATTTTCCCGCACGGTTTTGCCGGTGAGCCTTTTTATTGTCCGTCCTTCATCACACATTCTCCATCCTTCCCATGAACAGGATGACGCCCGTGCTCTTCTCGCGGATGGCGAACAGGAACGGACGGTCGACCGTAAAGTCGATGACGGGCATGGGCAGTGCGGCCGTAGGAGCCATGCTCACGCTTGTTGCGGCCGCGGCTTCCGTGCCTTTTTCGTTCACTTCCACGAATGTCTTGTGTATTACTTCGGAGATACACAGGGTGAGGTCGCTGATCCCGCTGAAATCGGCAGCGTCGGTGAAGGGAACGGTCATACCCATGTCGGGTAGAATCCCGTCGTGCATTTTGTATTCACATTCCGTCCTGAATCGTGGCATGCGGAGATTGACCTCGTAGCCTGCCAGCGACTGCATCACCGTGCTCCAGTGTTCGCTGTCGAGCTGCGCCGTCACGTCGCCCGTCGTTTTTTCTTCGTGCGGGAGAATCACGATCATGTTGAAAGCCCGATTGCCGTAGGGCAGTTCCAGATAGCCGGCGTTTTCGTCCGAAGCATAGTTGAACGCCGCGGTCTGACGCATCATGTCGACCTTCCGGGTACTGCCGTCCGCAAGGTGAAAATCTTCACTGTGCGTGTCGCTTTCCTTGAATTTCTTTTTCCAGATGCCCTTAAAGTATACGGCGTTGATGAGATACATCATTGCTTTGTCGGGAACAGTTTCTACAATCTTCGGGATTTTGTTTTTCGTGTTCTGGGCGCACCAGGCGTTGATCTGCTTCACGGCGTCGGGCGAGGCGAAATTCGTTTCCCTGATTTCGGCGTCGTAGTTTTTCCGGTTTGCGTCTGTAAAAGGCGCTTTCACCGTAAGCCCCTGCCTGTACCAGATGGAATTGGCGATGGATAGCTCGGTCGAGGGATCAACCTCCACGAGCGCTTTCCGCAGCGTGCGGCTGTATTCGTTAATCTCGTCCATCGTATATCTGCCGGCGCGCAGGGCGTCGAGCATTTCGTCCCTCGTCTGTCCGGCGGCGCCGTTCACCGTCATGTTCAGCGCCATGCTCACGCTCAGCGGCGAGATGAACACGTTCCCGGCAGTTTTGGCAAAGCTGCACGTCGTGCGGAACAGGTCGAGCGCAAACGTGTTGTCCGTTTCGATCTTTTCCGTCAACACCAGTTGCAGGGGTTCGGCGTCCGGCAGTTCGCCATTGAAATCGTTGTCGGACTGACAGGCGACATACAGCGCCATCGTTGCCGCTACGGCAATTTGCATCATTCTTTTCATGTTATCAAATATTTTTTAATGAATGTCTGTATACTGTGACGTCGCTACGCGTCGAAACGCTGCATGGTGAAAAGAAGAACGAAAGGAAAAAAAGGTTTTGTCTGTCCAAAACGCAGGTGATACGGGTGTAATCGCGCATGCCGGCCGTGCTTCCGAAAAAAATCTCCGTTCGCATGTTTCAATTTACAAAAAAAGAAATATCTTTGCCACATCTAAAAACGGATTGACCGGTGACACAGAAAAAAAGACAGATAGCAGGCTGTATTTTGATGCTTGTATTCGCATTTCATTATGTGAACATATCTTTCTTTTATCATAGCCATACGATAAACAGGCTTACGATTCTACACTCGCATCTGTACGGAGCCGGTCATGTAAAAAACGGTACGCACAGCGACAGCGAACTGTCGCTCATCTCCGTGCTTTCCGCTTTCCATTCGCTTCAAGCTGCGCCGTGCACCGTCGTTGCAGGACTGTTCCTGTTTTTCGCAACTGTTTTGCGGATCGGGTCCGAAGAAAAACCGGTTTCCGTCCTCTGCGGCAATTCCTTCCTGCGCGCTCCTCCCGCCATGTGCTGAATTTCGATTGATTGTTCCGCCGTTCATTGACAGGCTCAATGGGTGGCGGTAGCGTGACTTGCAGCCAGTCTGCACGTCCGTAAACCATTTTTCAACATTCATTTTTTTATCCATTCAACACAGAAAATATCTTATGAATAAACATTTTCTCATAACGGGCATTTTTTGCCTTTTGCTGCTGTCGTGCAGGAACGGCAGGCCTCCAGGCGTGGATGCAGGACTGACGCGCCGCGGAGATACGGTGTTTGTGTCCGGACGGTCTGCCGTCAGTTCCGGGATAAAACTGCTGGTTGTCGAGACGCGGAGCTTCAGTACGGAGTTTTATGCGACCGGCACGGTGAGGCCTGTTGCCGGGCAGATGGCCGAAATCGCGCCGCTGTTCGACGGGCGGGTGACGCGCTCGTTCGTCGCGCTCGGACAGCGGGTCGACGTCGGCACGCCGCTGTTTGAACTCCATTCCGCCGAATTTTCCGACGCCGTGAAAAATTATTTCCAGTCGCTTCAGGCCGTGAAAACGACGGAACTGAACCTGCGCCGACAGGAAGACCTGGTGAAGAACGGCGTGGGCGTCGTCCGGGAACTGGAGGAGGCCGAAGCCGGCTACGAGGTGGCGCTGAAAGAGTGCGAGAGCGCCG
>JAIRYD010000070.1 GCA_031267935.1 Tannerella sp.
GTCCTGGCGATCGCCTGCTACGCCATGTCGCTCGCGCCCGTCGTATGGGTCGTGCTGGCCGAAATCTTCCCCGCCGGGATACGGGGCGCGGCCATGGCCGTTTCGACGTTTTGCCTCTGGACGGCGTGCTTCGTCCTCACTTACACATTCCCCGTTATGAACGAGTCCCTGAAAGCGTCGGGCACATTCTGGGTATACGGGGGTATCTGCATCGCCGGATTCCTCTTCATCCGCAGCCGCCTGCCCGAAACGAAAGGGAAATCGCTGGAGGAAATCGAAAAAGAAGTTACTTTGAACGATGAGCGATGAACGATGAGCGATGAACTATGAACTATGAACTATGAACGATGAACGAACTTCGCCGAGTCCCGCTGGGGATGTTTCGAAAGTGCTGTTCCGTCATTGCGGGGAACGTAGAGACGGGGCACGCCCCGTCTCTACTGCGTGTATCGGCGATTGCTTCGTCGTTCCTCCTTGCAATGACGGATTCGGAGGGGGCAAGGCATGCCTTGCCCCTACATCGCGATCACATACCGCAATATATCATCAATCATTTTTTGTCATAATTATAATATTAAAAGAAAGAAACAAATGGAAAAGATCACATCATACCTCATCCGGCCGACGGTAAATGAAAAAGGAGCCGTGCGTGCATGGGAAGAAACGGTCATGCTTCCGACATACGGGACGGGCGAAGAAGAAAAGAATCCGGTATTCCTGGAAAAACGCGTTTATCAGGGGAGTTCCGGCGTCGTGTACCCCTATCCTGTCGTGGAAAAAATCCTCGATGAGAAGGTCGACAGGCCGTACCGCGCGCTTTTCATGGAGAACGAATATCTTAAAATCATGATATTGCCCGAACTCGGCGGACGCGTGCAGATGGCTTACGATAAAGTCCGGGGGCGGCATTTCGTGTACTACAACCAGGTGATAAAACCCGCGCTCGTGGGGCTTACCGGCCCGTGGATATCCGGCGGCATCGAGTTTAACTGGCCGCAGCATCACCGCCCGGGCACTTTTCTGCCGACCGGATGCCTGACGGAGGAAAACGCCGACGGCAGCATCACGGTATGGTGCAGCGAAGTGGAACGCATGTCACGCACCAAGGGCATGCACGGCTTCACGCTCCATCCCGGAAAGGCGTACCTCGAGATAAAAGTGAAAGTATACAACCGCACGCCCTTCCCCCGCACGTTCCTTTGGTGGGCAAATCCGGCCGTCGCCGTCAGCGACCGCTATCACTCGGTTTTCCCGCCCGACGTGCACGCCGTCTTCGACCACGGCAGGCGCGACGTGTCGAACTTCCCGATAGCCACCGGCGTCTACTACAAACAGGACTATTCCGCCGGCGTGGACATCTCCCGATACGGCAACATCCCCGTGCCGACGTCATACATGGCCGTCAAATCCCGGTATGACTTCGTCGGCGGATACGATGAAGACGCAAGGGCCGGACTGCTGCACGTCGCCGACCATCACGTCTCGCCCGGCAAAAAGCAGTGGACGTGGGGCAACGGCGATTTCGGACAGGCATGGGACCGTAATCTCACGGACGAGGACGGGCCGTACATCGAGCTGATGACGGGCGTCTATACCGACAACCAGCCTGATTTCTCCTGGCTGCAGCCGGGCGAGGAAAAGTCGTGGACGCAGTATTTCATGCCCTACGCCGAAGTCGGCTACGTGAAGAATGCGACGAAAGACGCCGTCGTGAACGTGGACGTGCGCGACGGCCGTGCAAAAATCATTCTCTACACGACCTCCGAATATAAAGACCTGCGCGTCGTCCTGAAAAATGCCGGAGGGAAGGTCTGTCTGGACGACAGGGCGGACGTCTCGCCCGCCGCCGTATACGCGAGGGATGTAGACGTGGACGGCGCCGCGGCGGAAGATTTGATTTTCACGCTCCACGCCCCCGACGGCCGGCTGATGCTCCGTTACCGGGCGGACAAACCCGATATAAATCCCGCACCCGCGCCGGCACAGGCGGTCGACACGCCCGAAAGCATCCCGTCCGTCGAGCAGCTGTACCTCGCCGGACTGCATCTCGAACAGTACCGCCACGCGACGTACGACCCGGCGGAGTACTACCTGGAGGCGCTCCGCCGCGAGCCGGGAGACAGCCGCTGCAACAACGCCATGGGACTCCGGCTCCTGCACCGGGGACGGTTTGCCGAAGCGGAACAGCGCTTCCGCCGCGCCGTCGACACGCTGACGCGGCGCAATCCCAACCCCGGCGACGGCGAACCGTTTTACAACCTGGGATGGAGCCTCCGTATGCAGGGAAAAGAGGACGAGGCTTACGACATGTTCTACAAATCGACGTGGAACGCCGCATGGCAGGACGCCGGCTATCTGGCGCTGGCGCAGACGGACGTTTCGCGCGGCGACCGGGAGAACGCCCTCGACCGCGTGGCACGCAGCCTGGCCGGAAACATGCACAACCACAGGGCGCGCCACCTGAAAACCGTCATCCTCCGCCACCTCGGCCGCACGGACGAAGCGCTGGCGTTCATCGACCGTTCGCTCGCCCTCGACCCGTTCAACATGGGATGCCGCTTCGAGAAATATCTCCTGACGAAAGACAGTCGCGACCTCTCCGCCCTTGCGACGCTCATGCGTGAAGGCGCGCATGCTTACCTGGAATATGCCCTCGACTATGCCGCGGCGGGTCTCTACGAAGAAGCCTCGCAGCTTTTGCTCCGCAGCGCCGCCGACGGTCACGGCTGTTCGCCCATGACCTGTTACGCGCTCGGATATTTCGCCTCCCGCGCGGGACGCCCCGAGGAAGCCCTGAGCCGTTATGCCGAAGCGTCCCGCATGTCGCCCGACAGATGCTTCCCCAGCCGCATCGAGGAAGTAAACATCCTCCAGGACGCCATTCGCGCCAATCCGGAAGATGCGCACGCACATTACTTCCTGGGTAACTTCTGGTATGCCGCGCGCCGGTACGACAATGCCGTCGACTGCTGGGAGGAATCCGTGCGGATAAACGCCCGTTTTCCCGCTGCGCTGCGGAATCTGGCGCTGGCCTGCTACAACAAACGGCAGGAAAAGGACAGAGCCGTCCGGCTGCTCAAGGAAGCATTCCGCCTGGACAGCGCCAACGCCCGTATGCTGATGGAACTCGACCAGCTGTACAGAAAAACGGGAGTAACGCCGTCCGTCCGCCTCGAACATCTCGAGAAATTCCTCCCGCTCGTCGAACAGCGCGACGACCTGTGCCTCGAACGAATCACGCTTTACAACCGCCTGGGACGTTTTGCCGAAGCCCGAGCGCTGATTGCCGGCCGTAAATTCCATCCGTGGGAAGGCGGCGAGGGCAAAATCACCCGGCAGTACGTCTTCTGCCGCGTGGCGCTGGCCCGACAGTCCATCGCCGCCGGACAGTTCGACGAAGCCCTGCGCCTGCTGCACGAAACGGACGCCTACCCGCACAACCTCGGCGAAGGCAAACTGATCAACGCCGAAGAAAACGACGTCGACTACTGCAAGGGACTCGCATACCGCGGCGCGGGCGACGAAGCGAAAGCCGCGCTTCACTTCCGCAAAGCCGCCGCCGGCGCATCCGAACCGCAACAGGTCTTTTACTACAACGACCGGCGTCCCGACAACATCTATTACCAGGGCCTCGCCTGGGAAGCGCTCGGCCATGCCGACCGGGCGCGAAGCCGCTTCAACAAACTCGTCGACCACGGCCGAAACCACCTCTTCGACGACTGCCGCATCGACTATTTCGCCGTCTCGCTGCCCGAACCGGCCATCTGGGACGACGACCTCCAAGTCCGCAACCGCATACACTGCCACTACGTCATCGCCCTCGGCATGCTCGGCCTCGGCCACCGCGCGGAAGCCCGGAAGTTCCTGCACAAAACGCTGGAACTGGACGTCAACCACCAGGATGCGTGGATACACTCTTTTGAATGGAGAATGGAGAATGGAGAATGGAGAATTAATCACTGATGTTACGCACTGCAACAGATTCCATGCCGGAAAGCCAAAGTCCGAAGGACGTGATTTCCATAACCGCAGGTCGGCGACCTGCGGCGAAAGACCCGCACATACTCCTGCTGCCTGAAAGGCAGGACTGTTTTCGTATCGACAGCGACGTCCTGCCTTG
>JAIRYD010000160.1 GCA_031267935.1 Tannerella sp.
ACGCTGTCCGTCTACACGCTGGGCGGAGAGTTGCATAAACAGCTGTCGGTGAGCGCCGGTCTGACGACGGAATCGCTGCCGCAGGGCTACTATACCGTCCTTCTCGACGGAAAGGCGTATAAGGTGGCCGTGCGATAGAAACCGCAGACAGGCAAATTGCCTGGAATCAAAAAAAGAGGCTGTCCGGAATGGACGGCCTCTTTTTTTGTTTTGAATGCGGGTGATGTCTGAACGGTGATTTGTATGTAATCCGTATCGTCAGTTCAACCTAAGAATTACAATAAATACCTGAAGATGAACGGCCGCTGGAGCTGTCTCGCAAGTCACTTAGCACGCAGATAACACAGATTTTATAGATTCACGCAGATTGCCAATTCGTTGATAATATGCACTTCGTATAATTAAGATTTATAAAAAATCTGCGCAAATCCGTCTGATCTGCGTCATCTGCGTGCTTTTGAGACAGACTCTTCATATCAATAGAAAACGTCACGGTATCCCCTCCGTGAGTTGATCGAAATTCTTGCAGAATTCGGCGATAATGTAATAAATTTCTACTATATTTGTATTCATAATTTAACGGGATTTATTGTGTATATTATTTATGTTTAGCACTTTAAAGTTACACAATATCCCGTTATTTTACAAATTTATTTGTTTTTTTACGTCGAACCGACGTTAATGTAGTATAGACTAAACATAAAATTATGCGGAAGCGAAAATTTCTTTTTGAATTGTTTTGTTCGGGAAGCATGTTTGTGCTCCTTCTCAGTGCGTGCAGTAACGGAAGGAACGGTTACGGTACAGATTTGTTCAGCCGTTTTCCGGTCGTTGCCGAGCGAGTGGTCAATACGCAGGGCGACACGGTCGTAGTTTGCGACTTCTCCCTGCTGAAAGATACGATAGATTTGCCCCTGGGCATGCTTTTTTCAGGTTTCGAAATCATCGACCTGGAGGAAGAAAACGACGATGCCTTTATTGCGGACGACGGCAGGTGTTTCGTCTCCGAAAATTACGTCGGCGTCTATTCTTCAAAATCCGGCGGGTACAAGCTGTTTGAAAGGAGCGGGAAGTTCCTGTGCCATCTCTCCAGGCGCGGGTCGGGGCCGGACGAGTATCTTGCCATCTGTGACAGCCATATCGATGAGACGAACGGCCGTGTCTATCTTCTCCCCTGGCAGAGCCGGAGGATACTGGTCTGCGACCTGCAAGGCAACCTCCTGCCGCCCATCCCGCTGGCATACGGCGTCACGAAGGGCGTATTTCGCATGGATGAAGCGAAGCGGCAAGTCACGGTTGGCGTCCTGCCTTTCGAAGGTGTGCCCTCGGTGATATGGACGCAGGATTTTGAAGGAAATATTATATGCGAGGTGCCTGCGGGTCACCTGACTTTCCAGACGGACTTCAGTAACGAAATGGACGGCTCGCAGAATACGGAGAATATGGACATCTCCATCTTCCATTGGGCAGAAAAGAACGATACCCTGTATCATTACGACGAATCCGCCTGCCGCCTGCGCCCGGCCTTTACCGTAAAATTCAATGAAGACAACCTGCAAAAGCACGACTACAATGAACTGCCGGGCCATTTTCTGACACGCATCATGGACGGGACGGGGAATGATTACGCACTTGCGATGATTGACAGGAAGACCCTGCGGGGCGGGTATGTGCGCGCCGGACTTGACATGTGCGGGAATATCTCCGGTGCAAAATGGAATGCCTGGAACCGTGGATATTATATTTCCAACATGGATCCCGGCGAATTGAAGGAACAGTTGACGGCGGCCATATCTTCCTCCGGTCCGGACGAGAAGACGGGAGAAACCCTGGCCGGGTTCGTCGACGCCATCGGGGAAAATGACAACAACTACCTTCTGCTCGGCAAACTGAAACAGCCCGGTGAGGCCGGCCTGCAGGAGAAGGCGGCCGGCGGTGAATATGCAATAGCCTTTCCGCAACATGGAGGAGCATCCGCGAAGAGCGGCGCCGGACTTTCCATGCCCCGGAAGAACGGGAATGAAGGAGAGATCCCGCCGCCGGTATCTTTGGATGATGAAGATGACAAGGTATACAGATGGAATGAGGCCGACATGAAACATGTCAGGACTATACCGGTACTGCCTGATGCAAACGAATACTTCCGCAGGAACAACAGGTATGCCGACTGGGATATTGAAGACAAAAGATATGCGGCAATTATAATGATTGTCGAAAAGGATGGAAGAGCTTCGGACATCAAAGTCGAGGAAAGTTCCGGCATCAGTGAACTGGACGACGAAGCCGTACGCCTGGTGAAAGAAGCTGTCAGGCATCCCGGAATAAGCACGAAAGGCAAGCCCATACGATGTGGCGATGTTATAAACATCATATTTTTCCCTCCCCTGGCCGAAGGCGAAACGCCCAGATCGAGGGGAAAATGAGCAAATCCGGGAATAGCACCGCATCTTGTTTTGCAATTATGAGTGCGACTTACTCTCAATAATCCCCAATCTGTCATCAGGGAGGGGGTATACCGTGACGTTTTCTATTGACATGAATGCCCTCCGGGCAAGCGACCGTGCATCTTCAGATATTTATTGCAATTCTTAGGTCGAACTCAGGTTTCGTACCGTCTGCGTGTGTCGCAGTTTGTAATCAGGATATATTATACTTCACGCGGGCTATTTTTGTGAAGTGTATTTTCCCGTCATTGTATTAACCGACAGTCTTTTCCCATTTTTCCCCGGCGAAGCCGGGATGGAATCTCGCGAAACCTTGAATTCGGAGTTTTTAGAGATTCCTCCGGACTATTCAGTCATTCAGGAACAGGTTTGCCAATCCACGTGATGCATATCTCCGCTTTCGGCCAGTTCGCGGTGGAAGGCGAAGCATGCATTCAGATTCTGCGGCGTATGTCCCTGGATACCCATGTTCAGGTAGTCGTTCAGCAGGGGACGGTAATCGGGGTGTACGCATTTGTCGATGATTTCGCGTGCGCGCTGCACCGGCGATTTTCCGCGCAGGTCGGCTACTCCGTATTCGCTGACGATAATTTTCACCGAATGTTCGCTGTGATCGAGGTGCGACACCATTGGTACGAACGCGCTTATTTTCCCGTCCTTGGCCGTCGAGGGCGTCGTGAAGATGGAGAGATAGGCTGCGCGTGTGAAATCGCCCGAGCCGCCCAGACCGTTCATCATCCGTGTGCCGGAGACGTGCGTGGAATTGATATTGCCGAAGATGTCCACTTCGAGCGCCGTATTGATGGCAATCAGTCCCATGCGGCGCGCTACTTCGGGGTTGTTCGATATTTCCTGGGGACGAAGAAGCAGTTTGTCCTTGAAAAACGGAAGGTTGTCATATATCTTGCGCAACACTTCTTCGCTCACGCTCAGCGAGCAACCGCTTGCGAATCTGACGCGTCCCTCCTCCATCAGTTTGATGACCGCGTCCTGAATGACTTCGGTGTAGACGTTGAAGGCCGGGATATCTCTGTTTTCGCCCATTGCGCCGAGCACGGCATTTGCCACGTTGCCTACGCCGCTTTGGAGCGGGAGGAATGCGGGCGGTATGCGTCCCGCTTTCACTTCGCCGACCAGAAAGGCGGCTACATTGCGGCCGATGGCCAGCGTCACTTCGTCCAGCGAAGCGAACTTGCCGCTTTCCGTCGGGTTGTTTGTTTCGACGATGCCTTTTATTTTGGCCGGGTCTACCTTGACGACCGGCGAACCGATGCGGTCGGACGGTGTGTAGACGGGGATTTCTCTGCGCAGGGGCGGGTCTTCCGGCTCGTACACGTCGTGCATGCCGCGGATTTCTTTCGGATGATAGCGGTTCAGTTCGATAAGAATAATGTCTGCCAGACGGCAGATGGTCGGGGAGATGCCCACACCGTCGGTCAGGACGATTTCACCGGATTCCGACACGTCGGCGGCTTCGATGACGGCCACATTCACTTTCCCGAAGAATCCGTAGCGCAAGCCTTGTGCCAGTTCCGAAAGGTGGAGGTCGAAATAGGCGGCTTCGCGTGCGTTCAGCAGGGCGCGCATGTCTTTGTTGGACTGGTAGGGCGTGCGGAACTTCACCGCTTTGGCGCGTGCCAGGGCGCCGTCCAGACTGTCGCCCGTCGAGGCGCCGGTGAACATCCCGATCTGGAACGGATTGCCCTTTGCATGTTCTGCTTCAGCCCGTTTTGCAATGGCTGAAGGGATGGCTTTCGGGCAGCCCGAAGGGGTAAAGCCGCTGAAGCCCACGTGGTCGTTATGACGTACATAAGATGCTGCCTCTTCGGCAGTAATAAATTTTAATGCCATGATTATGTGTTGTTATTATTTTTTTGCGGCGCAAAGATAGGTTTATTTTTGTTGAGATCAAAAGAAAAAGGAGGTTCATCGTTATGAATCTCCTTTAACCTTCGCTTACTGTTTCGAGATTTCCAGTGATTTTTTCCTGAAATCCTTCAACAATTTTTCCAGTTCCAACGAAGTTTTGCGGGCGCGTGTGCCTGCCGCCTTGTTGGATTTCTCAATTTGTAAAGCCGCATCTTTTGTGAAGGCAGCGATTGTGCCCTGGATGTCATTAAATAAGTTTTCCATTTTTAAATAATTGAATGATAATAATTTGTATAAAACTAAAGTTTTTAATGCCGCAAAGATAATCATATTGTATTAGAAAAGGAGTATAATTTATTTAAAAAATCATACCGAGTGTAATTTAAAAATTTCGGAGCATCAGCAATCCGCAAGCAGGGAGGGGTGCCGGTTCCTTACTCCGCGACTTGTCGCCGGTTGTTTTCCAGGAAGACGGTTTGCGTGGGGAAGGCAAAGTTCAGGCCGGCTTCGTTGAACGTGCGCAATATTTCGAAGTTCACGGCAGAGATGGTTTCCCGTATGTCGGCCTGCTTTCTGATGAAATAGATGAAAGTGAGGACGAGGGCCGAGTCGCCAAATTCCGAGAAGGTGGCGGAAAGGTCTTTTTTGTGCACGTCGGACACTGTTTCGGGAATTTTTTTCAGCAGTTCCAGTGCGTTCCGTACTTTGTGGCAGTCCGAGTCGTAGGTCAGTCCGAGTGTTGCCACGACGCGGCGCGCATGTTCGCGGCTGATGTTTGTGATCGAGGTGTCCGTCAGTTTGTAGTTCGGGATGATGACGACACGCCGGTCGTAAGTTCTTATATGCGTACTTCTGATTCCGATGTCTTCCACGGTGCCTTCCATGCCGTTGATGTTGACGGTGTCGCCGATTCTGAACGTGCGGTCGACGAAAATGGTGATTCCGCCAAGTATATTCTTGATCGTGTCCTGCGCTGCCAGTGCAAAGGCTATTCCGCCGATACCGAGCGTTCCCAGCAGTGTCGATACCTTGACGCCCGCATTGTTCAGCGCCATCACGATTCCTATCAGCCAGACGAGGATGTTGAGCGTCCGCTTGATTACAGGCAGAAGGCTGGTGTCAAGGCGTCTGTTTTTGTCGCGATAGCTGGAGAAGATGATGCTTTCCTCCACGAAGGAGGTGATCAGGCGGGCGACAAGCCACGTCGTGTTGACGATGGCCAGGATGGAGCAGGAATGGTCGACGAGGTGAAGCATGTCGTCTGTCATGTGGAGCTGCCTCAAGGCCAGCCATGCGGCAAACAGTATCAGCGCCAGTTGTACCGGGCGTTCGAGGGCTTTCAGGCAAAGGCCTTCGTACGGATCGTTGCGCGAGCGTGCGATCTGTTTGACAAGGAGGTTGTTCAGGATGGCGAGAATCTTGCATGCAATGAATGCGGCGGCGACGAGGGATATTGAAATCAGCCAGGTTTTCAATGAACTGCCATAATAGATAGTATCCAACATATACATTAATTTTTAGATGTTTACATTTAGTCGTTTTGCGGCGGAGCGTATTTGCTTTCCGCCGGGAGATGCAAAAATACAACTTTTCCGTTTTTTTAGGCAATAATATGGATTAAAATCACTGAAAAAAGCAGGAATAGCCGATCTGCACGATTACGAGCAGGAGGATAATCGTCCCGACAATTCTGTTGAGGAGATGGATGCCGCGGATGTTGAACCATCGCTGGAGTTTGGATATCAGATACGTAATGAAGAACCACCAGATAATGGCGCCCAGGGCGATGCCGCTCAGTCCTTTCGTGACATCCCACCATGAGTGTGCGGGCAGGATGAACGAAAAGTGGGCGAACATGCCGATGTAGAGCAGTACGATCAGCGCGTTGCTCAGCGTGAACAGAAAGGCGGTGATAAAGTCGTGCAGATAAGTGTTTTTTGTTTCGCTGTTTTTTCTCAGGTTCCTGACCGGATTGCTCCGGAGCAGATAGATGCCGAAAATGCCGAGTACGGCTGTGCCGGACAGTTCGAGCAGCCGAATGTGCGTTTCCACGAAATTGACGACCAGTCCCATGAATAAGAGCGTGACGGCGGCGTAGATCACATCGGAGAGTACGGCGCCCAGCCCCGAAACAAAACCGTGCCAGCGCCCTTTTCTGAGAGTCCGCTGGATGCACAATATGCCGACCGGTCCCATGGGAGCCGACACCAGCAGTCCAATAATTATACCTTTACCCAATAATCCCAACATCTGTCACGTCTCTGCGTTTCCGGGGGCAAAGATACGTCCCGATCGGAGATAAAAAAAATGCGGGT
>JAIRYD010000201.1 GCA_031267935.1 Tannerella sp.
GCGGAACGAGGTGCGCGTGAAACATGTGGAGGCATTCAAGGGCGGCATACGCGACCATATCATCTGGAAGCTGTGCCCGGACGACGGCACGAATACCGGCATGCCCGTGGTGCGCACGACGGGGTCTGACGACGGGAGCGGCCGCAGGCGGCTGATATTTTCAGATCTCATCGCGTACCTGGAGACGGTCAAGAAATTGAATTTGCCGGATATGGACAAACTGTTTATGATTTTGTGTCCCGAACATGCGACCGACCTGATCCTCGACACTGCTTCGGCGAATTATTTCTCGAGCCGGGAAATATTCTTTGATACCGCTACGGGGAAGGTACGCAGCGTGATGGGATTCAAGTTCTTCGAGAACAACACGGCGCCGGTGTTCAATTCCTCGACGGTGAAAAAAGCCAAAGGCGCCGTGATGACGACCGGCGACCGTCGGGCGTCCCTGTTCTTCTACGCCCCGAACGCCGTGTATCACTTAGACAGGATAAAGGCGCTGTACAGTTCGGAAACGGCCGATACCAAAAGCGCCGATCCGAAATCAGTCTTCCGGACGCAGACGTACGGACTTGTCGACCGCATAGTGGACTACGGTTTCGGCGCAATCATATCGGACAACATTTAAAAACGGTTTAAGTCATGAATAAATCAGAATTAAAAAATGTCGCGGAAGACGTATTCAGGCGTTACCCGGCAATCGACAGGGTTTTTGCGACGTCCGACGGTCAGGTTTTTTTTGAAAAAGCGCATGCCGAAAATCATGCGTCTCCGAATAAAAAGCGCGGAGAACTGGAAATTGAGTCTTTCCTTCGCGAAAAGAAAAGTGTCGGCGCAGCAAAGAATGCAAAATTGCTTATTGAAGATATTGCGGCGGCGGCAGACACGGAAGCCGTCACGGCCATCCTGGATGCGGAACGGACGGGCGATAATCGCAAATCGGTTATCGACGCAGCGGAGAAGAAAATTGAAAAACTCAAAACGCAGACATAATGGCATTTGCAGGCGTACAAATAAATAAACTGGACGGCGGGCTGGGCGGAGGCGAAGTCTCCGTCCGCGTCGCGGTTCTGGTTGCGGGCGTGGATACGGGATCCGGGCATCCGGAGCTGAACAAGGCTTTTGAACTGTTGCAGATCGAAGATGCGGAGGCGCTGGGGATAACGCCCGAAAGCGATGTGGCGAACAAGGCGCTGACGCACTACCACCTGTCGGAAGTCTTTCGCCTGTCCCCCGAAACGCGCGTGTATCTGGTAGTCGTTGATCGAACGAGCAAGGTTAGCGATCTTAAAAACCTCGCGGCTTTCATTACTGCGCTGCGTTCGATTCCGGGCGTGAATACGGTCGGAATGGTGGGTCTGGAAGACGAGGCGGGCAATGATATTAGCCTTGCGGTACAGGGCGCACAGCTTCTCGTGGACGGCCTTGCGGAGGATCATGTCTACATCGACGCGGTTCTGATTCAGGGCAGGGGTGCATATCTGGGTAACAATATCGCGACTTTCCCCGACCTTCGGGCTTTGGACTGCGAAAACGTGTCGGTCATCATCGGCTGTGATCCGGGCGTTGCCGCACCCGATCCGGACTATGCGGATCCGGTGGCCGTCGGAAGCGCGCTGGGCATGCTGCTGGTTCGCAGCATACATGAGAATCTCGGCTCGGTCGACATCGAGGCAAAACCCCGTTCGCGCAAGGCCGATAAGGATTACATGCTGACAGACGTCAAGACGGGCCGCTGGCTGTCCGCGGGCCTGTCAAGCGGCAATTCTTTCGAGTCGCTTTCGGCTTCAGACCAAAGGAGACTGGATGAACTCGGATACATATACGCCGGCGGATTTTCCGGTTACGGCGGCTATTTCTTTTCGAACTCCCACACCTGCACGGAGGAGGGTAGCGACTACTGTTTCATTGAGCGCAACGCGATATGGAACAGGGCGGCGCGCATCATCCGTGAAACGCTTATACCCCGCATCCGGTCGAAGGTACAGGCGGATCCGGCAACGGGCTACATCAAAAGCACGACCATAACCGATTGGGACGGGCGCGTGCGCAAGGCGCTGGAACCCATGAAAAGCGCGGGCGACGTGGCGGACTTTGATATTTACATCGACCCTAAACAGGCTGCCGTATCGACGCGGCCGTTTAATGTAAAAGTGCGGCTGGTTGCCGACGGCGTCGTGCACGAATTTGAGATTGACCTCGGTTTCACCAAATCAATTTAACGCAGATGATACAAAGTTTAATTAACAGGTTCGGGAAGATGGCGGGCTGGAACAATGTTACCCTGACCATGCTTGGCCGCGATGTGGAAGGAATTACCGAACTGTCATATAACGACAGCGAGGAAAAGGAGAACGCTTACGGCGCCGGCAAGATGCCGGTTGGCCGCGGCTCCGGGAACTACAAGGCGGAATGTTCGCTTACCCTGTTCCTGGAAGAAGCGGTTGCGCTGCAGCAGTCGCTCGCTCCGGGACAAAGGCTGACGGATATTGCTCCGTTTGACATTGCCGTGAGTTACGAATACCGGGGATTTGTTTACAAAGACCGGGTACGCAACTGCGAGTTTACCGCCAATACGCGCGAGATTAAACAGAACGATAAAACAGTCGGTATCAAGTACGACCTGATTGTTTCGCATATCGACTGGAATATTATTTAATAATTGCGGTCGATGATTTTCGACCGAAGTCGACGGGTTTCGACTAAAGTCGACCGGAATTGACCGAAATCGATGGTTTCGAGTGGAATCGAAGTTTTAACAATTTTAATTATTTAGCAACATGAAAAGATTTGTCATTTTTGCGCTTTTGGCGCTGGGGTCGCTTTTGGCGATGGACGTCCTTGCGGACACGGGGTTTGGAGATGAAGTGAAAGAGTGGGTAACAGAGGCCTCTCCGGGGGATATCGGCGGGGTTGTTCTGGCGACAGGCGTTGGAGCGGCGTTTCTGGCGCCCGGGGATGCGGGAGGCGCTACGGAGGCGCCCGGGCCGAAACTCTGGTGCGTCACGCAGGAGGAATTTAATTCGCTTGAGGCGAAATACAAGCATCTGTACATACTCGACATTACATTTGATGCGGGCGAACGTTACCAGTTTATTGCCAGGCGTCCCACGAAAGATGTGATACAAGCGATGGGAAGCAAAAAGGACGAGCCGTTCCATATCGCCGACATGATGATTAAGAACATGATTGTCGGAGGTAATACGGAAGACCTGGAGGACGGCGTGGTATACTCCCGCACGATCGAACTGCTGACGGGGATCGCAAAAAGCGGAAAGAAACTTTTTACCAAGGCATAGAAGACGCGTGCGCCGCCTTCAGGGCAAAGGAAAACGGCCTTGAGCAGGCAGACCTGGCGATTGAGCATACGTTCGGCGTTAAGGCCCGCGACCTGAGCGAGGAAGAGTGGCTGGACTTCTATGCCAAATATATGTATCTTAAAGAGATTGATTCCAAAGTAATAACAAAAGGCGTGCTGGAAGCCGTGAGAATAATATTCGATGAGTACCGTAACAACACAATGGGTAGCTGAACTTGTAGACAACGTTTCGTCGCCTGTCGAAGGGATAACGGACGCCGCCGGCGAAGCGGCCGAAGCGATTGAGGGTATTGAAGATGCGGCGAAGGATGCCGGTAAGGAAATAGAAAAGCTGTCCGCCATGGATTTGAAATCCACGGCGGACGCTATCCGCGACCTGACCGAACAGTTTGATGACCTGATG
>JAIRYD010000211.1 GCA_031267935.1 Tannerella sp.
GCCGTCGCCCGCCGCCACGATCGTCCGAACCGCCCGCTTTCCCCCGGCCCCGACCGGCGGTGGAGGCGGGCCGCCGTCGATAGCCTCCGCCCTCACCGGCCGCGCACGGACGCTTACCCCTGGCGTCCGCCCGCTTTACACGGGAGAAAAAAACGGGAACCGGCGCATCCCCGGCGTGAAAGGAGGCGCACCGCGGCAATCTCCGCACCATGATTTACCCGAGTTCGACCCGAGAATCAACCGGAATTACAAAGTATACCGTGCCGCCCGGGTGCGGGAGGCGTACCCGCTCAAGTGCGGGAGGCATACCCGCTCAGGTGCGGGAGACGCACCCGCCCAGGTGCGGGAGACACGCCAGCCCAAGTGCGGGAGGCATACCCGCTCAGGTGCGGGAGACACGCCAGCCCGGGTGCGGGAGGCGCACACCCGCCCGGGTGCGACGCGGCGGATCCTATCACGCGAGTGCGACACAGGCAATGGTCCGTCGGGACTTGCATATCATGCTTCACACGGTCTGAAATTGCAAGTTTAACGATGAACGTTGAGCTGTGACCGGATTCATCGTTCATAGTTCATCGTTCATAGTTCATCGTTCTCAAATCCACCTCGCCCGCAGTATATATATGTTTCAGCGCCGTCCGCGCCGCCCTCCGGTCAGCGTGGCGCGGGGAGATTGGCGATGTAGGACTGGAGGACGTCGACGTATTCGCGGAAGGCGTCGATGCCTGCGGACGTGATGCGGCAGGTGGTGCGGGGCATCCGGCCGTTAAAACTCTTTTCGGTCGTGATGTATCCGGCGCGGGTGAGTTTGTCGAGCTGCACGCTGAGGTTGCCTGCCGTCGCGTTTGTTTCGCGCCGGATGTAGGTGAAGTCGGCGCTTTCGACGCTGATGAGGATGGACATTACGCCGAGTCGAAGCTCGCTGTGCAGGAGCGGGTTCAGTTCGCGGAGCATGCGTTTCGGGCTTTGCGGTTCAGGATGTGTCCGGGAATGATGTACATGGCCGCGAAAGCGAGTGCGAAGGTGAGCATCTTGATGTCGTAGCCGGACACGAGGTAGTGGGGGATGCTGACGAGCATACCGGCTGTTCCGCCTATAATCATGGGTTTGAATTCGATAACGAGTCCGGTGAGTACGGATCCCATGCCCATGATGAGGATGATGATGAACAGTATGGGCAGCGCCCACATGGAGCTTGCGATGGAGAGCATCGACAGCATGAAGCCGGTGGTGCCCAGGACGAACCATACGTAGCGGATGACGCGGTCGATGTAGGTGTGCACGCCGGGGGTGCGTTTCCGGCAGAAGAGCATGCCCGGCAGGCCGATGAGAGGGATCATGAACCAGAGATAGTTCCAGCGGTCGTCTGCCGTCAGCCTGGCTGCGAGCCATACGGCGGCGGTGGCGGCAAGTGTGGCATAGCCCCAGAGGAGCATCGGCGTTCCGGCGCCGCGTGCGAGGCCGCGCTGCGTGTTGCGGATCATGCGGGCGATGAGTTCAATACTTTCTTTTTCGTTCAGGGGATTGTCCTGCAGTTCTTTATTTTCCATTGCTTTCATTTTTAGTGTGTAAATATAGCTGTTTTTTATTTTGTACCGGTGCGGGGGAGATGTTTATTTTGTTTCCGCGGGTTTGCCGAGGCGTTCACGTTCGGTGGCGGAAGCGCTTTCGACGGATCTTCCCTTGAAGGCTTTTCCGGTGCGGAAGTGATACTGCAGGCCGACTTTCACATGTCGGCCTGTTCCGGCGGCGCGCTCGGCGGAGTGAATCGTGAAGTGCGGGGTATGAGAGAAATAGGCCGTCCGGCGATCGAAAATATTGTGCACGCTCAGAGAGGCGGTGAGCCGTTCGCCGAGGAAGGTCTTCTTCAGCGAGGCATGAAAGAGATGTGCGGGTTCGATGCCCGAATTGGCCGAATAGAGACGGCTCGTTCCGCTGTAAGAGACTTCGGCATGCAGTTTCGCAGGCAGCGTGAAAACGCTCGTTATGTTGTTGAAATAAAGGTAGTGCGACTGCCGTGCGTCGCCGGCCGTTCCGCGTATGTCCTGCTTCACGCCTGTGAGATCCACATTGACGGCGCACCATTCGGCCGGCTGCAGCGGGAAGCTGAGGTGGAGGTAGAAGTGATTCTCCGTGTGATGATTTTCGGGCGTGATGAAGGTGACGTCGGCGTTCGACGGGTCGATGCGGCACACTTCGCGTATGAGGTCGCGATGCATCGTGCCACCGGCGGAGAGGACGTAGCGGTAGCGGTATACGGCCGTGAGACTGAAGCGGTTCATGTACGTCGGGCGCAGATCGGGATTGCCGATCATGTACGAGTAGTCCGAATACTGTATGCGGTTCGGATTCAGGTAGCGGAAATCGGGACGCCGGATGTTGCGCGAGTACTGGCCGATGAGCATGTACGTGCGCATGGCGTCGAACGAATACGTGGCGTTGATGTGTGGAAACAGGTCCGGATACGAGCGGCGGATCTCGCCCCTTCGCCCGTTGACGGACGTGTACTCGCCGCGCATGCCGGCCGACAGGCTCAGGCCGCCGCGGGCAAGTGAAAATACGGCGTAGACGGCAGCGATATCTTCCGTATAGCCGCTCGCGAAACTGTAGTCCGGCAGCAGGTTCCATGCCTGCAGGCGATGGAGCGTTTCGTAGCGCACGGTGTCCGACATGCGGTTGCGGGTATATTTCGCGCCGGCCGAAAACGTCATGCCGCGGGCGAACTGCCCGTTTACCGACAGGTCGGCCGTGAAGACGCTGTAGTCCGACGACGCGCGGCTCCGGTATACCGAATCCGTCGCCGGATCGCCGGCGCCGTGCACCTCGAAACGCGAATGATAATCGTTGCCGGCCGAAACTTTCCGGTCCGTATAGTCGGTGATGAACTTCAGCGTCGAGCCGGACGTGTCGAAACGGTAGAGGTAGTTGAACGTGGCCGACCGGCTGCGGTCGTATTCATTCTGACGGTAATCGCTTGTCGCGCTCGCCGCCGTGCCGCCGTTGCCCGTGATGACCGTTTCGGCCAGCGAAGGCATTTTCGCCTCGCTCCGCGCATACTCGACTTCGACGCCCACCGAACTGCGCTCGTCCGGATCGTAAATGACGCCGACACGTCCCGTTCCGGAAGTAGCTTTCCGGTTCATGTTCGACCGCGAATGGAAATCGCTGTTGCGCCCGTCGTTAAATGCACGTACGGATGTCAGTTCGCCTTCGCCCCTTGTCCGCATGTTTGCCGAAGCGAAAGTATTCAGCGTCCACTTTCCGGTGCGGACATTCACCGTTGCGGAAGGATTGTAGCCGCTCAGATGCACGCTCTGCGACGTATTGAACACCACGTGCCCGCTCGCACCGCCATCCATCTGTCTGCGGAGAAAAATCCTCACAATTCCGCCGTGCGAATCCGCGCCGTATTCGGCCCCTGCCTGCGGAATAACCTCCACCCGCGCAATATCCGACGAATGAAAATTACGCAGATAGCCCGTCAGTTCGCTGCCCTGCAGCCTGAGTTCACGCTCGTTGACGAACACCTTGGCCCCTTTCATTCCGTTTATGGACAGGCCGCTGTCGTCCACCCACACGCCGGGCGCCAGGCGAAGTACTTCCGCCGCGTCCTTGTTCATCATCATCGGCGCATGATTGTTTATCTGCATCACAAACCGGTCCGATTCGCGCGTAATGGCCGACGCCGTCACGACCACCTCGGCCATGCCGAAATCCGCTTCCTCCATCTCCCACACGCCCAGATCGGCCACGCCGGATGCGATGCGAACGGCCTGTTCCAGCGGTCTGTACGCAATATTACGGATATGCAGCATATAGTCGCCATCCGCGACCGACAGCACAAACCTGCCCGCCGAATCCGTGATGGCAACAGCCGCATGCACCTCGCCGGACAGCAGCGCCACCGTTGCCAGATCAACGGGTTCACCCTTGCCGTCCCTCACCGTTCCGCTCCGTTCCTGCGACAAAGCGGCAAACGAAACCGCCAGCATTGCACACACGGCTGCCGCATGCGTACACAAACTTTTCATCCCGACCATGAATCCTGCCATTCTCACTTTTATTTCTTCGCACCCATCATTTCTCGCACGTTGACAAGCCTGACCTCCATCCGATTGTCGACGCCGTCCTTCACGCTCACCTTCTCCTTCATGTAGCACGGCTCAACCGGGATATCTTCCTCATCCCTGTCCAGTTGATAATTGCCGTTCAGATCCTGATAAACAAACAGGTCGCACCTGCCGACCGGCACCTCTTTCAGCACCAGCACCGCATCGTCCGTCGACGCCACCCCGGCCATGTCATACTTCATCTCCTGCGGTTTCGACATGTCGCCCGCGGCCACCATGATACTCCCCTTCACTTCCTTCACCCCTTTCACCACTACCGTAAGATCCACCGTCTGAGACTTGCAGACCATACCCATACAGATACATGCCATTGCGGCCATTCCAAATTGTCTTAAAATTTTCATAATCATTTTCTTTTTAATAAGTTATAAACACGGCTAAATTCTTTAACCGATTGATGCCGCAAATGTAAAGTACTTTATTTTATAAACCAAAATATTCTGCAAATATTTTTCCGAAAAATTATTCATCCGAATCCATCACGGGAAACAATGCCTTTTCAGTAAACACATTAAAGCATACGGAAAAATGATTTTTTTTTTGAACAGCCCCCAAGCAGACGCGGGCCGAACCGGAGAGAGGGAAAAAGATGTTCCTTTAAAATGGCGACATCCGCCTTTTCCACCTGAGCCTGATTCTGTCCGTCAGGCTCAATGTGCGCTTGCTGATGGCGAAATACGGCGTCTGGATGCCTCCAAATTCGCGGAAGAAGCGTTCGACGCCGGGCAGCATCGAGCCTTCGAAGTCGAATGTATCCGAATGGAGGGCAGCGAATTGAATGGCTTCCCACAGGACAAGGCTGTGTGCGCCGGATTGCCGGAGCGCCGGGTCGCCGCCGCCGGCAAGATAGTAGGCCGCACGCTTTTGCCAGACGACAAAGGCGGCGGCGTGCAACCGTCCCTGCTCGTCGTATCCACCCCATATTTCGCCCTGTCCGCGTTGTCGACAGACGTCGATCAAACGGCGCAGCACGCGCGGGTCCTGTTTGTTTTTCATGTGCTGCCGTTCGAATGTCTGCGCCTGAATCCGCACGAAGTCGTCTGCCGGGACGCCGAGTCTGACCGTGATACGGTGCTGTTCGCGCGCTTTCCGGATGTTACGGCGGATGTTCTGACTCATATTTTCCCACAGGTGTTCGACGTTTTTCAGGTCGGGCAGCAGATACGTGTAGCGTGTGGTTTGCCGATAGCCTGCCCGGTAAAAGGGTAGCCAGTCGGTGAAAGCATGGTTGAAGTGTTGCAGGAAACTGCGTGCATGCAGTCTGTCAATCAGCTGATGGCACAGCGTCTGCCGGTGTTCCAGTGTAGAGGCGTACTTGGCGTCGTGCGGCGAAGGCGCCAGCCAGATACCCATCGTCTGCGTCCAGGGGGGCAGGATGACCACGCCCGGCAGCGGCATGTAGAGCGGCCACGCGGCCAGGATTCTGTGATTGTGCTCTATCAGCAAAACATCCCAGTTCGCTTTGCCGCATGCTGCATCCAGCCACCAGTCCTGCGAAAAGAGGGGGATGCTTTCTTCCGTCCGGCAAAGCGAATGGTATGTTTCTTTTGACATCAGTTTTTCTTTAGCGCCTCGAATATAAGTTTTTCGAGTTCTTCGGCCAGCTCCGGATTGTCGTTGATGCACTGCTTGGCCGCGTCGCGACCTTGTCCGAGTTTTGTTTCTCCGTAGCTGAACCACGAACCGCTCTTCTTGACGATATTCAGGTTGACGCCCAGGTCGATGATTTCGCCGGAATGTGAAATGCCTTCTCCGAACA
Source organism: Tannerella sp. (assembly GCA_031267935.1). Taxonomy (GTDB): domain Bacteria; phylum Bacteroidota; class Bacteroidia; order Bacteroidales; family Tannerellaceae; genus Tannerella. The sequence continues at coordinate 5,890 of JAIRYD010000211.1, forward strand.
TCAGGTCGAATTCTGCTTTGCGGAAGGGTGGCGCCACTTTGTTTTTCACGACTTTGACGCGCACCTGATTGCCGACGACGTCCTCGCCGTTTTTCAGTTTGCCGATGCTGCGAATATCCAGCCGGACAGAGGCATAGAATTTGAGCGCATTACCGCCGGTCGTCGTTTCGGGAGCGCCGAACACGATGCCTATCTTGTCGCGCAACTGGTTGATGAAGATGCAGGTCGTATTCGTCTTACTGATGGTGGCCGTCAGTTTACGCAATGCCTGCGACATCAGACGCGCCTGCAATCCCATCTTGCTGTCGCCCATCTCTCCTTCGATTTCGGCTTTGGGCGTGAGGGCGGCTACCGAGTCGATCACGATAATGTCTACGGCCGACGAGCGGATGAGCTGTTCGGTGATTTCGAGTGCCTGTTCGCCGTTGTCGGGCTGGGAAATCCACAGGTTTTCGACGTCTACGCCCAGTTTTTCGGCATAGAAACGGTCGAACGCATGCTCGGCGTCGATAAAGGCGGCGATACCGCCTGTTTTCTGTGCCTCGGCGATGGCGTGGATGGCCAGGGTCGTCTTGCCGGACGATTCCGGACCGTAAATTTCCACGACGCGTCCGCGCGGATATCCTCCTACACCCAATGCGGCATTCAGGCCAATCGAGCCTGTTTGAATGACGTCGATTTCTTCGATGGTTTCGTCGCCCAGTTTCATGATGGAGCCTTTGCCGTAGCTTTTTTCGATTTTGTCCGTCGTGGCGCGGAGCGCTTTCAGTTTTTCTACGTTCACGGCGGAGTTGTTTTTTTCTTCCGTGATTTTCTTGTTTTCTTCTTTCGACATGATTTATATGTTTAATATTTGATTGACATGGTCTTTGTTTTCATTTCTTCAGGACCGATGATTCGCTCGACGGTGTCGTCTTCATCAATAATAAAAGAAAAATATGAACGGAGATGTTGTCGTGTATGCACTTGAATGTTTACAGTTCCAAATCTTCGTTGAACACTTCGTGCCACGGCAGTCCCTGTTCGTTCATTTCTTTCATAAACGGGTCCGGATCAAAGTCTTCTACATTCCATACGCCCGGTTTTCGCCATGCGCCCTGCAGGAACAGTTTGGCGCCAATCATGGCCGGTACGCCGGTGGTATAGCTGACGCCCTGTGCGCCGGTTTCCCGGTAAGCGTCCTGATGGCTGCAGTTATTATAGATGTAGCAGGTCTGCTGCTTTCCGTTTTTCAGTCCGCGGATGCGGCAGCCGATGGATGTTTCGCCGGTGTAGTTTTCGCCCAGTTCGCCGGGATCGGGGAGGACGGCTTTGAGGAACTGTATCGGTACGATTTCCATGCCGTGAAACAGCACGGGTTTGATGCTCGTCATGCCGATGTTTTGCATCACGCGCAGGTGTGTCAGATATTCCTGTCCGAACGTCATCCAGAAGCGGGCGCGCTGAAGTGTCGGAAAGTTTTTCGTGAGGCTTTCCAGTTCTTCGTGATACATCAGGTAGGATTCGCGCGGGCCGATGTGCGGATAGTTGATCGGCTGATGCACGGAGAGCGGTTCTGTTTCAATCCATTCTCCGTTCTCGTAATAGCGTCCTTTCTGGGTGATTTCGCGGATGTTGATTTCGGGGTTGAAGTTTGTGGCGAAAGGCTTGTGATGGTCGCCGGCATTGCAGTCGACGATGTCGAGATGGTGTATTTCGTCGAAATGGTGCCTGGCGGCGTAGGCGGTAAACACGCCTGTGGCGCCGGGGTCAAAGCCGCATCCCAGAATGGCGGTCAGGCCGGCTTTTTCGAAGCGGTCCCGGTAAGCCCACTGCCAGCCGTATTCGTATCGGGCTTCGCCGGGCGGTTCGTAGTTTGCCGTGTCCAGATAGTTTACTCCATACGACAGGCATGCGTCCATGATGGACAGATCCTGATACGGCAACGCGAGGTTTACCACCAGTTCCGGCTGGAAATGGCGAAAAAGCGTCAGCAGTTCGTCGAGCCGGTCCGCGTCGACGCGCTCCGTACGGACGGTCATCTGGCGAATGCCGGCGGCGATTTTATCGCATTTGCTTTTGGTACGGCTGGCCAGCATGATGTCGGTGAACACGTTGCTGTTCATCGCCATTTTCTTCACGGCTACCATGCTCACGCCGCCCGCGCCGATTACGATTACTTTTCCCATAATATTTTGTTTTTTCTACAATTCAGATTGTTTCCGAAGGGCAAAGGTATTAATTATAATTGAAAATGAAAATCCGGGAAGGGAGAATTTTTCAGTTGAAGCGTCGAATGACGAAATGGGTGCATCGTTGAATTTCCGGATTTTTGACGCGTGCATTTCGCGCGGGAGTGCGCAATAGTGAAGTGCGACGGTTTGAAACGCACCCGCGTTTGAATCCCGAGCCTTGAATATTGCTACTGTCGATTCATTCGCTGCTGATTATTTGTATGCTGACAATGCGTATGTCTTTCAGGGGGCGGTCGTAGGCGTCTCTCGGCCGGGCGGCGATGGCATCCAGCACGTCGAAGCCCTCCGTCATCTCGCCGTATATCGTGTATTCGCCGTCCAGATGCGGCGAACCGCCTGCGGTCGTGTATGCTTCACGCTGTTCGGGGGTGAAAATCAGGTGTCCGGGCGTGGCGCGTATCATCGAATCGACTTTTGCATTGATGACCGTCACGTGTCGGTTGTAGGCCTGCCTGTCTGCGTCGAGCAGCGAATCCATCTGCGCTTTTACGGGATGATAAAATTCCTCCATTGCCTTGCGGCGAATCAGTCTGTTTGCCGCCAGTTCGAGCGTATCCAGTTGTCCTGAAGTAAATATTTTTCCCTGTACGATAAAAAATTGCGACATATCGGATTTTTTCTGCGGATTGACGCTGACGTCCTGTCTGGGAGCTGCCAGCACACCTTTTTTGTGGAAATATTTGCTGTTGAACTCGGGCATTATTTCGGCGCCGGGATCGCCGAATCCGGTGCGCGCGCCGGGCGATGCATTCCTGGAGTCGGGCGCCCCGCCCTGAATCATGAAGCCGGGGATGACGCGCGTGAACAGCGTGCCGTTAAAGAGACCCTGCCCGACGCGCCGGGCGAACGCGTGCGCATGACCGGGCACGTCGCCGTAGAGACGGATTTTCATCGTTCCCATGTTTGTTTTAATTTCCACAACAGTATCCGCAGCGGATAATGACGCGGTTGACAGAGAGATACAGCACAGCGCAATCAGACGGAAAATTTGTTTCATAGCTCGTTTTCTTTTTTTACCGGTATTAATTCGGACGCACAAAGATAGGATGAATTGTAAAAAGAGCTACCTTTACCGCCGGATTTTATCGGAATTTTATGGCATCGGGTTATGGAATGGATTGAAAATTTGTTGTGGAACGACGGAGTTGCCCATTCGGTGCTGCTGCTGTCCGTGGTGATTGCTTCAGGTATATTGCTTGGAAAAATAAAGATCGGCGGCATTTCGCCCGGCATTACGTTCGTACTGTTTGTCGGGATTTGTTTCGGTCATTTCGGATTCAGGGTGAACGGCGAAGTGCTTCATTTCTTCAAGGAATTCGGCCTGATTCTTTTTGTATATTCGATCGGCATGCAGGTCGGCCCCGGATTTTTCGCCTCGTTCGGAAAGGGCGGCGTCACACTGAATATGCTGGCGGCGGGCATCGTCTTCCTCGGTCTGCTTGTCACGCTGGTCATACACTATGTTACAGGCCTGTCCATGCCTGCGATGGTAGGCATCCTGTCGGGTGCGGTGACGAACACGCCCGGCCTTGGCGCTGCACAGCAGGCCTATTTCGACACGTACGGGACGACGGACGATACCATCGCAATGGGCTATGCCGTAGCCTATCCGCTGGGCGTGGCAGGGATCATTCTTTCAATCATAAGTATCCGGTACATCTTCCGCATCAGTCCCGAAAAGGAAATGGAAAGACTGGAAGCAGAAGACAATACGCATGCCAGCGAGGCTCGTCCCATCTCGCTGCTTGTCAGAAATCCGGCCATCTTCGGGAAGTCGATCGGCGAACTGGCAACGCTCATGGAGCCGCATGAATTCGTCATCTCGCGCATCTGGTACAACGACAGCAAGGCGATCGAAATGGCTTCGGCCGAAACCGTCCTGTACGAGAACGACCGAATATTTGTGATCACCACCGACAACGATGTCGAATTCGTGAAGACCTTTATCGGCGAAGAACTGCCGATGGAACGCAAACAGTGGATTCGTCCCGAAAGCCAGTTTGTCGGTCGCCGGATTCTGGTCACGCAGTCCCGGCTGAACGGAAAACGGCTGGGCGAACTGCAACTGCGCAAACTGTACGGCATCAACATTACCCGCATCAACCGTTCGGGCGTCGATCTGGTGGCCTCGCCTCACCTGACGCTGCAGGTTGGCGATCGCGTCAACGTGGTGGGTACCGAGTCGGCCATCGCCAATGTCGAGAAGGTGCTGGGCAATTCGATGAAACGACTGAATGAACCGAACCTGATCCCGATCTTTCTGGGTATTGCGCTGGGAATCTTCTTGGGAAGCATACCGTTTACCATCCCGGGCATCCCGCAGCCCGTGAAGCTGGGACTGGCAGGCGGCCCGCTGATCGTCGCGATACTGGTAAGCCGCTTCGGATACAAATATAAACTGGTCACCTATACCACCATGAGCGCCAACCTGATGCTTCGAGAGGTGGGTATCACCATCTTCCTGGCATGTGTCGGCATCGGAGCGGGCGACGGTTTTGTGGAAACCATCGTGCATCGGGGCGGGCTGGCATGGGTGGGATACGGCTTCGTGATCACGACTGTTCCGCTGCTGACCGTCGGGATCGTCGCACGTCATTTCTGCAAGCTGAACTACTTCACCCTGATGGGTTTGCTTGCCGGCAGCACGACCGATCCGCCTGCACTGGCCTATTCGAATGCAACAGCCGGCAACGACGCCCCCGCCGTAAGCTATGCCACCGTCTACCCGCTGACGATGTTCCTGCGCGTACTCACGGCTCAGCTGATGATATTGCTGTTCACCTGAAGGTGGCCGCCGCCGCTATTTAGAAATGCGAAATAAGTAACATATAAAGGTTTCCCGCACCGTAAGGTGCATCTCCGTGTCCTTTCCCGTTTATTTTCAACACGGAGTGCACGGAGCACACAAAGAAGATATATCATTTCGTTTTCCGGGGTATACACAATGGCACGGATGAAACCTCCACCAGGTTTTGATGTGGAGAGGCCACATTGTTTTCTATTGATATGCAAATCCTCACGGACTATGCTTATATCGAACTCAGGTTGATTTATACTTCACTCGGCATGGTTATTGCAGCAGGGTGAAGCTGGAAAAATCTTTGAAACGGTAAAAAGCAGATTGGCGGGTGAAATCCGGCATCATCAAATTTTATTGCACAGCGACGTACGCGGACCGAACGGATGCGCATCTGCGACAATCCATCCGGTCCGCGCCGTCTGTGCCCGTTCAGTACCTGGCTTCTACGGGTTGCATGATAAATGAAAACTCATAGTCGCCATACGGAAGCATATAATTGTCCAGCGGCAGAGCGCCCCAGCTGTTGACGCATCCCACGCCCATCTGCGCCCTGTCGACACAGAGCTGCGTGAAGCGGGCTTTCGCAACCTCCGTCGAATGGCGCTGATCCTTGTGCAGGCCTTCGTCCAGCGATTCGACCGTATAGTGCAGTGCGGAAGCTGAGAACGGCGCTCCGGCAGTGAACTCAAGTCCGTCGCCTTCGACGTCGGTCAGCTGCCACCGGCGCAGGTCGGTCTTTGTCCCGTTTTCCTGCGGACGGATATACGGATAGAACTGTTCGTCGACTGTCTGGCGATACAGGCGGACAAAAGTTGAATGATTGCGGTCGGCATAATTCTCGACCGGGCCGCGACCATAGTAGGTCACATATTCGTAACATTCGGGCATGTCCATCTTTATTCCGAAGCGGAACATGCCGGACACGTCCGCCCCCGCCGTCGCGCGGAATGTCTGCGTCACCTTTACCGCTCCCGCATGGTTGATGACGTATGTGAGGAACAGTTTGCCCGACACGCCGTCCATCGCGTATTCAGCCTTCACCTCCACCACGTCGCCGGCCGTCTCGTGAGCGAGCGTGACGAGTTTGATTTCGGGATTGTGCCATGCGCGATATTTCATCTGCAGGTTGGCGCCGAAGTCGTTGTCGGTTGGTGCGCGCCAGAAGTTCGGCACGAGCGCGCCGTCGCGTGCGAGCAGTTCTTTCCCGTGCACGCTGTATCTGTCGAGAAAGCCTGTGCGGCGGTTGAACTCGATCGCAAAACGTGCGCCCTCGACGATGAGATAAAACGCATCGCCGGTCCTGACCGTCGGCGTCTCCACCGGACAGTTCCGGCACGCCGGCTCGCTGTCGAGCGCGAAGTGCTGCGTGCCGGCCCTGACGACCATCTGACTGCGTGCGACGACATGTCCGGCAGGCAGCAATGTTTCGGCACGCTTCAGCTTGAAGTATACGTTCAGCAGCAGTTCACCGTTGCCGGGCAGCACGGCGGCATCGTAGCCCAGGCGGACGCGTACCGTCTGCTGCGGGCCGGCGTCGAGCGTCGGGACGGTACCCGTCAGTACCGGTTCGCCGTCGGCCAGTATCTCCCATTCGGCGGCATAGGCCGACAGGTCGCGGAAGAAGTGTTCGTTGTAGACGTCTATCTCGCCCTTCTGCAGGTCGGCAGCCGTCGCCCAGATGGACTGGTAGAAGTAGGCCACTTCGTACATGTGCGGATTGGGACGGCGGTCGGGGCCGATCAGTCCGTTGTCGAGGAAGTTGAAGTCCGAAGCATCATAGCGGTTGAAGTCGCCGCCGTAGCCGTAGATCGCCGTTCCGTCGGCATTCTTCCAGTGGATGGACTGATCGACGAAGTCCCAGATGAAACCGCCCTGCAGCTTCGGATATTTGCGGAAAAGGTCCCAGTATTCCTTGAAGCCACCTTCCGAATTTCCCATCGCATGCGCATATTCGCACTGTATAAGCGGTTTTGTTTTCGTATCGTCGGTGGCATACTTTTCGCATGCCGCGTACGAATAGTACATCGGGCAGATGATGTCCGTACAGTCGCCGTTCGTCCGTTCGTACTGCACGGGACGCGTCGGATCGGCTTCCTTTATCCACTTGTAGCACGCCTCGAAGTTGGGTCCGAATCCCGCCTCGTTGCCCATCGACCAGATGATGACGGAAGGATGGTTGAAGTTGCGCCGGACGTTGCGCGTGTTGCGTTCGAGGTGCGCCACATCGTACAGGCTGTTGCCGGCAAGCGTATGATCGCCGTAACCCATTCCGTGCGATTCGACGTTGGCTTCGGCCACGACGTACAGACCGTATTCGTCGCACAGGTCATACCATAGCGCGGCGTCGGGATAGTGACACGTACGCACGGCGTTCAGGTTGTGCCCCTTCATCAGGGCAATGTCCTGGCGCATGCGTTCGGGCGTGATGTAGTATCCCGTTTTCGGATCCATCTCGTGCCTGTTCGCCCCCTTGATCAGGATGGGCTGTCCGTTCACGAGCAGTTGTGCGTGGCGGATTTCGACCTTGCGGAAGCCCGTGCGCAGCGGGATGGTTTCGATTGTCTGCCCGGCATTGTCGCGCAGCGTGGCTGCGAGCGTGTAGAGTGCGGGTGTCTCGGCCGTCCATTTTTCGGGATTGTCGACCTGAAGCGTCGTCGTACGGGCAGCGCCGCGGAGCGTGACGGACTGTACGGTTTTGCCCTGCGGATCGATCAGGTCGAGCTGCACGGGTGCGGAGGCCGCCGAAGGCGAAAGTTGCATCTCGACGGTCAGCGAACCGTTGTGATACTGCGCGTCGAGATCGGGCGTGACGCATATATCGCGTATGTGTCGCTTGTCGCGGGCATACAGATAACAGTCGCGTCCCACGCCGGAAAGACGCATGAAATCCTGGTCTTCGAGATACGTCCCGTCGCACCAGCGGAACGTCTGGAAAGCAATCAGATTGCGTCCCGGACGCAGAAAGGCGGTGATGTCGAACTCGGCCTCGAGTTTGCTGTCTTCGCTATACCCGACATATTTGCCGTTTACCCACAGATAAATGTTGGATGTCACGGAGCCGAAGTGCGCAAAAACCTGCATTCCCTTCCAGTCGGACGGAAGCACAATCTCACGCCGGTACGAGCCGACATGATTCTCTTCGCCGGGCAGGCGGGGCGGATCGCTCCGAAACTGATTGCGCCATGCGTAGCCGATGTTCACATACAGCGGGTCACCATATCCGTTGAGTTCCCACAGCCCGGGCACGTTCATGAATGCCCAGCCGCGGTCGTTGAAATCCGTACGGAAAAAGTCGGCAGGGCGTGCATCGGCGTTCCTGACCCAGTTGAAACGCCACGGCCCGTTCAGGCTGAAAAAACGCGCCGAGCGTTCCTTCACACCCTCCATCGCCACATCTGCAGATTCGTACGCGAAGTAGCTCGCATGCATCGGCAGACGGTTCACCGCATTGACCCTGGGGTCATTCCATTCGTTGCCCTGTGCAGCGGCGGTCACACCGCACAGTACAAAAATACACATCGATAACAGTTTGTTTCTCATAGTTCGTCTTTTTAAAATTTCGCCGTAAAGATAATAAATAAAGAAGAACCGTAAAACGGAGAATAAAAAAATTACGCCTCCCGCGTATGGAATCTCGTGAAATATGCAGTACGGACGCGCCTGCTACGACCGATGACGCCGTCCGCCGAACCCGAACACGCAAAATCAATCCTGCGCACAGTGGCGATGACGTGATAAACTGTCGGAAAAAGGGATAATTCTTTTTTTTGAGATGCCATTTTTTTGAAATAAATGAAATACAATGGCAAGGTACCCGTAACCGGGGAGAGGATACGCCCGCCGCGTTACCGGCGAACAGGGCAGACACGCAGGTCTGCCCCTACGGCCCTCTCCTCCACGATTTGTCGCATGTAGGGGCAGACCTGCGTGTCTGCCCTTGTATCGAATATAAA
>JAIRYD010000225.1 GCA_031267935.1 Tannerella sp.
GAGATATGCCTGAACGATGCCGTCAGCGTGGCCGACAAGGAAATTTTCGGCATCTTTCCGCACGACAATACGCGGACGCCGGCAGACGAACCGAAGGAAACGGGTACGGTCACGGCCGAGCGGACGGGATAACCTGAGTGCGGGATAAGAAATGATCCGGATACCTGTGAACCGGACGTTCATTGCCCGCAGGGCATTCATATCAATAGAAAACAATCGCCGTCTCTGCCGCAACCCCGTCAGGAGTTGAACACCTGCGGCGTTCTTTTTATGTACGGGAACCGTTTTCTATGGATATGCAAGCCCTCACGGGCTTATCCTTATCCCGAACTCAGGTTACAGGATGCCCGGATTGCTTCACTGCGTGCGCAATGACGAGATCCGGCTTTCCGCGTGCAATGCACAAAACCATGCCGCGCACAGTATAAACAAATGACCGCAACGGTGTATTTTTCTTCCCGGAGTGTTCGGCGGACATATACACAATGTATTTTTCTTCCCGCAGCGCCCGGCGGAAAAACCGGCACGGCCGGATTGCCGGTCGAAACTTAGTAACGTGAAATAAATAATATATAATGGTTATAAGCAAATTGAAGTACACGATTTGTCCATTGAGGGACAATATGCCGGCAGAAACATTTCCGGCGACGTTTATATCCCGTGCCGTCAGGTACGGCATGTCGGTAGAAAACGCCGGATGTCCGTCCGGCCCCGTGCCGGCAGGTACGGAATGTGGTGACAGTCACATCGCGTACCTGACGGCACGCGGAAAATTGATTGCGGTCAATTTTTCTACCAACATTCTGTCCCTATCGGGACAGAGAAACCTTTACATGTTATTTATTTCACGTTACTTAAGGGACGAAAGACAAAAAACAAGTTACCAAATATATTGACATCATGCACACAAAACTGAAATTCATTACCGCAGTCGTCGCCCTCACGACAGGATGCCTGTCGCTGCAGCGGTGCGGCAGCGAGGCGGCCGGCGGGGCCGCTTTTTCCAAAGATTCGAAATACTATTTCGACGGCTCCATCTCGCGCGAAGCGCTTGAACACTATCTGGACCGCTCCGTGACGGCGGGCTATTTTCTCGTGCCGGGCAATCCGGAAGACTATCTCTTTCCCTATCGCGAAGACGACATACGGATGCTTCAGCACATCGGCGTCAAGTTCGTCGGCCGCGCCGTCTATCGCTGGAGCGAGGAGAGCAAACTGGGCGAACCGGCCTTTCTCGACTATGCACGGCGGCTGATGGAACGGATGCACGAATACGATCCGGAAATCATTTTCCAGGGTTGCCTGTTCGAACACGTGAGCGCCGACGTGAACAACCTGAAAATCCCCGCGTGGGTGTTCGAGGCGTTCGGCCGCCCGGCGGAAGACCGCTGTTTCAGGGTCGAGGACATTGTGCGGCGCGTCAACGCCGATGCCGAAGTGATGATGCGCAGCGGACGCGGCGGCGGCACGCCGATCATCAACAACCTCGAAGCGCAGTTCTGGTTCTATTTCCTCGCCCGTTCATACATCGACATCGGCGTGGAAGCGTTTCATCTCGGACAGGTGGAAATGATCGGCCGCGACGATCCCGACAAGACGCACTATGCCGCCTTCCTGCAGAAAATACGCGACTATGCCCGTACGAATGCACGCCGCCACTACGTCCTGCTCGACGGACATACGCCCCGCGGCGGATTCGTGAAGGACGGCGTCAGCCTGCTCGACTTCAATTCTTTTCCCCTCAGAATAAAAGAAGTCATCGACAAGCCGATGGAAGGCATTCTGGAGGTGGGACACAGCGACGCCCTGTTTCTGAAAAGCCGGGGCGCCACGTCGCCGAGCGGATGGAAAGCCGAAAGCATGCCCTACCTGGTCGAGTTCGACAACTTCGGCCTCAGACGCGAACCGCCCGCAGGCGTGGCCAACCACAATGATCATTTCTGCTGGGGATACGACGACATCACGTGGCTCGCCGTCCAGGACGAAGACTATCGCAACCGGTGGCTGTGGTACGCTTTCGACTGGCTGCGCGAAACCGATCCCAACGGACATCTGCAGATGTGCGTCATACGGATGATTTCCGGACCGCAGGGCGAACAGTCCTTCCGGTCGTACTTCGCCAACACGCGAAGCGTGGCCTGCCCCGTCGGATATTCGCAGGAAGAAACGATCCGGGAAATATGGAATACAAGATTGAAATAACGTAAAAAAAACGAATCACATGAAAACAAATCATTCAACCGCAGTTTTTGCACTCGCATGCGCCCTGCTGCTGACGTCCGTCGACAGCCCGGCGGCAGACCGGCTGACGGCCGGTTCGGCCAAGATAAACATCACGCCGCCCGACACGAAGTATCCCGTTCACGATTCGCTGTATGCACGCAGCCTCATCCTCGAAGCCGGCGGCACGCGGATCGCCTTCATCGCCTACGACAGCGGCGGCGGCAGCGACGAGTTCATCGCCTCGCTCAAACAGAAATACCGTCTGGACGAACTGTTCCTCTGCCAGTCGCACAACCATTCCGGCGCATCGGGCACGAGAGAATGGACGGAAGAAAAATTCACGCGCCTGATCGACGAAGCGTCGAAAAACATGTTCGAAGCCAGACTGTCGGGCGGACATCGCAGCTTCCCCTCGCTCAGCTTCAACCGCCTGATCGTACGCGACGACGGGCATGCCCGCGAATCGTGGTATGCCGACGACCACTACCGCTACATCAATCGCGAACGCCTCCCGCACGGAGAGGTGGACAACTCCGTCGGCGTCGTCCGGATCGAAGACATGAGCGGCCGTCCGCGCATCCTGATCATGAACTATGCCTGCCATCCCGACGTCGTATGGAACAACTTCGAAGTGTCCGCCGACTTTGTCGGCTATGCCACCCGCTACACCGAAGAAGCCTTCGACAACCGCCTGCACTGCCTCTTCATCAACGGCGCCGCCGGCAACCAGGCGCCACTGTTCAAAGACGGCGGACGACAGACGCCCGACGATCCGCGCAAAGCCGATTACGACCTGATCGAACGCATGGGCAAACTGCTCTCCATCGAAACCGTCAAGCTCGCCCGCGAACTCTATCCCAATCCGTACGACGAACAGCGCATCAGCGTCAAAACCGATTCGCTCTCCTTCACGGGACGCTTCGACAAAAACATAAGGTTCAGTCCGCATTTCTCCGTCATTCTCATCAACAACCGGTATGCAATATCGGCCGTGTCCGGCGAATTTTTCATCAAGTTCCAGCTCGACTGGAAAAAAGACATCTCACGATACAACGGCTGGATACCTTTCTTCTTCGGATACACGGTGAGCGGAGGACGCTCGCCCGGATACGTGGCCGACGTACGGTCGGCCGCCCTCGGAGGATTCGGCGCCGATCAGAGCGACCGCGTGATCGAAGTGGGAGCAGGCGAACGGGTCATGACAAAACAGCTCGAAAACTTCTACACGCTGACAGGACTCATGAGAAACCGGCCCGGCCCGGGCGAACACCGGCTCGACGACGGAACCATCATCCCGTAAAAACGCACGTTGAACAATTAATAATATGTAGTATATGAAGAAAATCCTTATCTTGATCGGCGGGCTGGTACTGACGGTATCGGCCTGCACCCTACAGTCGAACCGGCACGACTTCCGCAATCCCGACCTCTCCGTCGACGCACGGGTCGACGACCTGGTAAGCCGCCTGACGCTCGACGAAAAAATCGGCCAGATGATGAACAACGCACCCGCCATCGAACGGCTGGACATACCGGCCTACAACTGGTGGAACGAAGCCCTGCACGGCATCGCCCGCAGTCCCTATCCCGCCACCTCCTTCCCCCAGGCCATCGGCCTCGCCGCCACGTGGGACGTGGAATCCATCCGGCAGATGGCCGACTACGTGTCGACCGAAGGACGCGCCATCTATCACGACGCGACGCGGAAAGGCAAAACGGGCATTTTTCTCGGCCTGACCTACTGGAGTCCGAATATCAATATCTTCAGAGACCCCCGATGGGGACGGGGACAGGAAACCTACGGCGAAGACCCCTTCCTGACGGCCAGTATCGGCGCGGCGTTCGTGAAGGGACTGCAGGGCGACGATCCCCTCTATCTCAAATCGTCCGCCTGCGCCAAACATTACGCCGTACACAGCGGCCCCGAATGGAACCGCCATACCTACAACGCCGAAGTAAGCAGTTTCGACCTCTGGGATACTTATCTCCCCGCTTTCGAAACACTGATCACGGATGCCGGCGTGACCGGCGTGATGTGCGCCTACAATGCCTTCTACGGCCAGCCCTGCTGCGGCAGCGATGCCCTGATGACGGATATCCTGAAAAACCGCTGGCGCTTCGACGGCTACGTGACGTCCGACTGCGGAGCGATTCAGGACTTTTTCCGTACCCATAAAACACATCCCGACGCCGCCGCCGCCGCAGCCGATGCCGTGCTGCACGGAACAGACTGCGAATGTGCCGGCAACGGCGCCTACCAGGCGCTGTCCGAAGCCGTAAGCAAAGGACTCGTTACCGAAGAAGCCATCGACGAATCGCTGAAACGGCTGTTCAAAATCAGATTCCGCCTGGGCATGTTCGATCCCGACGACCGCGTGCCGTATGCCGGCACGCCCATATCCGTCCTCGAAGCGCCCGCACACAAGGCGCACGCCCTGAAAACGGCGCAGCAATCCATCGTGCTCCTCAAGAACGAAAACAACCTCCTGCCCCTCGACAGACAGCGCATCAGGAAGATCGCCGTCGTCGGCCCCAATGCCGACAGCGAAAGCACTCTGCTGGCAAACTATTACGGCTACCCGACCGAAATCACGACCCTCCTGGAAGGCATACGCGCCAAAGCCGGCAACGACATCGAAGTGGTATACGACAAAGGCGTCAACCTGACCGACGACTGGGTTTTCACCTCGACCTTCGACGCCTCGCTCTTCACGCACGACGGACAGCAGGGCTTTAAAGCCGACTACTACAACAATACGGGACGGGAAGGCGAACCCGTCCTCTCACGCGTCGAAAAACAGCTGAACTACCGCTGGGGCGACGGACAGGACATTGCCGAAGGCGTCATCGCCCGGCAGATGTCGGCCACATGGTCGACCGTCTTTACACCGAAAGAAAGCGGACAGGTCTGTTTCGAACTGGCAGCCGACGACTGGGCCGAACTCTACATCGACGGCGCAAAGCAGGAAAAAACAGGAAACATCAACCACTACTATCTCCTGAATGCGGAAAAAGGAAAATCCTACAAAATGGCGGTCAACTATCGCCAGCATGCCGACAATGCCGAAATCATGTTCGACTGCGGAACACTGCGCAAGGCCCGCATTCCCCAAACGGTCGCCGCCGTAAAAGACGCCGACGTCATCATCTTTGCCGGAGGAATATCCGCCAAAGTCGAAGGCGAAGAAATGGGCGTCGAGATCGAAGGCTTCAAACGGGGAGACCGCACCTCCATCGACCTCCCTTCCCTGCAGAAAGAGATGTTGAAAGCCTTGCAGGCAACGGGCAAACCGGTCGTATTCGTACTGATGACCGGCAGCGCCATCGGGCTGGAATGGGAATCGCAGAACCTGCCGGCCATCGTCAACGCATGGTATGGCGGACAGGCGGGCGGACAGGCGGTGGCCGACGTGCTGTTCGGAGACTGCAATCCCGCCGGACGTCTGCCCGTCACCTTCTACAGAAGCGTAGCCGACCTGCCCGATTTCGAAGATTACAGCATGGCAAACCGCACATACCGCTATTTCAGCGGAACGCCCGTCTATCCTTTCGGATATGGATTGAGCTATACTTCCTTTCACTATGCCGGCATGGAAACTGCCCGCGCCGACGAACGGTCGCTTACCGTAAAAGTGATCGTGACAAACAGCGGCGAGCGCGACGGCGACGAAGTGGTGCAGCTCTATCTCTCCAACAAACGCGACTTCACGACGCCCATCCGCGCCCTGAAAGGATTCCGGCGCATCCATCTCAAGGCCGGCGAATCGCAGACGGTCGAATTTGCGCTCGCGGAAAAGGACCTGACGGAAGTCAACGCCGACGGCAATTCCGAACCGGTGAAGGGCGACGTGCTCATTTCCGTCGGCGGAGGACAGCCTTCGGCGCTGCCCGCCGGACAGTATGTGCAGAAAACGGTCGTATTTTAGCAGCATACTGTCGTGACTGCAAAAATTATATATATGAGTTGCTGCCTGTCCCTGTGGGCGGCAACTCTTTTCGACGCATCGGCGCAAACGCGTTCGAAAGCGCACCTCGACGCCCTTTTCGCCGGCGAGAAAACATGGAAGGAAATGGCGGCGGCAGCGACCGCTGCAAACGTGCTGAATCCGCTTCAGCCAAGCCGCACGATGACGACAAGTTCGCTCACGACGCGCGCCGCACTGTGGGGCCGGGCCGACCACCTCACCGTCAGCATGCTCAAGACCGACGTCATCGACAGGCGATACGTGGACCGCGACCGCCATACCATGACCGACATGATCGAGGCCGCTTACTCGGAAACGAATAAAGACCTCCACGACATGCCGATGGCCGGAATGACGCGTCCCTCCTTCTTCTCGCTCGACAAACGCGGCGGACGATACAACCATGCCCTCTGGAGTGAAGTGTATCCTTTCCCCTGCCAGAAATCGGTAGGACAGATCATCATCAAGGCGCCCGATTTCAAGGATGCGCCGCAACCCGTCGCCACCGAACATCTCCGTAACGGCGAAATCACCGTCAACCTGGCTGACGGCAACAAGAAACTGGACATCGGATACCTGCTGTCGATGGAAAAAAACGTGACGGCCATCGACCTGAACTACGAAAATCTGGACGACCGCATCACGCTCCGTCTCTTCCGCAATCTCGACCAGGGACACAGGCGCTACATGGAAGAAGACGGTTCGTATAAAAAAGTGGTCGTCTTCCAGCCTGCCGACGCGAACGAGCCGCTCGAATACTACGACTTCGAAGCCGACAGCGACAGAAACGGCGTTTTCGAACCGCCCACCTCCGGTACGGACGGACGTTTTTTCTGGATACACCAGACTTTTCCGGCCGAAGGTACTTTTCCGCAGGGGTTCCGCTATGTCCTCATGGCGATGATTTCCGATGCACAATATGACCTC
This sequence comes from Tannerella sp., assembly GCA_031267935.1. Classification (GTDB taxonomy): domain Bacteria; phylum Bacteroidota; class Bacteroidia; order Bacteroidales; family Tannerellaceae; genus Tannerella. Next base: position 7,116 of record JAIRYD010000225.1, read on the forward strand.
GAGGAACATCGTCTGCAAAAGGACCTGGGGACGAAGCCGGTCATCCCCCGCGACAATCAGGGCTACCTGATGGTGCCCGGCATACGTACTACTACGCATCCGGAGATGATCGAACTCGAAGCGCTCACGTATTCCTACGTCGCCGCTTCGCCGGGAGTGGCCGTCGATGCCGTCCTCAAGGCGCCGAAAAACAAAAAGGGAAAGGCGAAACTCTACGTCGCCATCGCAACTCTCAACGAAACGCCCGACTACATGGAACGTGCCCGACAACTCCTCCTCGATGCCGAAAAACAAAGCTACCGGGGACTGAAAACAGAAAATGAAGCCTGGTACGGCAAACTGTACGACAAGCGCGAGAACGGCCGTATCCTGCTCGGAAACACACCCGAAGAGAAAACACAAACCTCTTCCGCCTACTTCCGTGACGTGTATCGCAGCTGGACCACCGGACACATGGGTCAGTGCTTCCCCGATCCGCGCAAATACGAGGGAAGCGCCAGCTATGCGGCTTTCGACCTCGACATACAAAACTGGCACTCGCTACCCTGCTACAACGAACTCTTTACCGAAGGACGTTTCTTTATGCGTAACCAGTACGAACCTAAAATACAGTGGCCACGCCTCGTATCGCACTGGCACGAAACGCTGAAGGAAAAGGCGCGCCTCAAGTTCGGACTGCCCGGCATGACGATTGCGCACGGCTACCTGCCCGCCGCCAGACAAAGCCCGTGGTACGTCGAAAATGCCGTGCTCGATTTCACGATGGAAGTGCCGGGGCAGATTCTCAAAGTCATCTGGAATTTCTGGGATTATACCGGCGACGAAGTGTTTCTGCGCGACACGTGCTATCCCCTGCTTCGCGACCTTGCCCTCTTCTACGAAGCCTTCGCGCGGCGCGGATGGGACGGCAACGTCTTCAATCTCGAACCGACCGTCGAAACCGAAAGCTACGGCATCTCCTACCGCATGGAATATACGCGCAACAATACCGGCGCCATCACCCTGTTTCGCAAGATACTCAACCTGGCCGTCGAGGCAGCCGAACATCTGCACGTCGACGGCGATCTCGTGCCCGGCTGGCGCGAAGTGGCAGACCACCTGCCGCCCTATCCGCTCTACCGCGTGGAGGCGGGCGAAGTGCTCGGCGCCAACCCGAAAGCGTTTCCGCGCTATACGCGGGGCGACCACGGCATGTATGCAGGCTTTTATCCCGTTACGCTCGCCGACGAAATCAATCTCGACAGCCCGCAGGAACAGAAAGATCTCGTCTCGCGCACGGCAGACGTCATCGGACACGGTAACAATGCCAATGCCTATATCCTTGTCGGGAAAGGTCGCGACGACGTGCCCCGCCGCTATGCCTACGGAGCGGAACGCATCGACGGTTACGCCACGCTGGCGACACAGATCAACGCCGTCCCCGAACGGTTGATGAACAGCCGCTCGGGCCGTATTCATCTCTTTCCCGTCGTGCCCGACTGGACGGTGGCCGCTTTTCGCAACTTCCTTGCGCGCGGCGGATTCGAGGTGAGCGCCGCCCGCGACACGCACGGCGTGCAGGCCGTCACCATAAAAGCGCGCCGCAGCATCCCTCTCCGGCTCATGAATCCCTGGACGGGCAAACAGCCCGCCGTCACCGACCTGACTGCCGGTCGTAAAATCAGCTATACGATGGATACCTCCAACGGCGAATGCATCGTCTTCCCTGCCGAAGCGGATCATGTGTACAGCTTCGATCCGGCGGACTGACGGACTGCTCAAATCCATATCCCGGTGAAAGGCTTCGGCGCGAAATCACTTCGTACCGAAGCCTTTTCCCTTGTGTTGACACATTACCCCTGCACCGGCGTGCATGCACGAAAAACCGTCCAATCACAAAAGAATGCTAAATAATAAGCTTTCCGTTTTGAAAATATCCGTACATTTTGTAATTTTGTCATGTCAAACTGAAAAAATTACAGATGAAACAATGGTAGCAAAGGATATACAGCAGATTAAACAGCGCTTTGGGATCATTGGCAATGCGGCGGGACTGCACCGTGCCATTGATTTGGCAATTCAGGTAGCGCCCACGGAGATGTCCGTGCTGATTACCGGCGAAAGCGGTGTAGGCAAGGAAGTGTTCCCGCAAATTATCCATCAGAATAGTTTGCGCAAACACGGACAGTACATTGCCGTCAACTGCGGCGCCATTCCCGAAGGAACGATTGATTCGGAACTGTTCGGCCACGAAAAAGGCTCGTTCACGGGCGCACTGTCCGACCGGAAAGGTTATTTTGAATTTGCCGACGGCGGAACAATTTTTCTCGACGAAGTAGGCGAATTGCCGACGCCGACGCAGGCCCGGCTGCTCCGCGTGCTCGAAAGCGGCGAATTTATCAAGGTCGGCTCGTCGAAAGTGCAGAAAATAAACACGCGTATCGTAGCTGCCACCAATGTGGATCTGATACAGGCTATTGCCAATCACAAGTTTCGCGAAGACCTGTACTACCGCCTCAATACGTTCCCTATCCAGATCCCTCCCCTGCGCGAACGGCCCGAAGACACGCTGTTGCTGTTCAGAAAATTTGCAGCCGATTGCGCGGATAGGTACCAGATGCCCCCGATCCAGCTGGACGACGACGCAAAACAGCTGTTGCAGACTTATCGCTGGCCGGGCAACGTGCGCGAACTCAAGAATGTGACGGAACGCATTTCCGTGATCGAACATGACCGGACGGTGACGGCAGACGAACTGCGCCTCTATCTGCCCAATCTGAACATGGAAAAACTGCCCGCCCTGATGAACCGCGGAAACGACGACCAGAAAATATTCCACAGCGAACGCGAGATCCTTTACCAGGTGCTGTTCGATATGAAAAAGGATGTCACCGAGTTGAAAAAACTGGTACACGAAATCATGGGCGGCAAAGTCCCGATGTCCGTAGCGGTCGAAGACGATGAGTCGTATGCGTCACGACCGATTCACGACATGTCGTCCATCCAGGAAATCGAGACCGTGGAAGAATCGTTTTCGCTCGAAGAAGTAGAAAAAGAGATGATACGCAAGGCTTTGGAGAGACATAACGGCCGCCGCAAGAATGCCGCTATCGACCTGAAGATCTCCGAACGGACGCTCTATCGCAAAATCAAGGAATACAATTTGGAGTAGAAAATTGGATATGTTGAAAAAAGGATGTTTGGCTGTTTTGCTGATGGTGGCGTGGACCGCATGTTCCATTTCGTACAAATTCAACGGCGCTTCGATCGACTATACGAAGGTGCAATCCATCTCGATAAAGGATTTCCCCAACATGGCGCCGCTGGTATATGCTCCCCTGGCCGACAAGTTTGCGGATCAGCTCCGGGACAAGTATATCCGCCAGACACGCCTGCAGCTTCTCCGCGAAAACGGCTCGCTGGATCTCGAAGGTGAAATTACGGGTTACGACTTTTCTTCCCAGGCCGTACGGGACGGCATGTACGCCTCCATGACGCGGCTCACGATCACGGTCCGGGTACGATACACGAACACCACCAATCCCGACGAAGATTTCGAACAGTCATTTTCGGCATACCGCGAGTTTTCCAACGAAAGCCAGATTCAGCAGGTGCAGGATCAGCTCGCGGAAGAGATCATCGAAGAAATCGTGTCCCAAATATACAACGCAACGGTAGCAAACTGGTAAGCATCATGACATGCACAGAACTATACGAGTTGATGAAAGAACCGTCCAGCCTGTCGGACAGGACGCTACCCGAACTGAAGCAGATCGTTTCCGACTTTCCCTGCTTTCAGGCAGCCCGCATGCTCTACCTCAAAAACCTTGCCGCACTGGACGATATCCGGCTGGAGGTCGAACTGAAGAAGATGGCGATCCACGTGCCCGACCGCATGCAGCTGTTTCTGCTGCTCGAAGACGGACGGTATGCACGCATACCGGCAAGGGAGAAGAAAGGCGGCGACAAATTCAGTCTGATCGACAACTTCCTCTCGGCAAGAGACAACGACCGGTCGGACGAATTGCAGTACGAATCTTCGCCCGGCTATACGATTGAAGACGAAGCGTCGCCGGACAACGCACCCGAAGCCGGCGCACCTTATCAGGATCTGATCGATTCCCTGGCCAATAAAACGGGAAGCGGCAGAATGCATGCCCGGAAAGCGGACGACGCAGACAGAAACGACAGCGACGACGCGGATGACGACTTCGCGGAAACAAATAATACAATACCCTCGAGTGAGTCGTATTTCACTGAAACTCTGGCAGAAATATACATCCGGCAGAAACGTTACGAAAAGGCGCTGGAAATTATCAGGAAATTAAGTTTGAATTATCCAAAAAAAAATATTTACTTTGCAGACCAAATCAGATTTTTGGAAAAATTGATTATTCATACTAAAACCAATTAAGTAATGTACGTATTTTTGTCTATTTTGATTTTGATTGCATCAATATTTCTGATATTAATCGTATTGATACAAAACTCCAAAGGAGGCGGGCTGGCTTCGGGCTTTTCGTCGTCGAATCAGATTATGGGCGTGCGCAAGACGACTGATTTTCTGGAAAAAGCAACATGGACGCTGGCCGGCGTAGTCGGTGTGTTCTGTGTTGCAATCACGGCCGTCATTCCGCGGACAAGCAATACGCCCAATCAGCCGCAATCCGAAATTCAGCAGCAGGTGAACGACGCCGTACCGGTGAATCCCAACTTTATTGCGCCCGATTTCGGAACGGCGCAACCCGACGAACCGGTAATCCCCCCGTCGGAAGAATAGTAAATCGGTGTTTTAATAGTTTTAATGGGGATAAGGGTGTGATATTTTATTGCGCCCTTGTCTTTTTTTTTGCCGTTTCTTTATATATTTGTACGAAAAAAAACGAGAAGACATGAAGAATCCGATACAGATGATCAAGCAGTGCGTGGAAAAAGACGAACCGTACTTTTTGCTGCGCGGACAGGACGTGTGCGCCCTGCCGGCCATCAGGGCTTACTATGAGGCAGTAAGTAAAAAAGTGAAAGACCCTTATTTCATTGAGGAAATCGAGGAAATCATGAAAGATTTTCAGGCGTTTCTCGACGAACAGAAGACGCATATTCCCGATTAAGACATCCATAAATGGCGGACGACAGCTACAGAACCATACGCGCGCCGGCCGAAGGCTATTACACGGAGAAGCGAAGCCGTTTCATCTCCTTCGCCATTCCCGTACGCACGGCCGAAGAAGCGAAAACGTGGATCGACAAATACCGCAAACAGTACTACGATGCGCGGCATGTCTGCTGGGCCTACATGCTTGGAGCGGAGCGCACCGTGTTTCGCGCAAATGATGACGGCGAACCATCGTCGACGGCAGGCAGGCCGATTCTCGGGCAGATCAATGCCGCCGAACTGACGGATATCCTGATTGTCGTAGTGCGCTATTTCGGCGGGATTGAGCTGGGAACGGGCGGTCTGATTGCGGCATACCGCACGGCTGCCGCCGAAGCCGTCGCCGCCGCGCAGATCGAGATGCGTACGGTCGACGAGCAGATCGTCGTCCGGTTTGCATATCCGCATCTGAACGGCGTCATGCGCATCGTGAAAGACATGCGTCCGGAGATTCTCGCGCAGACGTTCGACATGGATTGCGAGATGACGCTCCGCATCCGAAAAAGCGAAGCCGCAGCGATTAAAGACAGACTGTTGACCGTCGAAAGCGTTGTCTTGAAATAAGGCATCCCGGCCCGAAATGACGGCGCCGGTCTTCCCGTCCCGCATAAATCGCAACGCGCCGCCGCATTTTTTACGTTTCTGCAGACCGGCGATCACAGATAAAACACTATCTTTACCGCTGTTTTACGAACGTATAAAAATGATACAATGACACGATATTTTAATGTGGCAGGCCCATGCAACGAAGCGGATCATTATATGATAGACGCTTCATCGCGGTTACAGGGGATAGCTGATCTGATTAATCAGAAGCAGTATTTTGTGATTCATGCGGCGCGTCAGAGCGGGAAGACCACTTTTCTGCTCGACATGACCGAACGGCTCAACGCGGAAGGCAAATATTACGCACTTTACTGCTCGCTGGAAACGGGGCAGGGCGTTACGGAGCCCAAGGAAGGCATTCCGGCCATCATGAGACAGGTATCGAAAGCATTGAGGTTTTCGGGAATACCGAACGGCGCGAAATTTGCTGAAAATGCCGACGTCAGTGATTTTACAGGCGTGCTGGCAACCGAACTGACTGTATTCTGCATGTCGCTGGACAAACCGCTGGTGATTTTCTTCGACGAGGCCGACTGCCTGAGCGAGGGAACGCTGATTACATTCCTCCGTCAGCTGCGCGACGGTTACAACACCCGGAGCCAGATACCGTTCGTCCACTCCATCGCGCTGGTAGGCATGCGCAACATCCGCGACTTCAAGGCCAAAATCCGTCCCGACCGCGAATCCATGGGCAGCGCAAGCCCTTTCAATGTCATCACAAAAGCGCTGACGCTCCGCAATTTCACGCGCGAAGAAATCATGGAACTGTACGGACAGCACACGCGCGAAACGGGACAGACGTTCGACCCGGAAGCCGTTGAGCTGGTATGGTGTCAGACGCAGGGACAGCCGTGGTTAGTCAACGCCGTCGC
>JAIRYD010000075.1 GCA_031267935.1 Tannerella sp.
ATGGCCGGTTTTCGGCGCTGTTTTTGCAAGTCTTGAAAAAAGATTGTTCGGGAAGTGTGCAGGTGCACGGCATGTTTTCAGGTGGGTCAGCCCGCCGATGCGGGTAGGCATCGAAAACGGGCTGAACCTTGCCATGACAACAAAACAACTTCTCGAACAATCTCATATATTCATCCGTCCGTTAATATCCGGGATTCTGGTAGGCCGCTCTGTCCACTTCTTCGTGCATGCGGTCCATCTGGTCGCCTTGCGGGATGGGACGCAGTACGTAGTGGGATTTAATGTCGCGGGTATACTCTACGCCACCCAAATGATAGCGCGAAGCGCGTTCTACCCATTTCCCCGTGCGGATGAGGTCGAGCCAGCGATGCTGTTCGCCGCACAGTTCGCGCGAGCGTTCGTCGAGGACGTAGTCGATCGTGATCGTGGCCGGCGTGGCGGCTACCATCGCGTCTTCGTGTCCCGGGTAGGCGGCACGTTTGCGCAGCACAAGGATATATTCGCGCGCCTTTGCATTGTCGCCCAGCTGTACGGCCGCTTCGGCAGCGATCAGGTAGGTTTCCGACAGTTTGGCGGTCAGCCATGTGCGTCCGGATGCGTCGTTCACGTTCTTGCGTTTCGTATCGAAGAACTTGTGAACCGAGGGGAAGCGGGTACGGCTGTGGTCGCTCGGCGCCCAGATGCGGTAGTTTTTGGATGCCCTGAACGCGTCGCTCACTTCATATCCGGGGAAGAACAGCGCCGTGTCGCCGATGTTGATCGGTTCGCCCAGCCGTCCGAGATAGGTCTGGCCTGCGCCGCCGCCACGTTCTACATTACTCAACCATACGGTCTGGAAAGTAGCGGCATAACGGCTGTCGTTCGTCTTGTCGGCAAAGACGACGGAGAGGAGTTCATCCGTCGGGGCCAGACGCATCCACGGGCGGGAATAGGTGACCGAACGTCCTACGGGCGCCCCGGCTCCATCGACGACTTCGAAGGTCGGATAGTTGGGCACGTAGTAGGAGATGGCGCGTTCTTCGCCGATCCCTGTGTTGAAGGCGGCATCCGAAACGCCTGGAAAACCGTTGAAAGTATAGGAGTCGTTCGTACGCTCGCAGGTGAAGAGGACTTCGCTGTTGTGCTCGTTGCCTTCCCTTACCACGTCGGCGTATGCGGATTGCAGCGCCACGCCGTAGGTCGCCTGGTTGTTGATCAGGGTCTCGGCCGTCGACAGCGCCTGCTGGTGGTTGCCCATGGTGAGGTATACTTTCGCCAGATGGTGCAGGGCGGTTTTCTTGGTCACCGTACCCACCAGTCGCGATGCGACCGGCAGATTTTCGACCGCGTAGTTCATGTCGGCCACGATGGCGCTATACACTTCCGCCACACTGTTGCGTGTGGACATACGGTTCGGCACGGTGTTGAATTTCAGTTCGCCCGAACCCAGGTCCAGCGGACAGCCGCCGAACATCTGTACCAGGTTGAAGTAGAAATAGGCGCGCAGGAAACGTGCCTCGGCAATCAGGGCGGGAGCAAGTCCGGCTTCTTCGCCGTATTCCACGATTCCGTTACATGTATTAATGTATTGGTAGGAACTGTTCCAGAAATTACTGAAGTCTCCCGTCTGTGAAGTGATGGGCGTTGTACCGACCACTGCGGGTGTCATGTCCAAAGCCCAGTTGGTACATCCTTCTCCACCGGTAAATTCGTCTGTTCCCAATTCCATACAGAAAATGGGGCCTTGTGCGCCGGTCACGAGGCGCAGGCCCTGATAGGCGGCCGTCAGTCCGGACTGCAGTCCGGCGGTCGAACGGAACAAATCGGGCGTCAACACGGCGCGCGGCTGTTCTTCCATAATGTCGTTGCAGGAAGAAAAGAGGCCTGCGCACATGGCGCCTGTCAAAAGGATACTGAATATTTTACGTTTCATATCTTTTTATGTTTTATAATTAATAAATTAGAAGCTAACATTTAACCCCAGCAGGAAGTTGCGGCTTGTAGGCACGCCGAATCCTACCCAGAGCTGACGTTCGAGACCGCCGGTCGTACTGTATTGCGTCGGTTCGGGATCGACGCCTGCTCCTTCGTTTACATAGGGCGAGAAGAGGGCCGGGAACGGATTCTGGCAGGTCACGTAGAGACGTGCCGACCGGGCGCCGACGTGGTTCAGGATGTTCTTCTGGAACGTATATCCGAGCGAGAGGGTACGGATTTTCAGGAACGTGGCGTCGAAATACCGGAGTGTCTCGGCAAAGTCGACCGTCTCGCCGCTCTGGTTACCCGGCTGCGGATATTTGTTGACCGGATGGGTAGGCGTCCAGTAGTCTACTTTCGTCGAGTTGCGGCGTCCGCTGTGCGTCATGTTGTAGTCGTAGTGACGCATACTCATCAGATGACCGCCTACGCGGAAGAAACTGACACCCGAGAAGTCGAAGTTTTTGTATCCGAAACGCAGGGTAAGTCCGCCGGCAAAGTCGGGTTCGAACGTACCCACGATCTGGCGGTCGCCATCGGCCGTGATCGTACCGCTGTTGTCGAGGTCGGCTACCTTGATCTGACCGGGGGAGTAGCCGTACTTGGCGGCTTCTTCGGCTTCGTCCAATTGCCAGATGCCCGAATGGACATAGTCGTACATCACGTTGATGGGATAACCTACAAACCATCCGTTGCCGATATTGCGTTCTTCGCCGCTGGCCAGCGCCGTAATCTTGTTGCGGTTGAGGTAGATGTTGAAGTCGGCGTCGAAGCTGAAGTCTCCCGCCGTATGCGGTTTGACGATCTGGCCGCTGATGGCAAATTCAAGTCCCTTGTTTTCGGTCGCACCCACATTCTGCATGATGGGCCGGTCGACGCCGCTGGATGACGGCAGCCTGACCGACAGCAGCAGGTCGCTCGTTTTCTGCAGATAGATATCCACATAACCGCTGATGCGTCCGTGGAAAAGATTGTAGTCGATACCGAAGTTGTAGTTCTGCGTATACTCCCATCCCAGGTTGGAGTTGGGCAGATCGGTCACATAATACCCGTATTGTCCGGTGGCGCCGGGGCCGTAGTTGTAATAGGCCATGCCCAGGCCTCCCAGCGTCTGGTAGGGACTGACGGCCTGATTGGAGGTCTGTCCGTAACCAAGGCGGAGTTTCAACTGCGAAATAGCTTCGATATCCTTCATGAACGACTCGCGGTTGAGGTTCCAACCCAGCGAAAAGGCGGGATAGCTGTGCCATTTCTTTCCGGGCGACAATACCGACGAACCGTCCGTACGGAAGGTAGCGGTCACCATGTAGCGGTCGTCATACGAATATTGTACGCGCGCCATGAGCGACTGCAGTCCACGCTGCCAGTAGTTCTGGTTGTTGGTGCCCGAGTTGATGTTCTTGTCGCCGTTGGCCATACTCAGGTTATAGTACAGCAGGTAGTCGGCGGCAATGTCGGTCGCCTGCATGGACGAGCGCTGATACTGCGACTGCTCGGCCGAATACATGGCCGTGGCGTTCAGGCGGTGCTTCTCGGCGAATACCTTATTATAATACAGCAGGTTTTCGACCGTCCACTGCTGCCACTGGGTGTTGCGCACGGTAGCGGCGGATACGCTGGGCGGATTTCCCGGAAAGTCGGCGCCGTTGCTGAACACACCGTAGTTATCCTGCGAATAGCTCAATCCCACGTTGATGCGATACGTCAGTCCGTCGTAGAGTTTCACTTCTCCGTAGATCGAGTTGAACGAGGCAATACGCTTGCTCTGTTCGGCACGTGCATTTTCCGTCACCAGCGGATATAGCGGGTTGGGGAACGAGGTAGCATCCACCGTGCCTTCAAACGGCCAGATGACGATCGATCCGTCCGGGTTGTGCGACGGAGAGATCGGTGTCATGTTGGTCAGGATGTCTCCCATGGGCGACCATCCGAGGTTGTCGCCGACACCGAACGTGGTGTTGGTGGTCAGACCCACTTTGACGTACTTGCCGATTTCCTGGTCGACCGTCGTGCGCAGCGTGAAGCGGGTATATTCCTGCAGGGGAATAATAGCCGTTTCGTTGAAATAACCGCCGCTGAACGAGTAGGCGCCCCGCTGGCTGCCGGAACTTACGGACAGTTCGTGGTTGGTGACATGTCCCGACTGATAGAACAGATCCTGCCAGTCGGTGTAGTTGCCGGATTCAATCACTGCCAGCTGTGCGGCTGAATAGGGATAATTGGGTCCCCTCAGCGAAGCATCGTGGAAAGCGACAAATTCGGGTCCGCTGTAAGTATCGTAGCGTTTCAGCACATTCTTCACGCCGTAGTAGCCGCTGTAGTTCACAGTCGGCGCCTGTCCCGCACTGCCGCGGTTGGTAGTGATCAGGATTACGCCGTTGGCGCCGCGCGAACCGTAGATGGCCGTCGACGAAGCATCCTTGAGGATGTCGATGCTCTTGATGTCGTTGGGCGAGATGTCGGAGAGCGAACCGTTGAACGGAATACCGTCCACGACGATCAGCGGATTGTTGTCGGCGCTGAGCGAACGTTCGCCACGGATACGGATCTGCATGGCGGAACCCGGAGAGGTACCGGTTTGCAGGATTTCGATACCCGGCATGCGTCCCTGCAGTGCTGCCGAAGCGTCGACGGCGGGTATCTCCTGAATAATACGTGCGTCGGCCGAGGCGATCGCACCCGAAATGTCGGCCTTTCGAGCCGTACCGTATCCCACGACTACGACCTCTTCAAGGTTTTGCGTGTCTTCTTCCATGGTAATGGCTAAGGACGTTCTTCCGCGTACGCTGACGGCTTGCGTCATGTAACCTACATACGAGATGTTTAATGTCGCATTTTCCGCCACACGCAGCGAAAAACCTCCATCTATACCGGTTACAGTTCCGTTTGAGGTCCCCACTTCCATAATACTGGCCCCGATAATCGTTTCACCCAAAGCGTCTTTTACGACGCCTGTCACTGTCTTTGTCTGTCCCCACGCAAATATGGGGATAAAAAAGATCAGGCATAGCCCGATAATTTTTCTTAGATTAGTGTTCATCATACATTCTTACATTAATTGTTGATATTAAATTTATTTATATAAATGCCTTTTTAAGTCCGGGTAATTATGAATTTCTGTTTGCAAATGTATTCAATCATTTCACGCCACGGTTATAAATTTGTATGGTAAAGTTTGCTGCCCGTTACATCCGTGTGCGAATTTGTTACAGATGCTTTGTTGCTCGTTACATCGCAGGCGGTTTGCCGGAAAAAACTCCTTTCCGGGGGAAAACATGTCCGGATTTGTCCGCAGATTGCATGGATTTTTGCCGAGGCGAAAAATCGGTTAATTCTTTTTTTTTTGAGATGCTGTTGAATGTGTTGCCGGAACAGGGTGCGCATCCCGGTAAAGGCATCCGCTCCACTCCGTTGCATTATTGAAAATCTGCATATCCCCAAAATAAACAAATAAAAATCACGAACAGAGCTGCATACACAGCAGGAAACCGCCGGTCAACACCGTCTTTGCGAGGCACGAAGCAATCCAGACATTATGCCACATGGATTGCTTCGTACCTTGTAACTGTCTTTCCTTTATTTCCAAAGAGAAAGCTCCTCAAAAAAAAATTAACCTGAAAATGAATTTTCGGATGGATTTTGAAAACTCGGAAAACATCCTATTCCACCAGCACGACCAGCCCCTTCAGGTATTCCCCCTCCGGATGATAGATGCTGACCGGATGATCTGCCGGCTGCGTCAGCTGGTGCAGAATACGCACGTGGCGCCCCGTCTGCGCCGCCGCACTGAATATCGCCAGGCGGAAATCGTTTCGCGAAACCACCTGCGAACATGAAAAAGTAAAAAGAATACCCCCCGCTGCAATTTTTTCCATCGCCAGCGCATTCAGCTTGCGATAGCCCAGCAGCGCATTGCGCAGCACCTCTCTGCGTTTCGCGAAAGCCGGCGGATCGAGCGCGATCAGGTCATATCCTCCGGGCATCCCGCCGAGAAACTCGAACGCATCCGCTGCAAACGCCCTGTGGCGTGCGTCGCCGGGAAAATTCAGTTCCACGTTCCTCTCCGTCAGTCCCACAGCCCTGGCCGAACTGTCTACCGAATGTACGGCTGCCGCATCGCCACGCATCGCATATACGGAAAAACCGCCCGTGTAGCAAAACATGTTCAGCACCTGCCGCCCGCGCGCATATCCTTCCAGCAGCGCGCGGTTTTCGCGCTGGTCAACGAAAAAACCCGTCTTTTGACCCTTCTGCCAGTCCACATGGAAACGCAGCCCCTTCTCGACAGCGATCGCCTCCTCCGGCGCCTCGCCCAGCAGAAACGCGTTCTCCCCGCTACTTGCCATCCTGGGCGGCAGCGTACCTTCCGACTTGTAGTAGACACACCGCAGCCCGTCGCCCAGCGTCTCCTTCAGCGCCGCCGCCACAGCCATTCGCGACCGGTGCATGCCCACCGAATGCGCCTGCACGACCGCCATCGACCCGTAAACGTCGACAATCAGCCCCGGCAACATGTCACCTTCGCCATATACCAGGCGGAACGTATCGTTGTCGTCCGCACACAGGCCGAGCGCACGGCGCACACCGTAGGCCGCGCCCAGACGCTCCATCCAGAACGAATGATCGATCGTCGCCGGACGGAACGACAGGATGCGCACCGTGATGCTTCCCGCCTGATAGTGCCCCGTGCCCATGAAACGCCCGCCGGCATCATACACTTCGACCAGGTCGCCATCTTCCGCCCGCCCGCTTGCCGACGCCACCGCGCCCGAAAATATCCACGGATGGAACCGCAGCAGCGATTCCTCTTTCCGCGGTTTAAGATACAGTTTGCAGAGACCGTTGCTCATCGTTTCTACAGTTTCAGGAATTGATAAATCCGCAGGCATGTCCATGCGTCCAGCGCCGCGTACTGCTGCTGCGCTACGCTCAGCGTTTCGGCATCCCAGTTGCTCAGGCGCGACTTTTTCGACAGTTTCTTTCCGAACAGGATCGCATAGATCTTTTGAAGGCTGATGTCTGCAATGCCGAACGACGGAACAATCTTCTGCAGATCGACAAAGCCCGCCGGTTCAATATCCACACGCTTGCGTATGGCATGAAAATCGTCCTGGAGCGAGAGGCCGACTTTCACCACGCTGCCGTCGTTGATGAAATCGACCAGCGGCGCCGGAAAACTACCCAGGCGGTTGATGCGGAACAGATAGCATGTGTCGCCCAGCGCCAGCTGCACCAGCGCGATTTTGTGATGCTGGCTCTTCGTGAAGTTCGGACGCGTCTCGGTATCGAAACCCACGGGACCGCCCGACGTCAGGCGCGTAACCGCCTCCCCGACCGCTCCCGGCCCGTCGACCACGACAATGCGACCCTGATACGTCTCGACCGGCAGATAGGAAATCTCCTCCTTCGTGATGGACGGCTGGAAATTCATTTCTCTTTTTTCAGCCATACATTTTCATTGTAACGAATGGCGTGCAGCGCCTTCAGTGCATTCAGGAGCGATTGCCCCCAGTAGATCCGGAAATTCTCCGCGCACTGCGACAGCGCGATCAGCATCGTTTCTTCGTAGCCCTGTCTGAACAGCGCGATAAAGTCGCCGACATTACGGTATATATCGGCCATGTTTCCCGATATGGATGCAATAATCGGGGCGTCGCTGTACGGCATGTCGGGCAGAAACGTTTCGAGATACTGGTCGTACTCGCCCAGCAGGCGGGACACGCGTCCGCTCAACGCCTCGCACGCCTCCTCCGTCACAAAACTTGCCGCGCCGGCTTCTTCAGGCTCCTCTATTTCGGGCAGCAGCGTCGCCTTCACGTAGAGTAGCGGCAGTATTTTCGTCGTATTGTTGACGAACGAAAACAGATCGTGCTCGTGGATTCTTTCCAGCTGGGCGCAAAATTCCTTTGCCACCGTGACAAATTCCAGCGTATTGCGGTCGTATATCGGATTCATGATTTATCGCAGGCTTTCCACTTGAACACTCGGGTCAATCTTCTTCACCAGCCCCTGCAACACGTTGCCGGGTCCCGATTCTATAAAATGTGTAGCGCCGTCGGCAATCATCCGGCGCACGCTTTGCGTCCACCGCACGGGCGAGGTGAGTTGCGCAATCAGATTCAGGCGGATGGCGTCGGGCGACGTTTCCGCCTGCGCATTCACGTTCTGATATACCGGACAGACCGGCTCGCCGAACGTGGCCGCACGGATGGCATCCTCCAGTTCGACGCGCGCAGGCTCCATGAGCGGCGAGTGGAACGCGCCGCCGACGCTCAGCCTGACGGCGCGTCTGGCGCCCGCCGCAAGCAACTGTTCGCAGGCCTTGCTTACGCCGGTCTCCGTGCCCGAAATCACGATCTGCCCCGGGCAGTTATAATTGGCGCAGACCACGAGGTCGTCCGTGATCTCCGCGCAGACCCGTTCTACCGTTTCGTCCGGCACGGCCAGTACGGCCGCCATCGTCGACGGCACAGCCTCGCATGCCTTTTGCATGGCGTTGGCGCGTTTGAAAACCAGCAGCAGGCCCTCTTCAAACGAAAGCGCCCCGGCTGCCACCAGCGCCGAAAATTCGCCCAGCGAATGGCCCGCCACCATGTCGGGAGCAAAACCGTCTCCCGACGTCCCGGCCATAATGACCGAATGCAGGAAAACGGCAGGCTGCGTGACCTTCGTCTGTTTCAGATCGCTGTCGCTGCCGGCAAACATCACGTCGGTGATGCGAAACGCCAAAATGTCGTTCGCCTGCTCGAAAAGTTCTTTGGCTAAAGGGTTTTGCTCATACAAATCCTTGCCCATTCCAGTAAATTGTGCCCCTTGTCCGGGGAATACATACGCTTTCATTCAATACTCGTTTTATTTTTTGTCGGTGCAAAAGTAATAAATTTACTAAAAAAATAGGATTGTATCAAATTCAAATCGTATCTTTGCACCTGAATATTTAAGTTTATTTTAATCTGAATAGTATGAATCATTTATTGTTTTTAGGAAATTTAGGTACAAGCGAAATCATTATCATTGCGATTATCATTCTGTTACTCTTCGGCGGAAAGAAAATTCCCGAACTGATGAAAGGAATCGGCAAGGGAGTAAAAAATTTCAAGGAAGGTGTAAAAGGCATTGAAGACGACATCAAGTTAGAAGACGATTCCGAAAGCCGCAAGTAACCAAAATGCCGCAGTCACAAGATGAAATGTCCTTCTGGGATCACCTGGAAGAACTTCGCTGGACGCTATTTCGCTGTATTTCTGCACTTCTGGTATTCGCTATCGGAGGTTTTATCTCCATGCGTTATTTGTTTGACCATGTGATAATGGCTCCGTGTTCGTCCGATTTCATTGTGTATCAGTGGATGTGCAAAATAGCTGTCAGCTTGCCGTTTTTGCCGGATTTTTGCGACGACACTTTCGTGATTTCGATTGTGCAGGTCAAACTGGCCACACCGTTTTTCACGCACATGTCGTCGTCGTTCTGGCTGGCGGTCGTACTGACGTTTCCCTATTTGATGTATGAGATATGGAAATTCGTCCGTCCCGCGCTCTACGATCATGAAAAAAGAAGCGTGCGCTGGGTGTTTTTTTTCGGCACCATCATGTTCTTCATCGGATGCCTGGTCGGATATCTCCTCGTATTCCCGATGACGCTGCGCTTTTTGGGTACGTATAACCTGAGTGATGCGATCACCTCGCAGGTCTCGCTCGAATCATATATGGATAACTTCCTGATGATGATATTCATTATGGGGATTGTTTTCGAGATGCCGCTGGTGTCGTGGCTCCTGTCGCAGATCGGGATGGTCAATCGCTCGTTCTTCCGTAAATACAGACGCTATGCGATTGTCGGATTGCTGATTGCTGCGGCTTTCATTACTCCCAGCGGCGATCCGTTCACGCTGTCCGTCGTCTTTCTGCCCCTGTACGGATTGTATGAACTGAGCGCATTTTTTGTCAAGGAAGCGCCGCGCGAAAACGAAGAAGAAGAAGATGCGGACGACGACGCGGCATATCAAACAACCACGTAGAGATTTCATTTTATGGACAAGTCGAATCACGTGAAATATTTTGAGACGAAGATACGTCATCGTTTTCCCCTCAAATGTCGACTATATATCATTCATGCGATCTGGGCATGTTTCTTTTTAGGCATTATTGCCGTTGTGTGCATATTTGCAGCCATTTCGACGGGGGCGATAGGCTACGTTCCGCCCATCGAACAGATCGAAAATCCGATAGACAAATATGCGACGCAAATCGTTTCGTCGGACGGCAGGGTGATCGGACATTATGCCCACGGCAAAGACAATCGTATCTATGTAAGCTACAGCGATCTGTCGCCCGACCTGGTCAAGGCGCTCATCGCCGTCGAAGACAAACGTTTCACGAAACACAGCGGCATCGATGTCAAAGGACTGTTTCGCGCCATCGTGAAACGCGGCCTTTTGTGGCAGCGGAGCGGCGGCGGTGGCAGCACCATTACGCAACAGTTGGCCAAGCAGCTGTATTCACCTCACGTGGAAACGTTGCTGGAGCGGCTGCTGCAGAAACCCATCGAATGGGTCATCGCCGTGCGCCTCGAACGCTATTATACGAAAGAAGAAATCATTAACCTGTATCTGAACAAGTTCGACTTCCTTTACAATGCCGTCGGCATCCAGTCGGCATCACACGTATATTTCGGGACGACGCCCGCCGGGCTGAAAATCGAAGAAGCAGCCACGCTGGTGGGCATGTGCAAAAATCCGTCCTGGTACAATCCCGTGCGCTACGGCCAGCGTACATCCGAACGCCGCAATCTGGTACTCAAACAAATGAAAGAAGTCGGATATCTGACCGCGGCGGCATACGATTCGCTCCGGCAACTTCCGCTGACGGTCAACTTCACGCGGCTGGACCACCGGGACGGTCCGGCGCCCTACTTCCGCGAATATCTTCGTCTGACGCTGACGGCAAAAAAACCCGTCAGAAGCGACTATGCCTCCTGGCAGGCGCAGAAATTCTCCGACGATTCGCTGGCATGGGCCGAAAATCCGCTGTACGGATGGTGTAACAAAAACCGCAAATCGAACGGCGACGCATACAATTTATATACCGACGGACTGAAGATTTATACGACTATCGATTCGCACATGCAGCAGTATGCCGAAGAGGTGGTCACGGAACACATGAAGGGCACGTTGCAGCCCACGTTCGCCCGGGAAAAACTGGGCCGCGCGAAAGCGCCGTTCGCCAGCACGGAATCCGACGAGAACATACGGAATATCATGGCGCGCGCAATCCGTCAGAGCGACCGTTACCGGGCGTTGAAAAATGCGGGCCGGAGCGAAGCCGAAATCGACAAGGCGTTCGATACCCCCGTCGAGATGCAGGTGTTCAGCTGGAACGGCATGATTGACACCGTCATGACGCCGACGGATTCCATTCGTTACTGCAAAAGTTTCCTGCGGACGGGATTCATGGCCATGGATTCGCGCACGGGACATGTCAAGGCCTACGTCGGCGGGATTGACTATAACTATTTCAAATACGACATGGCGACGACAGGCCGCCGCCAGATAGGTTCGACCATGAAACCGTTCCTCTATTCGCTGGCCATGATCGAAGGCTTCAGTCCCTGCGACAAGATGTTGCATGTCCCGCAGGAACTGGTCAGTGAAAGCGGCGACGTCTGGGCGCCGAAGAACTCGAATCCCCGCCGGGTCGGCGAAGAAGTCACCATCGAGTGGGGCTTGCAGCAGTCGTCCAACTGGGTGACGGCCTATCTGATGAAACATCTTTCACCCTACACGCTGGTGCGCATGCTGCGTTCCTACGGGCTGAAAGGCTTTATCGATCCGGTCGTGGCGATATGCCTCGGGACGCCCGACATTTCCGTGAGCGAGATGGTGAGCGCATATACCGTATTTACGAACAAGGGCATACGTATCGAACCTCTGTACGTCACGCGCATCGAGGATTCATACGGCAACCCGGTCGCCACGTTTACCCCCGCCACGAACGAAGTCCTGACGGAAGACGCGACCTGCAAGATGCTGTATATGATGCGCGGCGTCATCGACGGCGGAACGGGTTCCCGTATCCGCTACCGTTATGGCATCAAGGCGCCGATGGGCGGAAAAACGGGCACGACGCAGGAGAATGCCGACGGCTGGTTCATGGGATTCACACCCAGCCTCGTCGCAGGATGCTGGGTCGGCGGCGAAGACCCCTCCATACATTTCGACCGGATGGCCGAAGGACAGGGTGCAAGCATGGCTTTGCCCATCTATGCCATGTTCATGCAGAAAGTATATGCCGACAAGACGCTGGGCTATCAGGAGACGGAGAAATTCGACATGTCCGAAGAATATGTCGACATCTGCGGATCGTCGGGCAGCGAAACGGCGCCCGTCAGGCGTCCTTCCGGGCTGGACGAATTTTTCAACTGACACGCGCGGCACGGTTAATATGTCGTTGATAAGTTTTCCGTTTACGGACGCGGGGACTGTCCGCAAATAACTACTTTTGCTTCCCCCAATAAATGGAATTGAATTATGGCAGAAAGACAAACAAGAAATACCGGCCGGAAATCGCCCGCTGTCGTACATGTGCATGTTTCGGACGCAGGACTGCTGCCTCCTCAGGCTCGTGAACTGGAAGAGGCGGTGCTGGGTGCGATCATGCTCGAAAAGGACGCCTATTTCGTCGTGAGCGAAATACTCAAACCCGAATCGTTTTACGAAAAGATACACGAACTGATATATCAGGCGATCGTCGACCTGGCCGTCGGTCAGATGCCGATAGACATGCTTACCGTGGTGGAGCAGTTGCGCAAAAACGGCGAGCTGGAAACGGTCGGGGGACCGTTCTACATCTCGCAACTCACGGGAAAGGTGGCCAGCACGGCGCATCTGGAATACCACGCCCGCATCATCGCCCAGAAATTTCTTGCAAGAGAACTGATACGGTATACGGGGCAGATACAGGGCAAAGCGTTTGACGAAACGATCGACGTCGAGGAACTGATGCAGGAAGCGGAAGGCGAACTGTTCAGGATCTCGCAGCGAAATATCAAGAACGAAGCCATCCAGATCAATCCGATCATCAAGCAGTCTATCGATCTTATACAGAAAGCATACGCCCGTAAGGGCGAAGGACTGAGCGGCCTGAACAGCGGTTTCGCGGAACTGGACAAGATCACTTCGGGCTGGCAAAATTCCGACCTGATCATCATCGCCGCCCGTCCCGCAATGGGCAAAACGGCTTTCGTCCTGTCCATGGCCAAAAACATGGCCGTGGACTTCAAGATACCCGTAGCCATGTTTTCGCTCGAAATGAGCAACGTGCAGCTCGTGAACCGTCTGATTGTGAACGTGACCGAGATACCCGCCACGAAAATCAGGAACGGCCAGCTGGACAGCTACGAATGGGAACGACTCGACTTCAAGATCAAGGACCTGTACGACGCCCGTATATACGTGGACGATACGCCCAGCCTCTCGATATTCGAACTGCGCACGAAAGCGCGGCGACTGGTGCGCGAACATGGCGTGCAGTGCATCCTCATCGACTACCTGCAACTGATGAACGCCAGCGGCATGTATTTCGGCAGCCGCGAACAGGAAGTGAGCATCATCTCGCGCTCGCTAAAGGGATTGGCCAAGGAACTGAACATCCCCATCATCGCCCTTTCGCAGCTGAACCGCAACATAGACAGCCGCGTGAACCAGGCCGGGCAGAAGGGCGAAGGCAAACGTCCGCAACTGGCCGACCTGCGCGAATCGGGTGCAATCGAACAGGATGCGGACATGGTATGCTTCATCCATCGCCCCGAATACTACAAAATATTTGAAGACGACAAAGGCAACTCGCTGATCGGCATGGCCGAAATCATTGTGGCCAAGCACCGCAACGGCGCGACGGGCGATATTTTGCTGCGCTTCAGGAGCGAATTCGCCAAGTTTATGAACCTCGACGACGAACAGCCCGTCCGTGAATTTGCGTCGCGTACCATCAAGGGACGCGCCGAACAGCAGCAGCCCGTGCCGCCGCCGTTTATGCCGGAGGAGGAAGATGCCGTACCTTTCTGAAAACGGA
>JAIRYD010000079.1 GCA_031267935.1 Tannerella sp.
CGACGCGCCAACGCGCGTTTCCGTCGCGCCGACGCGCGTTTCCGTCGCGCCAACGCGCGTTTCCGTCTCGCCAACGCGCGTTTCCGTCGCGCCACCGCGCGTTTCCGTCGCGCCAACGCGTGTTTCCGTCGCGCCAACGCGCGTTTCCGTCGCGCCAACGCGCGTTTCCGTCGCGCAAACGCGCGTTTCCGTCGCGCCAACGCGCGTTTCCGTTGCGCCAACGCGCGTTTCCGTCGCGCCAACGCGCGTTTCCGTCGCGCCAACGCGTGTTTCCGTCGCGCCAACGCGAGTTTCCGTCGCGCCAACGCGTGTTTCCGTCGCGCCAACGCGTGTTTCCGTCGCGCCAACGCGCGTTTCCGTCGCGCCAACGCGCGTTTCCGTTGCGCCGGCTCGAGTCTGCGTCGGCATATCCGTCTATTTTCAACACGGCGCACACAGGGAAGATTTATCTTTCCGTCCGCGCGGCACGCAGGAATGTTTTCCGCATCCGTTTTCCCTGTGCGCCCCGTGTCCTCCGTGTTTGAATAAAAGAAAAAAACAAAACCGCGCGGAGTATCCCGCGCACGCACCTGAATTTTTCCCGCCTTTTCGAACCGCATGAATATCGGGATCTGCGGATGAAACGACCGCTTCGCGCCGCCGTTCTTTTCCGGACGGGAAATGCGCAGTATTAAATTATGTTATGAAACATACTTTTTCTTCTTCCGACGGCTGTTTCTATGGAAAAACAGGCTAAATTTGCACCCGGTTGAAACAGGAATTAATGATGAAGCGATATTTGTATTTTACGGCTGCATGCCTGATACTGGTTTTGGCGTTTGCCTCCTGCGCGACGCCCTGCGGCTGCCGGATGTGATTTTTTTTTTGCATAACATTCATATTTATAATTTTAAATGACGATCAAAAATGATTAAAGTAGGTATTAACGGCTTTGGCCGTATCGGACGCCTGGTTTTCCGTGCAGCCCAGGAGAGAAACGACATTCAGGTGGTAGGCATCAACGACCTGATCAGTGTGGATTACATGGCATACATGTTGAAATACGACACGATTCACGGTCGGTTCGACGGATCGGTAGCCATCGAAAACGGCAGTCTGGTTGTGAACGGCAATGCGATCCGCGTCACGGCGGAAAAGGATCCCGCCAGTCTGAACTGGGGCGCAATCGGCGCCGAATATGTGGTGGAATCGACCGGTCTGTTCCTTTCGAAAGACAAGGCACAGGGACATATCGATGCAGGCGCCAAATATGTAGTCATGTCGGCGCCGTCGAAAGACGACACCCCCATGTTTGTCTGCGGCGTGAATCTCGACGCATACGTGAAGGGCACGAAGTTCGTTTCCAACGCATCGTGCACGACGAACTGTCTTGCTCCCATTGCAAAAGTGCTGAACGACAAATTCGGCATCCTCGACGGTCTGATGAGCACGATTCATTCCACGACGGCTACGCAGAAGACCGTCGACGGTCCTTCGGTGAAAGACTGGCGCGGCGGCCGCGCGGCATCGGGAAATATAATTCCCTCCTCTACGGGCGCCGCCAAGGCCGTGGGCAAAGTGATTCCGTCGCTGAACGGTAAGCTGACGGGCATGTCGTTCCGCGTCCCGACGCTGGACGTTTCCGTTGTCGACCTGACGGTGAATCTCGCCGGACCGGCTTCTTACGAAGATATTAAGGCGGCAATGAAAGAAGCGGCCGAAGGCGAACTGCAGGGAATCCTCGGATATACCGAAGATGACGTGGTGTCGTCCGACTTCATCGGCGATGCACGCACGTCCATCTTCGACGCCAAAGCGGGAATCGCCCTGACGGACACGTTCGTGAAAGTCGTTTCGTGGTACGACAATGAATGGGGATATTCCAATAAAGTACTGGAACTCATCGTACACATGAAAAAGATCAACGGATAGCCGTCCGGTTCCGGACGAAAACCAAACGGCCGGCACGGAAGAATTCTGTATTCTCCGTGCCGGCGTTTTCTTTTTAACGGTGAACGTCATTAACTATGAACGTCATTAACTATGAACGATGAACGATGAATGAACTGTGAACGGTGAATGAGGCTATTGAAACTGCACCCGGCACGGTGTTTTTTTTTTGAACCGGAAACGGGAAGGGCGGCGGCCTGTTCACCACTCTGCCGTTCACAGTTCACAGTTCATCGTTCACAGTTCATCGTTCATCGTTCATCGTTCATCGTTCATGACGTTCAGATCCCGACTCTCTCCACCCTTCCGTCCTGCAGACGATACACCGCATCCCCTTCGGGACAGACCGCCATCCCGCCGCCGTCAAAATCAAGGCGGTGGCCATACTCGCTCACCCATCCCGTCTGCCTCGCGGGATTGCCGACCACCAGCGCATAAGGCAGCACGTCTTTCGTGACGACCGCACCCGCACCAACCATCGCATACGCGCCGATGCTGTGTCCGCAGACAATCGTGGCATTGGCGCCGACGGTCGCTCCCCGCTCCACGCGGGTTGGCACGAACTGATGCTTGCGCGACACCGCACTGCGCGGACGGGTCACGTTCGTAAACACGCAGCCCGGCCCCAGAAACACATGGTCGCCGCACGTCACGCCGGTATATACCGACACGTTGTTCTGCACCTTCACCCAGTTGCCCAGCACGACGCCCGGCGAAATCACGACATTCTGCCCGATGGTACACCCCCGGCCGATTCTGCATCCCGCCATGATATGCGAGAAATGCCATATCCGCGTCCCTTCTCCTATCGTACAGCCGTCGTCGATGACGGCCGTTTCGTGTGCTTCATATTGTTTCATAATCATCCTGTTTGTATATCAGAAAAATCGTCGGCTTTCGGTCCAGCTCCGGCATGCCTCCCGTCCAGTCCTTCACCGCAAGGGTACGTATCCATTCGCCTTCGCACGTGATGGCAGACGCTACACACAACTTCGTCGCCGGCCGGCATATACGCACGAAGTCGGCCATCAGTTTATTGTTTCGGTAAGGCGTTTCGATAAAAATCTGCGTTTCGTTTTCCGAATAGACGCGCGACTCCAGCGCCCTGATCCGCTCCGCCCGCGCCGGCGCGTCGACCGGCAGGTAACCGTGAAAAGCGAAATGCTGGCCGTTGAACCCGGAGGCCATCAGCGCCATCAGAATGGATGAAGGCCCCACCAGCGGCACCACGCGGTAGCGTTTCCGCTGCGCAATGGCCACCACGTCGGCGCCGGGGTCGGCCACGGCCGGACAGCCCGCTTCCGACAGGACTCCGACGGATTCGCCGCGCGCCAGCGGCTCCAGAAAACCGGAGAGCGACGCGGGCGAAGTATGCCTGTTCAGTTCGAAAAATGTCAGCTCGTCGATCACGACCGAAGGATCCGCCTTCTTCAGGAAACGCCGCGCCGAACGTACGTTTTCCACTACAAAATAGCGTATCCCGCGTATTATGTCGAGATTGTAGGCCGGCAATACATTCCTGTGTTCGGTATCGCCCAGCGTCACGGGTATCAGAAAAAGAGCGGGATGCATCATTTCTTTTTTTCCGCAAAGATACGTCTTTTCCCGCACCCGACACCTGCCGGGGGGGGCGAATAACCGGTTCGCCGTACCTCTGATTTCGAATACCGGAAGTGTAACTACTGATTAAGCCTGTAACTGACAAATGCCAGCCGCTTGCTGTCGGGCGCCCACGAACCGACGTTGACGGTTCCCTGTCCGCCGAACAGTTTGACGATCGTCCTGAATTCGCCTCCCGTGGCAGGCATCAGACGGAGTTCCACGTTCTTGTTCGCCAGATGCTGTTCGGGCTCCAGGTCGCCTTTTCTGTATGTGATGTAAACCACCTGTTTGCCGTCGGGCGAGACGTGCGGAAACCACGCGTTGCTGTTTTCGTCGAACGTCATCTGCGTCTGTTCCGAGCCGTCGGCTTTCATGCGCCAGACCTGCATCAGTCCGCTTCGCGCCGAATTGAACCAGATATGTTCTCCCGAAGGCGAATATTCGGGGCCGTCGTCCAGGCTTTCGACCGTCGTCAGGCGAATTTCTTCACCTCCTTCGGCGGGGATGGCGTAGATGTCGAAATTGCCGTTTCGTTCGGCACAGTAGGTGAGATATTTGCTGTCCGGACTCCAGCCGTGGAGATAACTTGGCGCCAGGGGCGTGATCAGCCGCGGCGTACCGCCTTCGACGGGAACGGTGTATGCGCGCGATTTACGGTCTTCTTTTGTATTGTGGCTGATGGCCAGCATTTTTCCGTCTGACGTGAGCACGTGGTCGT
This sequence comes from Tannerella sp., assembly GCA_031267935.1. Classification (GTDB taxonomy): domain Bacteria; phylum Bacteroidota; class Bacteroidia; order Bacteroidales; family Tannerellaceae; genus Tannerella. The sequence continues at coordinate 4,250 of JAIRYD010000079.1, forward strand.
TGTTGCAGCGGTTGGCAAAACCCGTATTGATCTGTATCAGTTCGCCGGGTGACGAGGGCGAAATTTTATACAGCAGACCGCCGCTGTTGTAGATGAGCCACTTGCCGTCCGGTGTCCAGTTGGCCGCTTCGATCTGGTAAGGAAATTCTTTCAGTACCGTACGTTCGCCCGTCGTCACATCGACAATCTCGAGAAAACTGGTGATATTGCTTTGCAACTGATTGAATTTTACATTGGTGAACTGAGCCGTTTCGCGTGCGTCGTCCTCGTGCGAACAGACGTACAGCCCGACATGGCACGACAGCGGCAGGTTCAATTCGATTTCACCCGTAACGTCTTTCGGATTTTTGCCCGTAGCCGTCTTCATCATGATTTTATTCCCGATGCGCTCCAGATGAATGTAATCGCTGTTGGGCAGTCCGACGATTTCTTTCGTTTCTTTACCCGTCTCGGAACGATACTGGAGCGACGTCAGTCCGTCGCCATGTACGGCGATGTCGACATACCGCGACTCGCCCGTAAGTGATTCGCGAATCATGATGCCCGCCTTGCGATGTGCATTTACACCTTTATCCTTGAACGCGATCTTCGCGGAAAGAGAAAAGTTGCCTGCCGCCTTTTGCCATGCATAAAAAAACTCGTCGCTTTCCGCCCAAATGTTTTTACCCGCTCCGGTAAGCGTATACATTTCGGTCGATGCATCGTAGATCACGGTTCCCTTCAACTTCGGATCGCCCACGTCGCCGGAACCTTCAAATATGCCGATATTACTTTTATCGGCGCTCACAAACAAAAACGAAAAAACAATTGCACAAATGGCATTGATGATTAATTTTGATTTCATAAAATTCTTATTTTTAGTAATTAAACAATATATACGAACTCATTTACCGGTTTGATTTCCCCTGCTGCAAACAGCATCCCTATCGGGCAACGAATATAGGGATTTTTTTTATTTCACGCAAGAAGACGAAAAAAAATTAGCCCGTGCGGGACGGCTTTGTCCTGAAATATACTGACATTATTGCGTTTAATCCGGGAAAAATATTTGAATTACGTCTTCATTCAGCGATTATCCCGTTTATTTCGCATGTCTTGTAATTCACAGACATTTTTTCTCAACCATATTCTTTTTCATCTGCGGACAAAATACAGAGATGCCCTACACTTCACTCCGCATACACCCGCATCATGCAGGCCACGCAGTCGAACTGCAGACGCAGCCTCATGCGTCCATGCACCAGATAGAACGGCTCCCGGTGAGGCGACCGCCGGTTGTGATGCAGCGGACACCATCCCATGCTGTAGCGCACGCAGTGCCGGGCATACATCAGTGGCGCGCCGTATGGCGGCACGTCGCACGCCGGCGCGACGGTTTCGACGCCGTGCCCGCGATAAAAAGCCATCGCTTCCGCATTGCATACGTTTGCCGTATGGTCCGTATGGCGTACGGGGTAAGGGACTGCCGGATTGCCCCTTGCAGGCGGCATCCGTCGGTAGCGGATCCGCTTGACCCGGAGCAGCCCGTCGACAGCTTCGCGCCGCATCTCCGTCAGCAGCGAGGAGGGAATGAACCACTCTCCGTCCGTTTCGACGGCGATCGCCTCCGCACTGAACGGCGTATTTCCCAGTTTCGACAGTTGGGCGCGTATGTTTTCGAGCGGATGGATGCGGGCAGGCATTTTTTCGAACGCCCGGACGACGACGACACCGGCACCCGTCTCGTCCGTCACCGAGAGCGTCAGGCCGAAATACGCGTCGCGCAACACCATGCTCACCGCCAGTCTGCGCTCGGCCGAAGGCTTCGACAGAAGGTCTTCGAACGCCTTGTCGAAATTGCGGTAAACCATCGTGTGCAGACGGAGCGCAGGCCTGTTCGTCAGGAAGATGCGATTGCCTTCGACGCGGTTGGCACGCACGCCTTCCCACACACCGCGGCTGTTTCTGAAAATAAAACCGTCACCGTTGTGTACAGTTTTTTCCGTCGCCAGCGTGAAGTAATTATCTTTGATCGCCGTTACTTTTCCGAGAGGCTCGCCGATTGATTTGGGTGTTTCGAACGAAGTGACGTCCGGAATGCGGCCATGCAGATAGTAGGAAGTAAATCCGCGGTTGAAGCTCTTTTCGGCCTGCGGTTCGAAGGTATACGACGATGTCCCTGCCGACGCACGGTAAAAGGTGTGGTTGCGCGCGAACAGGATGTCCAGTTTTTTACGGTAAAAAGCGGTGATATTCTTCACGTACCGGACGTCTTTCAGCCGTCCTTCTATTTTGAACGATGAGATGCCGGCCTGCATCATGGCTTCCAGCTCGTCCGAACGGTTCAGATCCCTGAGCGAAAGCAGATGCCTGCCGTCGACGACCGTCAGGCCGTCGGCATCCGTGAGCGTGTAGGGCAGGCGGCAAAGCTGTGCACATTCGCCGCGGTTGGCGCTCCGTCCGCTCAGTGCGGCGCTCAGGTAGCAGCGTCCGCTGTAACCGGTGCACAGCGCGCCGTGCACGAACGCTTCCAGTTCGACGGACGTCTGACGGCGGATGTCCGCCGTTTCTTCCAGCGTCAGTTCGCGCGCCAGTATCACCCGTGTGAATCCGGCTTCGTGCAGGAAACGCACCTTTTCGGCCGTCGTGTTGTCGGTCTGCGTGCTGGCATGCAGCGGCAGGGGCGGCAGGTCGAGCCGCGTGATGCCCATGTCCTGAACGATCAGGGCATCCGCGCCCGCGTCGTAGAGCCGGTGTATCATTCGCTCGGCTTCCGTAAGTTCGTCGTCGTTCAGAATCGTGTTCAGCGCCACGTATATGCGCACGTTAAACGGATGTGCAAAATCGCACAGCCGACGGATGTCGTCGATCGTATTTCCCGCCGCTGCACGCGCGCTGAAGCGTGGTGCACCGATATATACGGCATCCGCGCCATGACGGACGGCTTCCATGCCACAAGTCAGATCTCTGGCGGGCGAAAGCAGTTCGACGGGGCGGGCAACGGGCATGGATGTGGAGTGAGTAAATGAGTGAATGGGGTACCGGCAACGGATGTAATCTTTTTATACTGTGCGCAGCATGGTTTTGTGAACGATGAACGATGAACTATGAACGATGAATCCGGTCATAGTTCATAGTTAAACTCGCAATTTTTAGACCGCGTGAAGTATACATGCCGGAGGAGTTATTCAGCCGTCCCATCTTTTTTTACGTCCGGCTGCTGCTTTTCGCCAGGGTTTGTCGCTGCGGCTGTCGCGTCTGTCGGGGCGTTCTGCCGGACGTTTTTTCGATGAACTGCCGCCGGTGTTTCGGAAACTCTTCCCTTCGAACCTGTCCTGCGCCGGTTCGACGGCGATGGGACGTCCGTCGACTTCGTAGCTGTTCATGCGGTCCATCACGCGCTGTGCGAAGCTTTTTTCCACTTCGAAGAACGAAGAGTTATCGCGCAGGTCGATCCGTCCGATGGGTACTTTGCCCGGCACGCAGCGGTTCACCAGTTCGATCAGCTGCTGGGGATACAGCCCGTCCGCCTTGCCGAAATTCAGCGAAAAGCGTGTGTAGCCGTCTTCGGCCTTGTAAGTCCGGCGATTGTCGCGTTCCTTGCGCGTTTCCTTCGCGTCGGTCTTGCGTCGGTCGGTGTCGTCCACAATTTCAATTTCGTCCGCGTCGCGGTAGTAATCAAGCATCCGGTTAAATTCCATCGATATCAGCCGTTTGATAATGTCTTCCTTTTCCAGCCATTCCAGTTTGCGGAGCACGGACGGCATCAGAGATGCAATTTCTTCTTCGTTGACTTTGACTTTTTCAATCTGATCCACAAGGTTGAACAGTTGCTTTTCGCAGATGGATTTTCCGGTCGGGAGCGTACCTTTTTCGAATGTCTTGGCGATGACTTTGCCTATCTCGCGTATTTTTTTCTTTTCCTTGATGTGACAGATCGCGATGGAAATACCCGTTTTTCCGGCGCGTCCGGTGCGTCCGCTGCGGTGGGTATAGGATTCGATTTCGTCGGGCAGGCCGTAGTGAAAGATGTGCGTCAGGTCATCGACGTCCAGTCCGCGCGCCGCCACGTCGGTAGCCACCAGCAGTTGCAGGTTGCGGATGCGGAACTTCTGCATCACGTAGTCACGTTGTGCCTGGCTGAGTTCGCCGTGCAGCGAATCGGCGTTGTATCCGTCCTGTATCAGTTTGTCGGCAATTTCCTGCGTTTCTTTGCGGGTGCGGCAGAAGACGATGCCGTATACGTTCGGGTAATAGTCTACAAGTCGTTTGAGGGCCAAATATTTGTCGCGTGCATGTACCATGTAGTAAATGTGGCGGATGTTTTCGTTTCCTTCGTTTTTGCGTCCGATGACGATTTCCTTCGGGTCGTGCATATACTGTTTGGTGATGCGGGCGATTTCCTGCGGCATGGTTGCCGAGAAAAGCAGCATGTTGCGCGCCGGCGGCACTTCGGCCAGTATGGCATTGATGCTGTCGGAGAAGCCCATGTTCAGCATTTCGTCGGCTTCGTCGAGGATGACGTTTTTGATTTCGCCCAGATCGACCGTCTTGCGTCCCATCAGGTCGAGCAGCCGTCCAGGTGTGGCGACGACGACGTGTACGCCTTTGCGCAGCGTCTTGATCTGGCTCTCGATGCTCGAACCGCCGTAGACGGGCAGCACTTTCAGGTCGTCCATGTACTTGGAATATTCGTTCAGGTCGCCGGCGATTTGCAGGCAGAGTTCGCGCGTCGGACAGAGTATCAGCGCTTGTGGATGTCGCTGTGCCGGGTCTATTTTTTGCAGGACGGGCAGGCCATAAGCGGCTGTCTTGCCTGTTCCTGTCTGTGCGAGGGCGATTACGTCGTTGTCGTTTCCGAGCAGAAGAGGAATCACTTCCTCCTGAACCGGCATGGGGACTTCGTAACCCATTTCACGGATTGCTCGCAACAGTGGTGCGGCAACTCCTAATTCTTCAAATGTTTTCAACTGTTTTACTGTAATAAGATAAGAGGCTGCAAAGATATGTAATTAATATGAGATTTCGTGTATGGAGATAAAAAATAATTCAAAGGCAGGTAGCCGAAGGCCGGAAATCGCGGCGGCTGCCGAGCAGGATGTTTTCGTGCATCGGGTTCCGGTTGGCGCTCTCGCTCAGGCGGTAATGGAGGATGTTGCCGTTGTCGCGGATGAGTCTTTGTCCGAAGGCTTTGGCAAAGTTTGTCCGGCATGTACTCTCTTCTTCGTTTTTTTTCTAAACAAAAAAATCATCCGAAAATATTTATTTTCAGATGATTGATCTTTGAGCGGAAGACGGGGCTCAAACCCGCGACCCTCAGCTTGGAAGGCTAATGCTCTATCGACTGAGCTACTTCCGCATTTAATCAACCGGGAGATTGTGCTCGATTGATTTTGTGGGCAGAGATGGATTCGAACCACCGTAGGCGTAAGCCAGCTGAGTTACAGTCAGCCCCATTTGGCCACTCTGGTATCTGCCCTTTTCGAAAATGCGATGCAAAGATACGACTATTTTTTTATTCTGCAAGCATAATCAATCATTTTTATTGCTGCGATGGCAGTTTCGTCTCCTTTATTGCCGTAGATTCCGCCGCACCGTTCTTCGGCCTGCTTCAGATTGTTGGTTGTTAAAATGCCGAATATGAACGGAATGTTGTAGCGCAGATTCAGTTCGGTGAGGCCTTGTGTCACGGCTTCGCAAACGTAGTCGAAATGAGGCGTATCGCCTTTGACGATGCATCCCAGCACAATCACGGCGTCGATCTGAAGATGTTCCGCCATCATCCGCGCGCCGAAATTCAGTTCGAAGCTGCCCGGCACGCGTTCGACGTATATGTTTCCGGGCTTTACGCCATGTTTTTCCAGCGTATTGCATGCGCCTTCGAGCAGTTTTTCCGTCACGTCTCCGTTCCATTCCGACACCATGATTCCTATGCGCATGGCGGAAGCATCCGGCACGCTGTTGAAATCGTAGCTCGACAGGTTCTGATATGCAGTTGCCATTGTTTATTGTTGTTTGGCAAGGATTTCCGCGCGCGTGATATACCGGTCTATATCCATGGCTTCGGTTGAACGGTTGTATTTTTCCCTGATTGTCGTATACACCTTGATGGCTTCCTTATACTGGTTCAGGCTTTCGTAGGCGATACCTGCTTTTTTCAGGTATACCGGGCTGAGGAGGTCGTTGTCGGCTTTGGCTGCGGCTTTTTCGAAATAGCCGATGGCTTCCTTCGTCTCGCCTGTGCTCACATAGCAGTCGCCGATCAGCCCCGTCATTGCGGGAGCAATCTGGTGGTCGCTGCCTTTGTATGATTTGAGCCATTTGATGGCCGTTTGCGGATCGCCCAGTTTGTAGTAGCAGATGCCGGTATACGCTTTGGCCAGATTGCCTGTTTTCGTACTGCCATACTGGTCGGCGATGGCTTCGAAGCCTTCGAAATCGATTCCGTTCCCGTTCAGCGCGAGGGAGAAGGAATCTCTTTCGAAGAACTGTTCACCCCTGAAAATGGCGATCTTGGCTCTCTCGTTGTGCGGCATGGCATAACCATAATGGTATGCCATGATCAGTCCGATGACGGCCGCCACACCTATGATGCCATAGCTGAGGAGTTTCTTGTTTTTTTCAATAAATTGTTCCGAACGCGAAAGTATTGCGCCTACTTCCAATTCTTTCTCTTTTTCCTGTTTTTTCTGTGCCATGATTGTCCTTACTAATTTTGTTTCGTATATCCTGTTATTCAATTTCAGAGCGCAAAATTAGTTTTTTTATGGAAATAATCGAATATTCAATCTATATTTTTTACTTTTGTATTGTCATTCGGATGATGCACATATTTTCATTTTTTCGAATAAATAGATGATACTTAATAAAATAACGATATTAAACTATAAAAACATCATTCAGGCCGATATTGCATGTTCGTCCAAAATGAACTGTTTTTTCGGCAACAACGGGATGGGGAAAACGAATCTGCTGGATGCGATTTATTTTCTTTCGTTCTGCAAAAGCCATGTTCATACGCCTGACTTGTTGATTATTCGCCGGGACGAAGACGTTTGTGTGCTACAGGGTGAATATGATTTCGAGAACAGCACGGAAGCCGTCTTCTGCTCCGTGCGGCGCGGACAGCGCAAACTGTTCAAGCGCAATCTGAAGAGCTACGACAAACTGTCCGACCATATCGGACTGTTGCCGCTGGTGATGGTTTCGCCTTCCGATTCCGACCTGATAAGAGGCGGCAGCGAAGAACGCCGCCGCTTCATGGACCTGATTATCTCGCAGCACGACAAGACATATCTGCATGCCCTGATTCAATACAATAAAGCGCTGATGCAGCGGAATCAGCTGCTTCGCAACCAAAGCTGTGACGATGCGCTGTTCGACGTGTTGGAGATGCAGATGGAGACGTACGGCGTGCCGATATACGAAAAGCGCGACCGGATGATCCGGGAATTTATCCCGCTGTTCGACGAGTATTACCGGGCTATATGCCGTTCGTCCGAAACCGTGGGACTGCAATACGTTTCTCAGCTTGTATCCTGCCGTCTGGCCGACAAGCTTGCCGCCGGCAGGGAAAAGGAACGGATCGTCGGTCATACGCTGGCGGGTATCCACAAAGACGACATGGAAATGATGCTGGACGGCCATCTGATACGCCAGACCGGCTCACAGGGACAGAACAAGACCTATCTGGTCGCCCTCAAATTGGCCCAGTTCACTTTTTTGGCTGCGCGTGGAAGGACGAAGCCCATTCTTCTGCTGGATGATATTTTTGACAAGCTCGACGCCGGACGCGTGGAACAAATCATTCAGCTGGTGAGCGGCGAGCAGTTCGGGCAGATATTCATTACCGACACAAACCGCAAGTATCTGGACAGAATCTTGTCGGCCATCGGGCAGGACTATACATTATATAAAGTAGATCACGGCGAAGTGACGCCACTGGAAAAAACGGAATGAAACGGTCGTACGCAAAACATATCAGTGAATTATTGCAGAGTTTCTATGATGAGAATCCCCAGTTGCGGCAGAAACTGATGGAGGCACGCATTGTGCGGGCATGGGGCGAAGTGGTGGGACAGGCAACCCTGCACGCTACGCGGAACCTCTACGTAAAAAATGATGTGCTCTACGTTTCCGTCAATTCGTCCGTCCTGCGCAACGAGTTGTGGCTTAATCGCGAACGGTTGACGAAAAGCCTCAACGAATATGCAGGGATGCACGTCATCCGCGAGCTGGTGATACGGTAGAGGAGAGTAATTGGCCCGGAATCTTCAGCCGATCGTTTCGCGTTCGGTGATGATCTGCGTCATTTTGCGGTCGTGTTCGTCGACCGGCACCGCGTCGACGAGCTGGAAATGGAAGCAGAGCCCCATCACAGGTTTGCAGAAAGGCGCCAGAAAACGGTCGTAGAAACCTTTTCCTCTTCCGAGACGGTTCAGCCGGCGGTCGAAGGCTATTCCGGGAATGATCGCGAGGTCGATGTTGCAGGTTGATGTTTCTTCGTCCGCCGCAGGTTCCATGATGCCGAATGCGCCGGTTTTCAGGTTGTTTTTTCCCCGGTAGGGATAGAATTTCAGCTGTTCGCCATCGACTGCGGGCAGGAAGATCTGTTTTCGTCCGTACCATTTTTCCAGAAAAGCGGATGTTTGCACTTCTCCCGGCAGGGCATGGTAGCAGGTGATGCGTGCCGCGTCGCGAAACAGGGGCGACCGTTCGATGCGCGCATGTATCTTCGCGGAAAACTCCTGCAACGTTTCATCCTGATAATGTTTCTTCCACAAAGACACTTCACGGCGCAGTTGCCGTTTGGCGGTTCCGTTATCCACGCGTTTCGATTAGCGGTTGGTTGAACGGTGAGGCACTATTCCTTATGGTAAGGGTGACGGGTTTCCACGTGCCGTTGTTTATCTCCCGGACGGCGCGGAGCAGCGTCGTGTCGTCCGACAGGATAATCGCATAAAATTCACTGTTGTCGAAGAAATTGCGAACGATGTAGGCATGCAGGGCGTTTTCGATCAGTTTGCCCGAGATCTGAATCAGCGTCGGGCGTTTCCTGATGCCCCTCTCTTCGGCAAAGTCGGTGAATAGTGTGAGCAGCGGCTGCGTCTTCAGGTAGGCATGCAGTTCTTCGTATGTCTTGAACGAGGATAACTTCCGGTGATGGCTGTCGGAATATTCGAGTACAAACTGATAGAACAGTCCCGAATGCATGACGGCGCTGTAGTACGAAGTGATGTTGCTCGTATCGCGCGGGATAAAAATGTCGGGCATGATGCCGCCGCCACCGTAGACGGTGCGTCCGCCGTCGGTTTTGTATTCGGGCAGGTTGTCCATTTTGATGCTGTCGGCCGAGTCGAATTCGCCGTGCTGGAAGCGGTGTTCTATGTCCCGGTAGTATTCGTCGGAGTGTCCCATTTCGTAGTATTTCTGGATGCAGCGTCCCGAGGGCGTGTAGTATCGCGCGATGGTCAGCCGCAGTTCGGAGCCGTCTTCCAGGTCGATTTTTGCCTGCACCAGGCCCTTGCCGAATGTGCGTCGTCCGATGATCAGGCCGCGGTCGTTGTCCTGGATTGCGCCGGCAAAGATTTCGCTTGCCGAGCCGGAGGCTTCGTCCACCAGTACGACAAGCGGTGCATCCTGGCACGAGCCGGATCCGTTGGAATGAAATTCTTTGCGCTGGAATGATTTGCCTTCCATGTATACGATCGGCTGGTTGGCGGGTATGAGTTCGTTGATCATGCGGATGGCGGCTTCCATGTAGCCGCCGCTGTTGCCGCGCAGGTCGATGACGAACTTTTCGCAACCGTCTTTACGGAGTTTGGCGATGGAGGTAATAAATTCATTGTATGTTGTGCGGGCGAAATCTTCTATTTTGATGTATCCGATGCCGTTGCCCAGGTTGTTGGATGCGCTGATGGAGTAGGTGGGGACGTCGCCGCGCGTGACGTCGAAATGGAGCAGTTCGGGTGTGTTGCCGCGCTTGATGCCCAGTTTCACCTTGCTGTTTTTTTCTCCGCGCAGCATCTGCTTGATTTCGTTCTCGTCTTTTCCGAAGTAGACGGAGTCGTTGACGGTGACGATGCGGTCGTATGGCAGTATACCGGCTTTCTCGGCAGGTCCCTTGTGAATGACGTTGAGCACCAGGATGGTGTCCGACAGCATATTGAAGGAGATGCCGATGCCGCTGAACGAGCCTTCCAGTTTGTCGGCCACGAGGACCAGTTCTTCCGGCGGAATCAGCACGGAATGTGGATCCAGCTCGCGGATAATGTGGTTTGCCGTGTTGTCGACCAGTTTATCCATATCCACCGTGTCCACGTATTGCAGGTCGATGATGTTGAGAATCGTTTCAAGTTTGTTGTTACCCAGAAAGCGCAGATTCTTCTTCATGTAGAAATTTCCGAAGTAGAATCCCGTCAGCAGGCTAAGAGCCACAAGGACGGGCAGCCAGAAGGAGGACTTGTTATTACTCATTTTCTTCAATTCGTTCAGTTTTATTATGTTATATCAATATATTCCACGCTGATTCCCGCGCGTTCGAGCAAACGGCAGCCATCGTCCGTATGGTAGTTTTCGGAATACACTACCCGCCGTATGCCGGACTGGATGATCAGTTTGGCACATTCGATACACGGCGAGGAGGTGATGTATATCGTGGCGCCTTTGCTGCTGTTGGACGAAGCGGCTACTTTGGTGATTGCATTGGCCTCGGCATGCAGTACGTAGGGTTTGGTCAGGTTGTTTTCGTCTTCGCATACATTTTCGAAGCCCGACGGCGTTCCGTTGTAGCCGTCGGAGATAATCATCTGATCCTTTACAATCAAAGCGCCTACCTGCCGGCGTTTGCAGTACGAATTTTCGGCCCAGATGTGCGCCATGCGCAAATATCGCCTGTCGACTGCAAATTGCTTGCTATCTTTATTTTTCGTCATATTGTTTCTATCAAAGTCTACTACAGTCCGGGTTTAGAGGTCACAAAAATAATGATATTTTGGGTTTGTCGGGCGCTTTTGCCATTATTTTTTTATTCCGCTGCGTGCGAGGAGTGCGTCGATCGTCGGGTTCCGGCCGCGGAAACGTCTGTAGAGTACGTCTGCATCCTGGGTTCCTCCTTTGGCGAGGATGTGTTCGCGGAACGAGGCGGCGACGTTCCGGTCGAAGATGCCTGCCGACTTGAAGAGGGAGAAGGCGTCGGCATCCAGCGCTTCCGCCCATTTGTAGCCGTAGTAGCCTGCGGCGTAGCCTCCGGCAAAGATGTGTCCGAAATCGCTGCTGAAGAGTGTTTGCGGTACGGCGGGCAGTATGGCGGCGTTTGCCATGGCGTGCGTTTCGAAGTCGGCGACGGCGCCGTCGAACGGCGTGCGCAGCGTGTGCCAGGCCATGTCCAGCAGGGCGAAGCCGACCTGGCGGCAGCAGATGTATCCGGCATTGAAGTTGGCGGCCCGGATCAGATTCTGCACCAGGCTGTCGGGGATTTTTTCGTGCGTACGGTAATGTTCGGCGATGCGGTCGAGGAAGGCTTCTTCGTCCAGCCAGTTTTCCATGATCTGCGAGGGGAGTTCGACAAAATCCTGTGCGACGTTCGTGCCCGAAAGGCTTTCGTAGGTCACGTCCGAGAGGATGCCGTGCAGGGCATGCCCGAATTCGTGCAGGAAAGTGCGTACTTCGTCGCAGGTCAGCAGCGACGGTTCCGTCGGCGTCGGACGTGTAAAATTCATGACGACAGATACGTGCGGGCGATGGTCGACGGCGTTGTCCGTTCTGTACTGCGGCATGACGGCGTTCATCCATGCGCCTGACTGCTTGCCCCGTCGCGGAAAGAAGTCGGCGTAGAGGACGGCCAGGTATCGGCCGTCTTCGTCGAATACTTCGTAGGTCTTTACTTCGGGGTGACAGGTGGGGATCGTGTTGTTTTCTTCGAAAGTGATGCCGTACAGTTGTGTGGCCAGGTCGAAGATGCCCTGCGTGACCCGTTCCAGGGCGAAGTAGGGGCGGGTTGCTTCGTCGTTTACCCGGAAGCGCTGCGTTTTGAGTTTTTCGGAGTAGTAGCTCCAGTCCCAGGGCATGATGGTGATTTCGCGTTTTTCCTGTTGGCGGGCGAATGTGCTGAGGGCGCGGTATTCGTCGTCGGCTACGGGTTTGCAGGCCGCGAGCAGCCGGTCGAGCAGGTTGCAGACCTGTTGGGGGGTACGTGCCATTTTGTCTTTCAGCGCGTATGTGGCGTAGTCTGCGTATCCGAGCAGCCGGGCTGTTTCCAGGCGTGTGTTGACGATGCGGCGGATGAGGTCGCCGTTGTCCAGTTCGTCGCCGCGGTTTCCGGTGTTCATCCGTGCGCGGTACATCTTTTCGCGCAGGGTGCGACTGTCGGCGTGCTGCATGAACGGTCTGTAGACAGGTTCCGACAGGGTGAATATCCATCCCGTGCTGTTGCGCGCCAGGGCTTCGGCGGCGGCTGCAGCGCGGATGTTTTCGGGCAGTCCGGAAAGGTCGTTTTCGTCCGTGAGGTGGAGTTCGTAGCGGTTTCTGTCTTTCTGGGCATTTTGTTCGAAGGTGAGTGTCAGGCGGCTCAGGTCGGCGCTTAGCCGGCGGAAGTGCGTCTTTTGCGGGGGTGCAAGGTTTGCGCCGTTGTCGGCAAAGGCCTCGAAGGTGCGCTGCAGCAGCATGGCGTCTTCGGCGGTGAGGGAGAGCGACGTGCGGCGGTCGTAGACGGTTTTTATGCGGGCAAACAGCGGTTCGTTCAGGTAGATGTCGTTCCGGCTGGCGGAGAGTTTTTCGGAGATGTGCTGTGCAATGTCCATCATTTCGTCGTCCGCTTCGGCGCCGAGGACGCAGAAGAATCCCCGGGAAACGGTTTCCAGCAGTGTGCCGGCGCGTTCGAGGGCGATCACCGTGTTTGCGAACGTGGCGGGTTGCGGATTGTCCGTGATGGCTTTCACTTCGTTTTCCAGCCGGCGGATGCCTTCGTCCACGGCCGGCAGGTAGTGTGCATTGCGGCATTTGTCGAACGGGAAGGTTCCGTGCGGCGCGGCATATTTTTCAAGTAGCGGGTTCATGATCGTTTTTTTGTTTTTTTCAGGGGTTTACTTTTGTTTGTTTTTTGCGGCAAACGGGGCCGGCGGCGAGGTTGAGGATTTCGAATAATGTGTTCATGTTGCTTGTTATTAATTTGTTATTGGTTTCGGGATGTAAATGCGTTTTTTTGTTTTCATGAAGAATATGGATGAGATGCGAATTTTCACGGGTGTAAATGTTTCCGTCACGGGTGTCGCCGGGTTCGTCACGGGTGTCGCCAAGTCCGTCACGGGTGTCGCCGAGTCCGTCACGGGTGTCGCGAAGTTCGTCACGGGTGTCGCGAAGTCGGTCACGGGTGTCGCGAAGTTCGTCACGGGTGTCGCGAAGTTCGTCACGGGTGTCGCCGGGTTCGTTACACCCGTGACGGTTTTTGCGACACCCGTGATTATTTCGGCCACGGTCGTGATTTTTTCAGTCACGGTCGTGATTGTTTCTTTTTCCGAAGGGAATGTTTCCTTTTCGCGTATGACGGG
>JAIRYD010000199.1 GCA_031267935.1 Tannerella sp.
ATGGCAATACCAATCAGAAGCATACCGGTGCTGGAAGGCGAAGTAGCCCGTCAGTTTGTGAAAGAAGCGAAAGAGAACGAAAAAAAGCGGGGGACATATAAGTTTTCCGAAGATTCCAAGGCTTCGTTTAGAGAAATTCTCGAAAAAGCAAGAAAAAACGGCACTTTACCCTTATAGACGCGGCGATGAATTTTCTCAATGAACTGTGACATTATCCCTACTGAAACTTTCAGACGGGATTACCTGTCATCGTAATGCCCTGATGCGGACACGACATAAACCGTCACAATCTCCTCTTCAACGGTGTATCGAATCCTGTTTTTTTATCAAGTCTTCTCGACCACATGCCTTGAATGTATCTCATCTGTTCGGGCTGCCCCGTACCTGTATATGGATGTTCAGAAAGTTCGACAAAAAGCTGCTCAACCTTGCGTATTACAGCCTTGTTCCCCGATTTGTAAATTTTCCTCAAATGCTCCCGCGCTTCTTCAGTGATCTTTACAGAATACTTGCCCATATATCCTCCATATTCACATCAGAGGTTTTTCCGAGACGTACATCCTCCAGGCCCCTTTGAATGGACATAAGTTCTTCTTTTGAGGGAATATCGTCGTCATTCGCAACACGGATGCTTATCGGTTTCCCGTTTTTGCGAAAAACAAATACCGTTTCCTTTTCTGCTAAATCAAAGTATTTCTTTTGATTTGCCCTGAATTCTCTTGTCGTTACAATCAGCATAATCTTTCGTATTATTTCAATTCTGCAAAGTCCCACATTATGGACGCAAAGATAGGATATTAATTCATTGCAACCAAATTATTGCGTACCCGCCATGTACATGCGTCGAAAAATCGGTCTTTCGCTATCGCCTATTACTCTTTCCGTCTTTCTCTATTGTGTCCATGTTTTTTACGGGTGCAATTCAAATTGTCGCGACAAATAAGTATCTCTGTTGTCACAATAAAAACCGTAAGTTATGAACAGGGAAGAATTTTTATCAGAAGTATCCCGGTATTACGAAGAATTTGAATCACTTAAGACAGAGCCGTCTTTTTACGATTACGAAAAATCCTTTGTAGAAATATGGCAAAGACTGGGCAGAGAGTATATGGAAAAACAGTTGAATGAAACGTCAGTGCGAGGTTCGCACCGTCATGACGGGGTTTCCGTGTACGCAGAGTAGTAAACTCCGCTGTTAGCGCCTCGCAAGCCTTGAATCCGGAGTTTTTAGAGATTCACTGAAGATGTTTTTGCAGGACGACAGGCGCGCAGATGACGCAGATTACAGTGACTTATGCAGACAATTACAGTAAAAATCCGCATCATCTGCGTGACCATCGTCATGCGGCAATTTCACTCCCCTTCAATCCACGAAACAATCTCCTCCGCCAGCGGTACCGTTTTGGGAGGAATGGATTTCACCCATTTACCGTTTTCATCTATCAGGAATTTCTGAAAATTCCATGTCACTTCGGCATCGTCATTTCCATTTTCGCTTTTGAGCGTGAGCCACTTGTACAGCGGCGCCATATCGTCGCCCTTCACGGAAATTTTCTGCATCATCGGGAACGTCACGCCATAATTAAGCGTACAAAATTCTTTGATTTCCTCGTTCGTGCCCGGCTCCTGCTGGCCGAAATTGTTTGCCGGAAAACCGACAATCACGAAATTGCGGTCCTTGTATTTCTCATACAGCGACTGCAGCTGTTCATACTGCGGCGTCAGGCCACATTTGGATGCAACATTGACAACCAGCACCTTTCGTCCCTTCAGATCCGACAGAGAGAAATCTTTCCCGTCAATCGTTTTCACCGTAAAATCATGCAAAGTCTTGTTTTGAGCCTGTAAAAAGCATGGGAACAAGCAAACCAGTACGAATAACCTAATTACTGTTTTCATCGTTGAAAAATTAAATATTAATTCCGCAAATGTAATCATAATTTCTTCCGGCCTAATCTTTTTCCCGAAAAAAAATCATAAAACCTGCGCATACACATGCCATACCTGCGCACAACTATCTGACAATACGGACGCTGTGCAACAAAATATCCGCCGCCGCCGCTCCCGTCGCCACGCCGATTATCCGTTTTGTACAAAAAGCATTTTTTTTCCTCTGAAATATTGTCTACTTTTGTAGGATTTTTGGAAGATAATGGAACAAAAAAACAGACAAGTTGAATTTCTTCAATGGATTATCGGCACGGGCGACCTGCTGATACTAAATATCTTGTTCTTCGCTCTTTACCATAAAATGAAAGAGTTTACGGGCATCAATCTCTACAATCTCAAGGAGATCTTCCTGATATTGAATTTCTGCTATTTCTTTGCACTCTATTTCGTTCCCATCCAGCTTCATCGCTCCGTCGTCTATCTCGAAAAAATCGTACAGCGCTCGTTCACGCTTATCACCATCCAAACCATCCTTTTCGCCACCTGCATCGATTTTCTGAAGCAGGGAAGCAGCCTGTTCACGTTCTTCATTATTTATTATATCGTGATGGCGCTGAGCTTCACCATTTGGCGCGTACTGATCCGCGTGGCAATCAAGGAATACCGCCGAAAAGGATATAACTCGAAGAATATCATCATCGTAGGCGCAGGCAAAAACGGAATGGAACTGTTCCGGGTCATCAAGACCGACCTGTCGTACGGCTTCAATGTACTGGGATTTTTTGACGACAACGACCGTCTGAAAGACATTCTGCCGAACTATCTGGGACGAATCGACGAACTGGGCGCATTTGCCGCCACAAATGAAATAGACGAAATATACTGTACCATACCCGGCTACAACAGCGAAAAAATATCCGACCTGCTCCTGTTCGCCGAAAAGAACATGATCCGTTTCTACATTATCCCCGAATTCTACCGAAACGTGAAAAAGAGCATGGTACTGGATTTTCTCGAATCCGTTCCCCTGCTCTCGCCGCGCAACGAACCGCTGCAATCTCCCTACAACCGTTTCCTCAAGCGCACGTTCGACGTCGTTTTTTCGCTGATCGTACTGTTCGTCTTCTACCCGCCGCTCTACCTCATTGCCGGCGCACTGATAAAATTCAGTTCCAAAGGCCCCATCCTTTTCAAACAGAAACGGACGGGCATCTACGGGCAAGTCTTTGAATGCTATAAGTTCAGAACGATGAAGATGAATCAGGACGCCGACATCGTGCAGGCCGTGAAAGACGACCCGCGCACAACCCGGATCGGCAGTTTCCTGCGCAGAACCAATCTCGACGAATTTCCGCAGTTCGTCAACGTCCTGCTCGGCGACATGTCGGTAGTCGGACCGCGACCACATATGCTGAAACATACCGAACTGTATTCCAAATTGATAGACAAATATATGGTACGCCACCTCGTGAAACCCGGCATCACCGGATGGGCGCAGATCATGGGATACAGAGGCGAAACCCGTACGCTCGAACAAATGGAAGGACGCGTAAAACGCGACGTCTGGTATCTCGAAAACTGGTCGTTCTTCCTGGATCTGAAAATTATTTTCGTCACCATAGTAAATATGTTTCAAGGTGAGAAAAACGCTTATTAACATACCTTGTCATCCGCTTTCTTATTTTTTACTATCTTTGCACCTCATGGGAAGAATTGTCGCCATCGATTACGGCCGGAAACGTACCGGACTGGCTGCGACCGACACGTTGCAGTTGATCGCCAACGGCCTGACAACAGTGTCAAGCAGCAAGGTAGTAGATTATCTGCTTGATTACGTGGCACGTGAACCGGTAGATCTGTTTGTGGTAGGTGATCCCAGACAAATGAACAATGAACCGTCGGAAAACTGGAAATACGTGGAAGCATTCGTCAAGCATCTGAACAGAAAATTGCCTGATATCCAAACAGTTTATTGCGACGAACGATTCACGTCCGTGATGGCGCGCCGTGCCATGATCGACGGCGGATTGAAGAAAAAGAAACGACAGGACAAGAATTTGGTCGACGAAATAAGCGCCGTACTCATTCTGCAGTCCTATCTGGAAAGCGTAAAGTATAATAAAATATAAAATATGATATTACCTGTTTATACATACGGCCAGCCGGTTTTGCGCGAGAAAACGCACGACATCGATGCAAACTATCCGGAAATAAAACAGCTGGTCGCCAACATGTTCGAAACAATGTACAACGCGGACGGCATCGGACTGGCAGCGCCACAAGTAGGACTGTCCATCCGTCTGCTGGTCATCAATGTCGACCCGCTGAAAAAGGACTACCCCGAATGCAGGGATTTTAAACGTGTGATGATAAACCCCGTAATTATCGAACGAAGCGACGAAACCATTGTCCGGGAAGAAGGCTGCCTGAGTTTTCCCGGCATACACGAAAAAGTAACGCGCGCCGCCAGGATACGCGTCAAATATCAGGACGAACATTTCGAAACACACGAGGAAACGCTGGAAAACTTTGCCGCGCGCGTCGTGCAGCACGAATATGAACATCTGGATGGCACAATGCTCGTGGATCACATCACCCCTATTAGAAAACAGCTGAACAAGAGAAAATTAAACAACATAATCAATGGTACGGCATCATGTGCCTACCGGGTCAAAGCAGCTAAAAAATGATAAAAAAAACAATACTCTTCTTCAGTTTTGTGCTGACTGTTTTTTTTGCTGATGCACAAGTGAATACCGATCGCGTCCTGACCGTCGGCCGGAATGCGCTTTACTTCGAAGATTACGTATTGTCTATTCAGTACTTCAATCAAGTCATCCGTTCAAAACCCTGGATGGCAGAACCCTATTTCTATCGCGCCGTAGCCAAGCTCAGTCTCGACGACTTTCAGGGCGCCGAAGAAGACTGTTCGCTCTGCATCGTCCGCAATCCATTTTATACGATGGCATATTATGCGCGCGGCATCGCCCGGCAAAGTATGGACATGTATGCGGATGCCATCAGCGACTACAAAAGAGGACTCGAACTCCGCCCCAACGACCGTCCCATGATGGCAAACCTGGCCATTGCCCACCTGCAAAGCAAAAACTACGACGAAGCAGAAAAGGCTTTTGGCGAATTTATCAACGCTTATCCGAAACTGTCGCTGGGCTACCTCACGCGCGGCGCCATGTATCTGGAAAAAGGAGACTCCACTCTCGCAATGGTCGACCTGAACAAGGCGGTCGAGATAGATCCCTACTACGCACCGTGTTACGGCAACAGAGCTATTCTGCTTTACCAGACGGGACGCTTGAATGAAGCC
This sequence comes from Tannerella sp., assembly GCA_031267935.1. Taxonomy (GTDB): domain Bacteria; phylum Bacteroidota; class Bacteroidia; order Bacteroidales; family Tannerellaceae; genus Tannerella. Next base: position 5,216 of record JAIRYD010000199.1, read on the forward strand.
CTGGCCGACCTGAACGAAGCCATTCGCCTCAACACGCGCGAAAACGGCTACTACATCAACCGCGGACTGGTGCGCTACGAAATGAACGACCTGCGCGGTGCAATGGCCGACTACGACCAGGTGATTGCCATGGACAGCCGCAACCTGATAGCCCGCTTCAACCGCGGACTGCTGCGCTTTCAGGTAGGCGACAATAACCGCGCCATCGAAGATTTCGACGTCATCATCGAACTGGAACCCGACAATTACATGGCATACTACAACCGTGCCCTGCTGAACGTGGAAATTGGTGATTTTGCCGGGGCAATACACGATTTGGACGTTGTGATAGAACGATATCCGAATTTTATCCCCGGATACTTCAGCCGTTCGGAGGCCAAACGGAAACTGAACGACCATGCGGGTGCAGACCGGGATTACTGGACAGCCGTCGATCTCGAAGACAAAAAAAACAGCGGCGAACTTGTAGCATCGTCGTCGGGCAACGGGCAGAATCAAACACAAACAGAAGAAGATAAAACGCGACAGCAATCCGACAAAAATATTGACAAGTTCAACCGGTTAGTTGTCTATGACAAGGAAGAGGAAGAGAAACGAAAGTATAACAGCGAAATACGCGGACGTGTGCAGGATCGCAACGTGCGTATCGATCTCGAACCGTCGTTCGTCCTGACGTATTACGAAAAAGGAGACCGCTTCGGCGAAAAAGTATACTACGACAAATCGCTCGAAACATTCAACACACGCCGGATACTGGCATGGATGCTATTCATAACCAATCAGGAAGCAGCGTTGACCGAAGAACAGATTACCATGCACTTTGCTTCCATCAACGACTATTCCGCCAAAATCGAACGCGAACCGAACAATGCGGACTATTACTTCGGACGCGCCCTCGACTTCATGCTGGTGCAGGACTTTACCGAAGCCCTCCGCAATTTCGACCGTGTGATAGCACTCAATCCCTCCTATACGCAGGCCTATTTCAATCGCGCCGTAGTACGCTATAAACAAATGGAATACAATCGTTCGCAATCGGCCGCCACCTACGAAGACCTGAATACGATGAGCATACAGTTCGGCGCCGGCCAACCCATTCCCTCCTCCACGCCTCCCGGCAAAGAAACGGGAAATACGCGGGACCCGTACGGTCACGAACAGATTATCATGGATTATAATATTGTCATTCAACAGAATCCGGAATTTATCTACTCATACTACAACCGCGGAAACATGCACTGCGTACAACGCGATTTCAGGGCAGCCATCGTCGACTATAACGAAGCCATCCTGCGCGACCCCGACTTTGCCGAAGCCTATTTTAACCGTGGCCTGGCCCGCCTCTCAATGGGCGATGCCAACCGCGGAATAGCCGACCTGAGCAAAGCCGGTGAACTGGGTATTCTGAATGCCTACAGCATCATTAAACGAATGACTGCCAACTGAATATTTTACCATGCCATCATATTCCCAATGCAAAAACCGATTTTTGAATCGCTGAATCTTGAATTTCGAATATTTAATTCACAATATTTTTATTATCTTTGTGCCCTGAATTAAACGAAACAGTATCGTAAAACAATGATAAAAATAACATTTCCGGATCATTCCGTCAGAGAATATGCAGACGGTACAACTTCTCTGCAGATAGCGGAAAACATCAGTCCGCGACTGGCCGAAAACGTGCTGGCCGCCGAAGTCAATGGCGAAGTATGGGATTTGGACCGTCCCTTGTCGACAGATGCCACGCTTCGTCTGCTCAGGTGGGAAGACGAAGAAGGCAAGCATACTTACTGGCATTCGAGCGCTCACCTGATGGCCGAAGCGTTGCAGGAATTGTATCCGGGCATCAAGTTCGGTATTGGCCCCGCCATCGAGAACGGCTTTTACTACGATGTAGACCTCGGCGACCGGATTGTCACCGACAGCGACTTTGCCCAAATCGAAGCCAAAATGCTGGAACTGGCGGCAAAAAAAGAAAACATCAAACGGGAAAACATTTCCAAAGCCGATGCACTGAAAATGTTCGGCGATCGCAGCGAAGTATATAAAACAGAACTTATCGGCGAACTGGAAGACGGACAAATCACCACCTACTCGCAGGGCAACTTCACCGATCTGTGCCGCGGTCCGCACCTGCCCGACACGTCATATATCAAGGCTGCGAAAATCATGAGCATAGCCGGCGCATACTGGCGCGGCGACGAAAAACGCAAACAGTTGGTACGGTTCTACGGCATCACGTTTCCGAAAAAGAAAATGATGGACGAATATCTTGCCCTGCTGGAAGAAGCAAAAAAACGCGACCATCGCAAGGTCGGTAAAGAGCTGGAAATATTTACTTTCTCGACAGCTGTCGGCGCCGGATTGCCGCTGTGGCTGCCGCGCGGGACGCAGTTGCGCCTGAAACTGGAAGATTTTCTGAAAAAGATACAAAAAAAATACGGTTACCAGCAGGTAATCACACCGCATATCGGAAGCAAACAGCTTTACGTCACATCCGGACATTATGAGAAATACGGCAAAGATTCGTTCAAACCGATTCTTACGCCGCAGGAAGGCGAAGAATTTCTGCTGAAACCGATGAACTGTCCGCACCACTGCGAGATATACAAGGCTTTTCCACGCTCCTACAAGGACTTGCCCGTCCGCTTTGCCGAATTCGGAACGGTCTACCGCTACGAGCAGAGCGGCGAACTGCACGGACTGACGCGTGTGCGTGGATTCACACAGGACGACGCACACCTGTTCTGCCGTCCCGACCAGTTGAAAGCCGAATTTCTGAAAGTGATGGACATCATTTTCATCATTTTTAAAGCGCTTGATTTCGAAAATTTCGAAGCGCAAATCTCGTTACGCGATCCGGTAAACAACAGCAAATACATCGGCTCGGACGAAAACTGGGAAAAAGCGGAACGCGCCATCATCGAAGCGTGTGAAGAAAAGGGCCTTCCGGCACGTGTCGAACTGGGTGAAGCCGCATTCTACGGCCCCAAACTGGACTTTATGGTGAAAGATGCCATCGGCCGCCGCTGGCAACTGGGAACCATTCAGGTCGACTATAACCTGCCCGAACGTTTCGACCTCGAATACACGGGCGAGGATAACAAAAAACACCGCCCGGTGATGATCCACCGCGCACCGTTCGGCTCGATGGAACGCTTTGTCGCCGTGCTGATCGAACATACGGGTGGAAAATTTCCCCTGTGGCTGACACCCGACCAGGCGATTGTAATGCCTGTCAGCGAAAAATATAACGACTACGCCTACCGGGTCGCCGCAACGCTGGAAACGTATGACATCCGTGTGACCGTCGACGATCGCAATGAAAAAGTGGGACGCAAAATACGGGACAACGAACTGAAAAAAATTCCGTACATGCTGGTTGTCGGCGAAAAAGAAATAGAAAATAACGAAGTTTCCGTAAGAAAACAGGGCGAGGGTGATAAAGGTTCCATGAAAATTACTACCTTTGCCGCAAATTTAACAGCGGAGGTTCACGAAATGATGAATCGCTGGGAGAAAGAACAGGTAAAATAAACTAAAATAAACATAAAAAGGAGGTATATATTTTAATTGATAATCGACGAATGAAGAACGACCGTGTGAAAGAACTCTACAGAATCAATGAACGGATTCGAGTTCCTGAAGTACGCCTGGTAGGTGATAATGTGACAAATGGACTTTATCCGATCGGTAAGGCGCTGCAAATGGCGGAAGACATGGAACTGGACCTTGTGGAAATATCGCCCAATGCAGAACCTCCAGTATGCAAACTCACCGATTACCAGAAATTTCTCTACCAGCAGAAAAAACGGCAGAAAGAACAGAAAGCCAAATCGGTAAAGATTGTGGTGAAGGAAATCAGGTTCGGACCTCAAACAGACGACCACGACTACAACTTCAAACTGCGCCATGCCAAGAGTTTTCTGGAAGAAGGCGCCAAAGTAAAAGCATACGTATTCTTCAAGGGACGTTCGATTTTGTTCAAGGAACAGGGAGAAGTGCTGTTGCTCCGTTTTGCAAACGATCTGGAAGAATATGCGAAGGTAGACCAAATGCCGCTGCTCGAAGGAAAACGGATGACGATCATGCTTTCGCCGAAAAAAAGCGTAAACAAACCGCCTGCCTCCAAACAGAATACGGAAAAAGAATAAACGAACAGATAATTATTTAATTGAGTATTAATAAAAAAAGTAAATAGAAATGCCAAAGTTGAAAACTAATTCCGGGGCAAAAAAGAGATTCACTCTTACCGGAACAGGGAAGATTAAGAGAAAACATGCTTTTAAAAGTCACATTCTGACGAAGAAGACGAAAAAGCAAAAACGCAACCTGACCCATTTCGGTCTGGTAGCCGCTGTGGATGTAAGCAATGTAAAGCGAATGCTTTGCCTTAAATGAAAGGATTCATCCACAAGGAGTTTATCATATTTTTTTACTAACCGAATGTTCAGCGCCTAAGATCATCGTAAAAAGATGACGCTGACGTTCACAATTTCAAAATTATGCCAAGATCAGTAAATCATGTTGCTTCGAGAGCAAAAAGAAAACGGATTCTGAAACTTACGAGAGGTTATTATGGCGCACGTAAAAATGTGTGGACTGTCGCAAAAAACACGTGGGAAAAAGGTTTGACATACGCCTTCCGCGACCGCCGGAACAAAAAACGCAATTTCCGCGCGCTGTGGATTCAGCGAATCAATGCTGCCGCCCGGCTGGAAGGCTGGTCATACTCGCGCTTGATGGGCGCCCTGCGCGATGCAGGCATCGAAATCAATCGCAAGGTGCTTGCCGATTTGGCCGTCAATAATCCGGAAGCATTTAAAGCCGTAGTAGAAAAAGTGAAGTAAAGCACAGCAAATCAGTCAAAAATGGCGCTTCATTGCGAAGCGCCATTTTTTTTTAGAGCGCAAGAGTGTTAAAACTGATTTTTTTGTCAAAAAAAATTTGCACGGTTCATTATTATAATCTACATTTGTGCATGAAAAGATGGGTTAAGCCGCACATGTTCGATTGGTAAACTCATCAGATTCATTGAAATTCCGAGACAAGCTTTTGTTGCCAATGGCGGGCCGCATCCTTCGGGACATGCTTCTGCACGGCGGATTACAACGGTAGTAAAGCGCTCAAATCCTGTCATACGGAGTTTTTCACATCCATATTGTGCGGCTTGCCCTTTACCGGCAGGAAGAAAACACGTTTGTTTCCTTCCTGCTTTTGTTTTTCAGTGCAACCTCTTTTAATCTAACTTGCCACCTGCAGATTACAAAATCCGGGTTGTGTACCGTTTCTCATGTGCCGAGAAATTCGAGCGTGTATCTGTTTCGCAACCAAACGCGGCAAAGGCAAAAAAAGAAGCAAAATGCAAATAGCCGAAACCGGATACCTTCCTCCGTTGTTACGCCCGGCGGTGGAGGTCATGGAGAGAACAGTCGGTCGAAAACGCCGCATAAAACGCGGAATTGCCCCTTTTCGCCTCATTTTCACCACAATTACCGCAACGCTTAATAAACCGCTAAAAAAAACGATAATGAAAAATATTCGAGATATTTTCCGTATTAAGCGATTTTTTAAGCGTCATTTTAATAAGTCTTTTTTTTCTTTGCGGAATAATTTAAAAAAATGGATTAGCATGAGAAAGTTTCCTTTTAATGTATACGGTCTGCCGGTCATCATGGCTGCACTGCTATGGGCATGCAGCCGTCCGGCGACAGACACGCAATCTCCCGTCGATTACGTCAACCCGTACATGGGCAACATCAGCCATATTCTTGTACCCACCTATCCGACCGTTCACCTGCCCTACGGCATGCTGCGCGTTTATCCCGAACGAAGCGACTACACGTCCGACCTCGTCCGCGGCCTGCCCGTCATCGTCACCAGCCACCGCGG
>JAIRYD010000005.1 GCA_031267935.1 Tannerella sp.
TCGGTGATGGCGCTTGCATTTCTTACGGTACGTCCCAGCAATTCACGACATTCCTTTTCGACGAGAGGAAGCGTATGCGGTGTGATGACGCGGTAGCTACAGTAGATCCGGGCCTGCAGTATTTCGTACGACAAGTTGAGCCATTCGGCAGGCTCGCCCACAGGAGGCAACTCGACCGTTGCCAATCCCGATACGTGAAACGAATAGGGCAAATCATTTACATGCAGCTGTGTATAATTTGCGTCCGGAAGGTCGATACGGAAAAATCCACGCGGCTTGGGCGTGTATTCCATGCAGGAAATCATACTCATACACAACAGAATGACGGTCGCGACCACCGGTTTGGCAACCGTTTTTTTCGGCGCCCGTTCGTTGATACCGAATTTCACTTTCAGGACACGACGCTCGTCGGCTTCCAGAATCTGGAAGCGATATTTATCGTACTGTATGATTTCGCGCCGACATGGAAGCGTCCCCTTGATTTTCAGCAAAAGACCTGCAAGTGTGTCGATCTCTTCCGTCAGTTTGCCGAACGCAGCCGGGTCGATATCCGTTTCGCGGAAGAAGTCGTTCAACTGGATTTTACCTTCGAAGATAAAACTTCCGTCGGGCAAAGATACGAAATGCCTTTCGTCGTCGTCGAATTCGTCCGCAATTTCGCCTACGATTTCTTCGATGATGTCTTCCAGCGTCACCAGTCCTGATGTACATCCAAACTCGTCTACCACAATGGCTATGTGCACTTTATTTGTTCTGAATTCCTCCAGCAGGCTGTCGATTCGTTTCGTTTCGGGCACGAAATAGGCCGGACGTATCATGCGCTGCCACCGTGCAGTTTCGTTCGCGTGGACGGTCATAATCATATCCTTGACATACAAGATGCCTTTGATGTCGTCCTCCGTATTTTCGTAAACGGGTATGCGCGAATAGCCTGTCTTGATGATGATGTCCATGACTTCGTCGAAACTGCTCTTCATGTCGATGGCCTTGATATCCATGCGTGGCACCATGATTTCGTCCGCCGTTTTGTTGTAGAGGCGCACCATATCCTTTTTCATTTCCTTTTCGCCGACGGTGTCTTTCGCTGTCGCTGCGGGTTCATCTTCAGAGGATTCGACAGTGCGTTCCGTGGCGACGGACGAAGAAACAGGTTCGGTCAGCGCCTTGCAAAGCCAATTGACGAATCGCAGGAAAGGCGCGGCGCGAAGTAGCACGTCCCATTTGTTTTTGCGCAACAGGAGGCGCAGCAGGAGCCTGTCGAAAAAAAGCATCAAAATGATCACTCCTGCAGCCGTCACGAAATATAAATAGCTAACATCTTGATATATCAGCGATAATCCGTACAGAGTCAATATGGCCATTGCGATATGCAATGTTGAACGAAACTCGGAAAGGGCATGAAGCAGCCGCTGCGGTGCATTCAGCGCTTCACGGATAAACTTGTTTTGCCACGTGTCGCCGGCCTTGATGCGACGGTCTGCATCTTCGTGCGAAAGCAACAGCAAAATCTGCTCATTTGCAGAAGTATAAGCTGCAACGAACAACAACAGGAAAACAACAATAAATGCGACGGTCGAATTTATTACGGGAGTGCACCAAAGGCACTGCTGTAATAAATCCGGTAAATAATCATCCGAATCCAAAGCATATAACGTTTAGTTGATACGCTCAAAACGGCAAATCGTCCGTTTCTTCGGATACGGTCGGAGGCTCCGGCATTGCCATGGGTTCCGGCGCCGTAGCGGCCGGAGTGATGGCGTTTCCATCCTCGGTGTCAGGGCGCTTTCCACTTGAGAAAAACTCGACGCGATCGGCGTAGATCTCAGTGATGTAGCGTTTTTGACCGGTCTGATCGTCGTAGCTGCGCGAACGGATCTTGCCTTCCAGATACAGCGAAGAGCCTTTCTTTACATACTTCTCGACAAACTGGACGCGGTCGCGCGTGACAACAATATTGTGCCACTCAGTCCGTTCGGGTACTTCCGTGCCGTTTGCCAGCGTGTAGCCCCGCTCATTTGTGGCCAGCGTGAAATTAGCCACGGCATTTCCACTGTCGAAATATCTCACGACCGGGTCTTTGCCAACATTTCCTACTAAAATAACTTTGTTCAATGACATATTTGATACGATTTAATTCATGATACAAATCTAACTGTTTTTTTTGATATTTACGAATAAAAGCAGAAAAAAAATCAGTTTTAACATTTTCATCCATGTTTTATCCGTTAAGAAATAGTCCGTACATCTTTATTGAAACGTTTTTTTACAGGACGAATGTTGCAAAAAAGCAGAACGATAAATGTACGGTTTATTTTCGGACAGATTCTAAATACCGGTGTATCAGGATGGGGACAGGATAGTCGTCCAAAGTATGCAACGGGATTTTGAGATACGCTTTCAGGGCTTCACTTTCCGTCCGTATTTCCACTTTGCAGAACGTAACGTACAACACCTGATGCGTCAGGACGTGTCTGACGCTGTTTCTGTCCGGCGTAAAAACGGCATGGCTGTCCGACAGGAAGAGTTTTTTGAATTCGGGAAGATTTTTCAGTTCGGCAAAATCTGCGGGATACGCCGTTTCGATCACCGGCAATTCAAACAGTCCGCGCCAGATGTCGTTTTCGTCGCGGCGATGCAGATACACATATACATTATTATATATAATATACAGGAAATGGAAATATCGTTCGCGCGTTTTGACTTTGCGCCGTTTGACGGGAAACCGTTGCGGGTCGCCGCCCGCGTATCCTGCGCATTGATGCATCAGCGGGCACCGGCTGCAAGCGGGATTTTGCGGCGTGCATTGCAATGCGCCAAATTCCATCACCGCCTGATTGTGCCGTCCGGCCTGCGCCGGATCCATGATTCGGTGCGCCAGCTCGGCATACCGTTTTTTCCCTTCGGTCGTGTCGACCGGTGTGTCGACGGCAAAAAGCCGCCCCAATACGCGAAATACGTTCCCATCCACCACCGGATAAGGCCGATTCCATGCAATGGACACGATGGCGGCAGCGGTATAACCGCCTACGCCTTTCAACGACAGAATGTCTTCGTATTTCTGCGGAAAGTGGCCGCCGAACCGGATCATGATGTCCTTCGCCGCTTCGTGCAGATGGCGTGCGCGCGAATAGTACCCCAACCCCTGCCAGTATTTGAGCACCTCTGCTTCGCTCGCGGCTGCGAGTACTTCGACTTTCGGGAAGCGTTTTACGAACCTTTGGTAGTATTCCATACCTTGAATGACACGTGTTTGTTGAAGCATTATTTCCGAAATCCAGACAAAATAGGGTTCTTCTGTCTCTCGCCAGGGTAATTTTCGCATATTTTTTTCATACCAACTGATAAAAATGGAGCTTTCCAAAAACTCGTTATTAATCTTATTCATAGCTATTTAAACTAAAGCGATCATATTTTTTTACAAATATACATATAAATTATATGCGGTGAGTGATTTTTTTTCATGAAAAAAATAGTTTTTTCCAAGATTAACCTATATATTTGCAATCCAAAAAATTAGATTATTAACCATTTTAATGTAATTAGAAATGACAAAAGCAGACATTGTAAGTGAAATTGCGAAAGCGACGGGAATAGACAAAAGTACCGTATTAACATGTGTTGAATCGTTTATGGGCGAAGTAAAAAAGTCCTTATCGACGGGTGAAAATGTGTACCTCAGAGGGTTTGGCAGTTTTGTGGTGAAAACGAGAGCACAAAAGACGGCACGCAACATCTCGAAGAACACGACGATTATTATTCCGGCGCACAACATCCCGGCATTCAAACCGGCGAAGGTTTTTTCCAGTGGCGTATCCGAGAAGAAATGACTGAATCCCAAAGTAGTTTGAATTTTCAAGTAGAGAACTATGCCCAGCGGAAAAAAAAGGAAGAGACACAAAATGGCTACGCACAAGCGTAAGAAAAGACTTAAAAAGAATCGGCATAAGAAAAAGTAAGTCTTAGCGAAATCAAAAGAACAAACTTAATGCATAAGTTTGTTCTTTTGTTTAACGGAGTATAAAAATTGTAAGTTATTGGTAGGGTGGTAAGTGAATTAATTGTAGATGTAAAACCGAAAGAAGTTTCAATTGCCATAATTGAAGACAAGAGTTTGGTAGAGTTTCAGAAAGAAGCCCGAAGTGATTCTTTCGCCGTAGGAAATATTTACCTCGGACGGGTGAAAAAGTTGCTTCCGGGCCTGAATGCCGCTTTTGTGGATGTGGGCTGCAAGAAAGAGGCGTTTCTCCATTATCAGGATTTGGGCCCCAATTTCGACACGGTGCAAAGGTATCTGAAGATACTGAAAGACGATCATAAAAAACGTCTCCCGGTTTCGAAAATGCAGCGGTTACCCATGATCGAGAAAGATGGGAGTATCAGTAAAGTGCTGACTGTCGGGCAGGAACTGCTTGTGCAAATCGCCAAGGAACCGATTTCGACCAAAGGGCCTCGCTTGACGGCCGAACTGTCCTTTGCCGGCCGCTTTTTGGTGATGATCCCGTTTGCGGACGATATTTCCATCTCCACCAAAATAAAGTCGAACGAAGAACGGGCACGCCTGCGTCAGTTGATACAGAGCGTAAAGCCGAAAAATTTCAGCGTGATCGTTCGTACCTCTGCCGAAGGGAAAAAAGTCGCCGAACTGGACGGCGAACTGAAAATGCTGCTTAAGCGTATGGAAGACAGCATCCCGCGTGTACCCAAAATGAAGGCCCCCTCGATCGTCTTCGAAGAAGCATCGAGGACGGTCGCCCTGCTGCGCGACATTTTCAATTCGTCTTTTCAACACATATATATTAATGAAAAGAGCGTATACGATAGTGTATACGAATATGTCGGCAGCATTGCGCCCGAACAGAAAGGCATTGTGAAACTGTACAGTGAAGACACGCCCGTCTTCGACAAGTTCGGCGTGACGAAGCAAATCAAGTCGCTTTTCGGACGGACAATCACCTATCGCGGTGGTGCATACCTGATTATCGAACATACGGAAGCGATGCACGTCATCGACGTGAACAGCGGTAACCGTATGAAAAGCTGTACGGAACAGGAGAAGACGGCTTTTGAGGTGAATTGTACGGCAGCGGAAGAGATTGCCCGGCAGTTGCGCCTGCGCGATATGGGCGGCATCATTGTCGTGGACTTTATCGACATGACGGACGCGGCCAATCGCCAGCAACTGTTCGAAACCATGACGAAAGCCATGTCGAAAGATCGCGCCAAGCACAACATTTTGCCGCTCAGCAAGTTTTGTTTGATGCAAATCACCCGTCAGCGCGTACGCCCAATTCTGGATGTGCAGACAGCCGAAAGCTGTCCGTCATGTTTCGGGACGGGAAAGGTGAAATCGTCTATTCTGTTTACCGACAGTCTGGAAGGTAAAATCGACTGTTTAGTGAATAAACATAACGTGAAGAAATTCACGCTGCATGTGCATCCATACGTGGCTGCATACATTAATAAAGGACTTATTTCCATGGGTATGCAATGGAAAATACGATATTCGGCGAAGTTCAAGGTTATTCCCGACCAGGGACTGGCTTTTCTCGAATACAAATTCTACGATTCCGAAGGCAACGAACTGGATATGCAGGAAGAAATTGAAATACACGCGCCCTCAAAAAAACGGAGGTGAATGTCCGTTCCGGACCAGGGCACCGCATCAAACAAAATGATTCGTGTGGTGTGAATAAAATCTTTAAAACGTGAGTTCGACATAAGCATAGTCCGTCAGGACTTGCATATCAATAGAAAACGATGTGGCCTCTACACATCAAAACCTCGTGGAGGTTTCATCCGTTCCATTGTGTATCCCCCGACGGGGAAAAAGGGGGTATACCGTGACGTTTTCTATTGATATGAATGCCCTCCGGGCAAGCGACCGTTCATCTTCATACATTTATTGTAATTCTCAGGTCGAACTCAGGTTTAAAACATTGCAAATTGATTTGTTTCCGTACAACTCCCTACGGCCTGAGTTTTGGATGAGTGAACTTGATTCTTGCCACTGAACAACCTTATTTATACATATCTGCTTCTATAATTATTTTCGCGCATGGACTTTTATCTTTTCCGGATAGATAGACATATTCAAAAGTGATTTTTTGAGCGCGGAAAACAGCCATCTTTGGAGATTTCCGTATTTCCGTCGCCATACTTTTCCGTACTTCACCGTAATCTTTTATCTGCATGTTGCCGCACGAATCGCCCGATACCGTATAGTAATATCCCAGCGTTTTCGTATTGTCGTCGTAGTGAAGACTGTCGACTTGCAGCACATCGTTTATTTTCTTCGGGAGTTGCCTGTTTTGTATTTCTATCTCCCGGAGGATGCGGTTGCGGCGAGGCGAGCATCCCCACAGGCACAGCATGCCCAAAGTCAAGATTACGATTCCGTATTTATTCATTTTCAGTTCCATATTCCTGCATGGTATTGAAGAAGATAAGGCGTCTACCGGTCGGCAGACGCCCCGTCAATTCACAATCACGGACGAATCTGACTGCCGATCCAGTATCCCGCATCGTATGCAGCGCTATTTACCGTGCGATCACTCACAACACCGCATCCTGCCGCCAGGAAGGATACGGCCACAACCAGTACTAAAATTTTTACATTTCTCATTTTTGCAAATTGTTAAATGTTCTACTTTCATTGAATTTTCAGGATGTTGCCGCGCACGAATCCTTCGACGGGAAACGTTTGCGGCAACACCT
>JAIRYD010000010.1 GCA_031267935.1 Tannerella sp.
TTAGTCTAACTATGGACCGTTTTAGTCTAACTATGGAGCATTTTAGTCTAACTTCGGACCATTTTAGTCTGACTTTCGCCCGTTTTAGCCTGACTTCGGACGATTCAGGGTACGGAAACATGACTGTTTTTTTGACATGCAGAAACCTGAGTTCGACCTAAGAATTATAATAAATGTCTGAAGATGAACGGTCGCTTGCCCGGAGGGCATTCATAATAGAACGATGAACGATGTATCTCCTCCACGAGGTTTTGATGTGTAGAGGCCACATCGTTTTCTATTTTTATCAGAGAAAACACAGGGTTTTACCGGTGAGCCTTGAATTCGGAGTTTTTAGAGATTTCCCCCAAAAAAGCAGGGAGCCGGAAAACGCTTTCCAACTCCCTGCTTTCGTTGCGGAGGCAAGACTCGAACTTACGACCTTTGGGTTATGAGCCCAACGAGCTACCACTGCTCCACTCCGCGATTTGATTTCGACTGCAAAGATAAGGCAAAATATTGCTTTTTCCAAATGCCGTCGTACATTATTGCGTGAAAGAATTGTAAAAGGATACGGCGGCACACTTTAATGTATTACATGTAAAGATATTGAATGCACCACTTTTTTTATTGTCCGTCCGTCATCTTCCGGAAGAAACGGCATGACCGCCTTCCTCGTTTGTCCTGCTCCGCCACAATACGGCTTTTCCGTCTTCCCGAAAAAAATCAATCGGCTCTGCTCATCACCAGTTTTCCGTGCCTGATGCCTTTGATGGAAATCAGTTTGTCGGATAATTCGGTGAGTCTGTGCGCCAAACCGGTGACGGTCGCGATGTGAAGGCAAAATTCTTCATTCAGGTAGTATTGCGACGACGAAAGGATGACGTCGCGATAGCTTTGCTGGATGGCTTCGATGCCGGATGCGATTCTCGTTTTGGTCTGATTATACATAATTATTATAGTACCTGCCACGATATGTCCGCATTGCCATTTTTGTTCGGCCACATTTTTTTCGATCAGAAAACGAATAGCCTGCGAGCGGTTGGCAAAACCGTTCTCAATGACGTACCGGTCTAAAGATTCCAGCAGATCGTCTTCTACAGATACTCCGAAACGTTTCAGTGTCATCTTGTTTTTCGGCAAAGATATATATTATTTCGCATATATTCCTGTATTTCTCTCCTCAAAAGAAGGGAAAAGCTACGCATCGGTTTCCAGTGAGCGCATGGCGAGAATGGTTTTTCCAATCAGCGCATCCAGTTCCCATCCCAGCATGGCCGCGCCGCGCTCGATCACTTCGCGGGAGCAGCCGGCCGCGAAGTTCGCCGTCCTGTACTTTTTCTTTACCGACGGCGCTTCCAGGTCCATCACGCTTTTGGACGGTCTCATGATTGCCACCGCGCCGATCAGTCCCGTCAGTTCGTCGACGGCATACAGGATTTTTTCCATTTCGTGAACAGGCTCAATGTCGACGGTCAACCCGTATCCGTGACTTGCCGTGGCCCGGATCAGCCGTTCGTCCAGACCGTGTTCTCTCATGATCTGCTGCTGGCGGATGCAGTGTTCTTCGGGATACATCTCGAAATCGAGATCGTGCAGCAACCCGACAGTCGACCAGAAATCAGCCTCTTCGCCATAACCCAGCGACAGGGCAAAATAACGCATGACGCCTTCTACCGTCTGCGCGTGCCGCAAATGAAAAGTCTCCTTATTGTATTCGGTGAGCAAAGCCCACGCTTCTTCCCTTGATATCATTGTTTCATTTTTTTTCGAGGCGCAAGATAGTTATTTTTTGCGAATACGCGAGGCAAAATCCAAATTACTTTTCCTACCTTTGTAAACAAAGTAATTACAAGTATGAATAAAACAACGTTTCACACGACTGCGCTAAGTGTTAGCGTATTGTTAATGTTTTCGGCTTGCAGGCAGGAGGTATTGCCGCCGCAGGCCGTCGGGCCTGTACCCGACGAGAACCAGCTGGCATGGCACGAACGCGAGCAGTATGCCTTCGTACATTTCACTACCAACACCTTCACCGACAAGGAATGGGGCTATGGCGACGAATCGCCGGACATCTTCAATCCTGCCGCTTTCGACGCCGCACAGTGGGCCCGGACGGTCAGAGACGCCGGTCTGAAGGGAATCATCCTGACCTGCAAGCATCACGACGGTTTCTGCCTCTGGCCAAGTGCGTATACGGAACATTCCGTCAGGCACAGTCCGTTTCGCGAGGGCAAGGGCGACGTCGTGAAGGAAGTGGCCGACGCCTGCCGCAGGTACGGCCTGTTTTTCGGCGTTTATCTCTCGCCGTGGGACAGAAATTTTGCACAATACGCTTCGCCGGAGTATATTACCTACTATCGTAATCAACTGACCGAATTGCTGGACAATTACGGCGAAGTGTCCGAAGTCTGGTTCGACGGTGCAAACGGCGGAGACGGCTACTACGGGGGCGCCCGCGAACAACGGAAAATAGACAATCGCACCTACTACGACTGGCCGAATACGCATGCCCTCGTCCGCCGGCTGGCGCCCCGCGCCATGATGTTCAGCGACGCAGGTCCCGATATCCGCTGGTGCGGCAACGAACGCGGTCTTGCCGGCGAAACCAACTGGTGCACGATCAGCGGCGACACGCTGTATCCCGGCAAACCTGATATAACCGCACTGTTGAATACCGGTTCCGAAGATGGAAACGCGTGGATTCCCGCGGAAGTGGACGTTTCCATCCGTCCGGGATGGTTCTATCACGAAACGGAAAACGACAGGGTGCGTACGCCTGAAAACCTGTTCGCGCTGTATCTTCAGTCCGTAGGGCGCGGCGCCAACCTGCTGCTCAACCTGCCTCCCGACCGGCGCGGACTGATTCACGAAAACGATGTGCAGGCATTGCTGGGATGGAAAAAAATGCTGGACGAAGCTTTTGCGGATAATCTGGCAGTCCGTGCCGTGGCGACGGCCGACACGTATCGCGGAAAGGCGGCACGGTATGCCGCTTCCTGCGTCACCGACGGCGACAGGGATACGTATTGGGCTACGGACGATGGCGTGACGACGGGCAGCCTGGAATTGGACTGGGGTAATCGCCGGAAAATAAGCCATGTCGTGATACAGGAATACATCCGTCTGGGGCAGCGCGTGAAGGCGTTCGACGTGGAAGCGAAAAAAGGCGACGCCTGGGAAAAAGTGTCCGGCGGCACCACCATCGGTTACAAGCGCATTCTCTCGCTCGAGGGCGTGGAAACATCCGCCCTGCGTATCCGCATCACCGACGCGAAGGCATGCCCCCTGATTTCGAATGTGGAGGTTTATTAATACACTCCTGTTTCCCGCCTTTCAAAATTACAGGGCGCCTCAGAAAAATTCAGCCCTGATTGTAGGGATTTTTTATTGAAAAATCCCTACAAATAGCGATTGTCAACTACCGAAAGCTACCATACTTTTGTATCGCATTTTAAAATTCAAAAAATGGATACAAAAATCAGGACTGTCTTTTATCGGCAACTTTTGGGAATATGCTTTCTGACAGTCTTCCCCTTGCTTGCCGTCGGACAGGGCGTCGAAGGCAAGGTAACCGGCTGCAACGACTTTCTGCCGCTCGCAGGCGTATCGGTGCAGGTCGAGGGGACAAATGTGGGAACATCGACCGGCGACG
>JAIRYD010000074.1 GCA_031267935.1 Tannerella sp.
TTTGCGGCGAATTTTAAAGACAACTTGAAGTATAAACATGGCAACTGTGATTAAAATCAAAAAAGGTTTGAATATCAACCTGAAAGGGAAGGCTTCGGAGGTGTTGATGGAGGCCGGACAGCCGGATGCATACGCGATTGTTCCCGACCATTATACGGGGATCACGCCCAAAGTGACGGTACGGCCGGGCGACCGGGTAAAAGCCGGGTCGACGCTGATGACCGACAAGCATTTTCCCGAAATCCGGTTCGTTTCGCCGGTAAGCGGAGAGGTCACGGCGGTTCGGCGCGGCGACAGACGCAAGGTGCTGAGCATCGAAGTAAAGCCCGATAAAACGGTTGATTGCGAATCGTTTGAAGTAAAGCCCGTCGCCGCGTCGAGCCGCGAAGAAATCCGGACGCTGCTGCTTGAGGCAGGGCTGTGGCCGTACATCAAACAGCGTCCCTACGACCGTGTGGCCGCACCCGACGTCGCGCCGCGCGACATCTTCGTGACGGCTTTCGATTCGGCCCCGCTGGCGCCGGATTTCGACTTCGTCGTGAAAGGCGAAGAAGACGCTTTCCAGACGGGACTCGACGCGCTGGCCAGGCTGACCGAAGGCCATGTCTACCTCGGCGTGAAGAAAGGCGCGAAGATTTCACCCGAACACGTCGAACTCATCGAACTCGACGGACCGCATCCGGCAGGCAATGTCGGCGTGATGATCAATCACATACGCCCCGTGAACAGGGGCGAGACCGTCTGGACGCTCCGCGCGGCGGACGTGCTGTTTATCGGCCGGCTGTTCCTGCGGGGCACGGTCGACTTCAGCCGCCTGGTGGCGCTCACGGGGTCGGAAATGACCGAGCGCGGATACGTGAAAGCCATTGCCGGATGTACGGTCGGGAGTCTGACGAAAGGCCGCACGCTGCCCGGCAACAGGCATGTCCGCCTGATCAGCGGCAACGTCCTGACGGGCGCGAAAGTGACGCCGGCCGACTGCCTCGGCGCATACGACAGCCAGATCACCGCCATACCCGAAGGCGACGACGTGGACGAGTTCCTGGGCTGGGCCATGCCCGGCTTCGGGAAATACAGCGTCAGCCGTTCCTATTTCACCTGGCTGACAGGCGGACGGCGCGAACACGTGATAGACGCCCGCATCCGCGGCGGACGGCGCGCCATGATCATGTCCAACGAATACGACAGCGTGTTCCCGATGGACATCCTGCCCGAATATCTGCTGAAAGCCATCATCACCTTCGACATCGAAAAAATGGAAAACCTCGGCATCTACGAAGTGGCGCCCGAAGACTTTGCGCTGTGCGAATTTGTAGACACGTCGAAAATCGAGATACAGCAAATCGTCCGCAACGGACTGGATCTGCTCTACAGGGAAATGAATTGATAACTATAAAACATAAACAGATTGAAAGCGTTAAGGAATTTTCTCAACAAGATAAAGCCCCATTTTGAGACAGGCGGCAAACTGTCGACATTCCGTTCCGTGTTCGAGGGGTTCGAGAGTTTTTTGTTTGTGCCGCACGAAACTTCCCGTTCGGGCGTGCACATCCACGACAGCATCGACTCGAAACGGATCATGACGATCGTGATCGTCGCACTGATGCCGGCCCTGCTTTTCGGCATGTACAACACCGGTTACCAGCATTATCTGGCCATCGGCGCGGCGGAGACATGGTGGATGACCTTTCTGTACGGTCTGCTGGCCGTGCTGCCGAAAATCATCGTTTCGTACGTCGTCGGGCTGGGCATCGAATTTATAGCCGCCCAGATCAAGAAAGAAGAGATACAGGAAGGGTTTCTCGTTTCGGGGATGCTGATCCCGATGATTGTGCCCGTCGACACGCCGCTGTGGATGATTGCCGTGGCGACGGCCTTTGCGGTGATCTTCGCCAAGGAAGTGTTCGGCGGAACGGGATACAATATATTTAATGTAGCGCTGGTGACGCGCGCATTTCTGTTTTTTGCCTATCCGGCGGCCATGTCGGGCGACAAGGTATTCGTCCGCACGGCCGACACGTTCGGACTGGGCGCGGGCACGGTCGTCGACGGCTTTTCGGGCGCGACGCCGCTCGGACAGATCGCCACGGCGTCGAAAGACATGATCGGCTCGTTTCCGGTCACGGATGTGCTCAACCAGCCGCTTTCGACGGCAGACATGATCGTCGGACTGATACCCGGCAGCATCGGCGAGACGTCCGTCATTGCCATCCTGCTCGGCGCCGCCATCCTGCTCTATACGGGCGTGGCAAGCTGGAAGACGATGCTGTCCGTCTTTGTCGGCGGCGCGGCGGCCGTGCTCGGATTCAATCTGCTGGGCACGACGGTGGCGATGAGCATTTCGCCGCTCGAACACCTGGCGCTGGGCGGTTTTGCCTTCGGCGCCGTCTTTATGGCAACCGACCCCGTCACTTCGGCGCGTACCGAAACGGGCAAGTACCTCTACGGTCTCCTCGTCGGCGCGATGGCGATTGTCATCCGCGTGCTCAATCCGGGCTATCCCGAAGGCATGATGCTCGCCATCCTGCTGATGAACACGTTTGCGCCGCTGATAGACTACTACGTGGTCGACGGCAACGTGAAACGACGCCTGAAAAGAATTGCAGTCAAGAAATAATTTATTAAAATATACAGCATTATGAACAGAGACAGTAATGTTTACACCATCCTGTACGCATCCGTCATGGTGGTACTGGTCGCCGTCCTGCTGGCCTTCACATCCGAATCGCTGAGAAGCAGGCAGAAACTGAACGAAGACACCGACAGGCGGCAGCAAATTCTCCGCTCGATACACGTGTCCGTGTCGGGCGACGAAACCGAAGCCAGATACGGCGAACTGATCCGCGAAACCTACCTCGTGAACGACGCCGGTGAAAAAACGGAAGGCGACGCCTTCGCCATCGATGTCGTAAAGGCTTTCGAACAGCATACGTATCCCGTCTTTGTGGCGAATGTGGACGGACAGACGAAATATGTGCTGGCGTTGCGCGGCAAGGGCCTCTGGGGCGCCATCTGGGGATATATCTCCCTCGACGACGACCGCAACACCGTCTTCGGCACGGATTTCAGCCATTCCGGAGAGACGCCGGGGTTGGGCGCCGAAATCGCCACGACGGCTTTCACCGCGCAGTTCGGGGGCAAGCATGTCTTTCGGGACGGCGTGTTCAGGAGCATCGCCGTGGTCAAGCCCGGAAGAAGCAGCCAGGGGCAGGATTACGTGGACGGCATCTCGGGCGGCACGCTGACCAGCAACGGCGTCAACGACATGCTGCTGACAAGCCTGGGGTATTACACCGCATTTTTAAAATCGAAATAAGGAAATGATATGGGACTTTTAAACGAAAAAAACAGGGGAATCCTTTCAGGCCCGTTGAGCAGGAACAATCCGGTCGTCATCCAGATGCTCGGGATCTGTTCGGCGCTGGCCGTGACGTCCAAACTGGAGCCGGCCATCGTGATGGCGCTGTCGGTGACGGCGGTCGTGGCCTTTTCCAATGTCATCATCTCGCTTCTGCGCAACACGATCCCGAACCGCATCCGCATCATCGTCCAGCTGGTCGTCGTGGCGGCGCTGGTGACGGTCGTCAGCGAGATACTGAAAGCCTACGCCTACGACGTGAGCAAGCTGCTGTCGGTATACGTGGGCCTGATCATCACGAACTGTATCCTGATGGGACGGCTCGAAGCCTTCGCGCTGGGCAACCGCCCGTGGGAATCGTTTCTCGACGGCGTCGGCAACGGACTGGGCTACGGCATCATCCTGGTGGTTATCGCCTTCGTGCGCGAACTGCTGGGATCGGGCACGCTGTTCGACATCCGCATCATCCCCGAAGCCTGGTACATCCGGAACGGCGGATTCTACGAAAACAACGGCATGATGATCATGCCCCCGATGGCGCTGATCCTCGTGGCGGTCATCATCTGGATACACCGCTCGCGCAACAGGGATCTGCAGGAAGAAAATTAATGCAAACAAGATAAAAGGAACAAAGAATGGAAGAAACATTAAGCACATTCGTACGGTCGATTTTCGTGGAAAACATGATATTCTCATATTACCTGGGAATGTGTTCCTATCTGGCCGTGTCCAAAAACGTAAAGACCGCCCTCGGACTGGGTCTGGCGGTGACGTTCGTACTCGTCTGCACGCTGCCGCTCAACTACCTGCTCGAAAACTACGTGCTGAAGGAAGGCGCGCTGAGCTGGCTGGGCGCCGCCTTTGGCGACGTGAATCTGAGTTTCCTCGCGTTCATCCTCTTCATCGCCGTGATTGCGTCGTTCACGCAACTGGTGGAGATGGTGGTCGAACGCTTTCTCCCCGCGCTCTACACGTCGCTGGGCATCTTTCTGCCGCTGATCGCCGTGAACTGCGCCATCATGGCCGGCTCGCTGTTCATGCAGCAGAAGGAGTTTGCCAATGTCGGCGTGGCCACCGTCTACGGACTGGGTTCGGGCATCGGCTGGCTGCTGGCGATTGTCGGCATGGCCGCCGTGCGCGAAAAGCTGACCTATTCGAATATCCCCAAACCGTTGCGCGGACTGGGCATCGCCTTTATCCTCACCGGCCTGATGGGAATCGGATTCATGTGTTTTTCGGGATTAAGCATCTAAAAAGAAAAAATAATAACCGTCTCACGCGAGACAAAGAAACAGTTACAAGACAATGATGATAATAATGTCCGGCGGACTTACGATTATGGCTGGAACGGTCGTGTTCCTGATAATGACGCTGCTGCTGGTAGCCGTATTGCTGATCGCCAAAACGAAACTGATACCGTCGGGCCACGTCCGGATGGTGGTGAACGACGAGAAAACGTTCGACGTGCCCATGGGCGGGACCGTGCTGAACACGCTGCAAAGCCAGGGCATCTTCCTCTCCTCCGCATGTGGCGGGAGCGGCAGCTGCGGGCAGTGTCGCTGCCGTATACCCGAAGGAGGCGGCAATATCCTGCCCACCGAAACGGGCTTCTTCAACCGCAGGCAGATCCAGAGTTACTGGCGGCTGGGATGCCAGACAAAGGTGAAGGGCGACATACGGGTGATCGTGCCAGAAGAAGTTTTCGGCGTGAAGGAATGGGAATGTACCGTCGTTTCGAACCGCAGCGTGGCCTCGTTCATCAAGGAATTTACCGTCCGCCTGCCCGAAGGCGAGCGGATGGACTTCAAGCCCGGCAGCTACTCGCAGATCAAAATTCCGAAATTCGACCTGCAGTTTACGACGTTCGACGTCGAAGAACGCTTCCGCGGCGAATGGGACAAGTTCCGCATGTGGGAACTGTCGTGCCGCAACGACGAGCCGACGATCCGCGCCTACTCGATGGCCAACTATCCGGCCGAAGGCAACATCATCACGCTGAACGTGCGCATCGCCACGCCGCCCTTCGACCGCGGCGCGGGCACGTGGAAAGCCGGCGTGAAACCGGGCATCGGCTCCTCGTACATCTTCAACCTCAAGCCGGGCGACCGGGTGATGATGTCCGGCCCCTACGGCGACTTCCACATCCTGGACACCAAACGCGAGATGCTCTACATCGGCGGCGGCGCCGGCATGGCCCCGCTCCGCGCACACCTGCTGCATCTGTTCAAGACGCTGAAAACGACCGACCGCCAGGTGTCCTACTGGTACGGCGCACGCTCGAAAGCCGAAATCTTCTACGAAGAAGACTTCCGCGCCATCGAACAGGACTTTCCGAACTTCAAGTTCCACATCGCCCTCTCCGAACCGCGCCCCGAAGACCACTGGACGGGCTATACGGGTTTTATCCATCAGGTCATCCACGACCGCTACCTCAAGGATCACGAGGCGCCGGAAGACATCGAATACTACATGTGCGGCCCCGGCCCGATGGCCAAAGCCGTCGAAGGCATGCTCGACAGCCTCGGCGTCCCGCGCGAGATGCTGCATTTCGACGATTTCGGATGACGGGAGGTTTTTTTTACACAGATTATACATTCTAAATTTCCCCGTCGGGAAAATGATTTGTATTTTTGTGCGCGAAGAAGACGAAAAAATGAAACAACAGAGTTACTCATATAATAACAACCAATTATGTCAAAAAAAGTATCCGTAATCGGCGCAGGCAATGTAGGCGCTACCTGTGCAAATGTGCTGGCTACACGTAACGTAGCATCCGAAATCGTATTGCTCGACATCAAGGAAGGTATCTCCGAAGGCAAGGCGATGGACATCATGCAGACCGCCCCGCTGCTGGGTATCCATTCACGGGTGACGGGCATCACGAACGACTATACGGCTACGGCCGGTTCCGACGTGGTCGTCATCACCTCGGGACTGCCCCGCAAGCCGGGCATGACGCGCGAAGAGTTGATCGGCGTAAATGCCGGGATTGTCAAGTCGGTAGTCGACAATATTCTGAAACATTCACCCGCCGCGACGCTGATCATCGTGAGCAACCCGATGGATCCGATGTGTTATCTCACGAGCCGGATATCGGGTCTGCCGCGCCACAAAGTGCTCGGACTGGGCGGCGCGCTGGACAGTTCGCGTTTCAGGTATTACCTGAGCCGTGCGCTGAACGCCAATGCGAACGACGTCGATGCAACGGTCATCGGCGGACACGGCGACACGACCATGGTGCCGCTGGCATCGCTGGCCACCTGCAAGGGCGTACCCGTAAGCAGTCTTCTGCCGAAAGAGACGCTCGACAAGGTAGTGGCCGACACGAAGGTGGGCGGCGCGACGCTCACGGGACTGCTCGGCACATCGGCCTGGTATGCGCCGGGCGCAGCATCGGCCAGCATGACGGAAGCCATCGTCAACGACCAGAAGCGCATCATCCCCTGCGGCGTACCCGTCGAAGGCGAATACGGACAGTGCGACCTCGTCATCGGCGTACCCGTGCTGCTCGGTAACGGCGGATGGGAGAAAGTCATCGAATATCCCCTCGGCGATGCCGAAAAAGAAGCCTTCAGGGCCTCGGCCGACGCCACGCGCAAGGTCAACCGGATTCTGTTCGATACGAAAGTGCTGTGAGGAACGGCTTGCAGGCTGAAATGATTGAAAAAGGGCATCCGAAAATCGGATGCCCTTTTTTATTCTCCGGGCGCCGGACTGCGGTCCGCATCTGCGTATCCGGCACTCATTCGGCGCCATTTCAGATATCCGAAGACGGAAACGACGGCATAGACGGCAAACAGCACTGCCGTCGGGTACAGTCCGCGCCACAGATACAGCCCGGTCGAAACGGCATTTACGGCAATCCACAGCAGCCACTGTTCCGTGTATCTGTTTGCCAGCATCCACATTGCCACGATGCTGAGCGCCGTCGTGAAGGCGTCGCCGAAGGGCGCCGGACTGTCGGTAAGGGTGCGCAGCGCCCACGCGATCAGTCCGAACATTCCGGCAAAGACGATCGACAGTTTCCATGCGAGCGGCCGGGGGAGCGGCCGTATCCGGACGCTGCCGTCTGCCGCATCGCCGTCTTTCCGCCACCGTATCCATCCGTAAATGCTTGCGAGCAGATAGTAGACGTGAATTCCCGCGTCGGCGTAGAATTTGGAAACGGAAAAGATATAGATGTAGAAGAGCGGCATCACGACACCGGCCGGCCACAGCCAGATGCTCGCCCGGTATTCGAGCCTGAGATAGAGCAGGCCGACGATGGCGCCGATGATTTCGATGACTGCCATGCCGTGTTTCGTTCAGAATTTAAGCGTGAGGCGCGCCATCACGTTCGCCGCCGCCTGCGCGAAGTAGCCTGCGTCCTGCATGCGTTTGCCGTCCAGGATATAACTCCACACCCAGCCGTTCGTTTCGTACGATTCGCCGAACAGGTTGCGGATGAATGCGTCGACTGCTATTTCGCGGATAAAGGACGGGCGGAACGTATATCCCGCGCGCAGGTTGCTGACGAAAAAGGGGTCGAGGCTTCGTGCACGCGAGGAGGTATTGTCCATGTACTGGCGACCGACGTACGACGAGGAGAACGTGGCCGAGAAGCCTTTCAGTTCGAAGTCGAAACGGCTGTTTGCCATCATGTCCGGCGAGAAGGCGATATCGGTCGTGCCGAGGTAGTTTTCCGTCTGCGGCAGGTCGTTCCAGTCGGCGTCGTAGGTATCCACGTATTCGGTGAAGCGGTGTATTTTGTTGCGGCTCAGCGTGGCGTTTCCTTCCCAGCGGAGGGTGCGGGTGATTTTTACGCCGGCCGTTATTTCGATGCCCGCGCGGTAGCTGTCTTTGATGTTCGACGTCAGCGCTTCGCCGATCTCGCTGATTTTGCCTGTGAGGATGAGCTGATTGTCGTAATCCATGTAATAGATGTTCAGGCCGGCGCGGAAGCGTGATGCGGCGTAGCTGTAGCCGGCTTCCCAGTCGTTCAGGGTTTCGAAGGTGGGTTGTGCCGAGGGTCCGTTTTCGGTAAAGTTGTCGCGGTTCGGTTCGCGATGGGCTACGGCGAAGGAGGCGTAGGCGTCGTGTCCGTGGCGCGAGAAGCTGAGTCCGGCCTTGGGATTGAAGAAGGGGAAGGTGCGGTGGACGCGGACGTGGTCGCCTGCCTTGTCGTCGCTGCCGCTGATGCGGTAGTCGATGCCGCGATACTGCATGTCGGCATAGGCGCTGAAGGCTTCCGCAAAGCGGTACGATGCGCGGGCATAGGCGCTGACGTCGCGCTTCTCGCCGCGGTTGCGGTAATATTCCCGGTCGGGCTGCGGAAGGAGGGCGGCTGTTCGGACCCATATCACGCGTCCGAAGTGGTCGCCGGCGTAGTTGTTGACCGAAGCGCCGGCGGTGGCCTGCATGCGCCGTCCGGTATAGTTGAGTCGCAGCAGTGCGCCGTAGAAATCGTTGCGCAGCCATTTGCGCCGCACGAGATCGGTACGCGCGAGGTCGCCGTCCGGCAGTTTGTAGTCGGCGTAGCGGGCGTCTTCCCTGTAGTCTTCGTAATATCCTTTTCCGTCGGTATAGTGCAGTGTGGCGTTCATGTCGAGGCGTTCGCCGAAGCGCCGGGTTGCCAGGAGGTGGTAGTGATGCTGCCAATAATTGTCCGTCTGGTTGTCGTAGAAGCGGGCGACGCCGTCGTCGTCGTAGGCGCCGCAGCTGTTGTATCGCCGGTTTGTTTTCAGCATCGCGGCATCCACGCCGTTCCAGGCCTGATAGCTGACTTCGCTGCTTCCGAAGGTCTGGAATTTGAGCATCGTTTCGCGGTGATAGTATGCGGCCGAGGCGTAGTAGGAATTCATGTCCACGCGTGCGCGTTCGACGTAGCCGTCGGTCCGGACGTTCGAGTAGCGCGCGTCGAAGACGAAATGTTCCCGCAGCAGCCCCGTGCCTCCCGTGAGGGTGCTGGTAAATGTGCCGAACGATCCGGCCGACGAAACGGCTTCGGCAAAGGGCTCGAGCGACGGCCGCCGCGTCTGCATGGCCACCGTCGCACCGAAAGCCGCCGCGCCGCCGGTCGAAGTCCCCGCGCCGCGCTGAATCTGGACCTGACCGACCGACGAGGCAAAGTCGGGCATGTTCACCCAGAACACGCCGTGACTTTCGCTGTCGTTGACCGGCACGCCGTCCACGGTGAAATTAATACGGTTCGCATCCGTCCCCCGGACGCGAAAGTTCACATATCCCACGCCGTTTCCGCCGTCGGACGTGAGCGTCACCGAGGGCGTGCCGGCAAACAGAAAGGGCATCGACTGGCCCGTGTTGCGCGCGTCCAGCTCCCGGCCCGACATGTTTTGAAAAGCGACGGGCGTTTCCTTTTTCGCCGCAATGGCGGAAACGACGATCTCGTTCAGCTGATACACCTTGCTCGTATCAACTTCCTGCGCAGTACCCGGCATGCCGAAGCCCGTCAGCCCGGCCAGCCCTGCAAAAAAAACCTTTTTCATTTTACTTTAATCATTAAATTAATAAATAAAAAAGGGGATAAAGATTCGTATTCTTACATCTTCCTACGCCGGCATTATCCGGATCAGGTGGTAAGGGTATGATCTCAGCCTGAAAGTAAGGCACCCCTGTTTATGTCGCGGCAAAGATAGGACAAAATATCGAACATGCAAAAAAAAACGGATCACGGCGGCGCCTCTCCCGTACGTGACGCGGCGGCGGACGGATGTGACGGAAACAGAAACGGCCGAAACGTCTTTCATCAGACACGAAAAAGATGCCATACCGCCTGAAACCGAAAAAATCACGGGTGTCAGGAAATCCGTTACACCCGTGATGAAAACGCCGACAGGTGTGACGAAGTCGCCCACACCCGTGACGAAGTCGCCGACACCCGTGATGAAATCGCCGACACCCGTGACGAAACCTCCGACACCCGTGATGAAACCTCCGACACCCGTGACGAAGTTGCCGACACCCGTGACGAAGTCGCCGACACCCGTGACGAAATCGCTGACACCCGTAATAATTTTCATCTCATCCGTCTTTTCCGCAAAAACAGACAGGAACGGTTCGTAGCGTGCAATAAAGAAGTCTCCGACACCCGTGATGAAAACCGTTTCATCCGTCTTTTCCGCAAAAACAGACATGAACGGTCCGTAGCGTGAAATAAAAGGTTCATTCTTTTTTTGAGGTGCTGTTTCTCTTTGAAAATAGAGGAAAGACAATGGCAGGGTACCCGTAATCGGATGAGAGGATACGCCAGCCGCGTGATTGCGAGGCACGTGGAGACGGGGCGATGCACGTAGAGACGGGGCGCGCCCCGTCTCTACCGCTCACCGCTTTCCGGCCTCCGCGGAATATCCCACAAAAATGGTATTGCCGGCCCGTGAAAGCGCCCCTACCTTTGCCGTCGAAAAAAACGTAATAATGATGACGACCCGTACAGACATAAACAGATCATCCGCCGCAATCCTGCGGAAGGCCGGGACGGCATATCGTCGCACGCCGCCGGCGCCCTTCCGAATGTGCTCCCGCAGCACATCACGTTAGCATCTACAATCATATCCATACGTATGGCTTCGCATCGCGCCGCCATATTCCGGCCCGCCAGGACGCAACACCCGTCCGCCGGACCGGCAGAAATCCGGTTCATCAAATATAAATTAAAAAAACAAGTATATATGAAAACAGTAAAATTCATTCTCATCCTGGCGCTTGCAGGCGCCGCTACACTCAATCCCGCAAAAGCCGACGGCGGCGACGAAAGCAGCCGCGTGATATACGTCGAAAGTGCGAAATACACGCTTCCGCTGGTCGAAAAGTGGATCGCGGAATACAACCGCACGAACCCCGGCGTGCAGGTCCGTCATGCCGGCAAAGACGCCGCGGAGGCCGATCTGCGGATCGTCGCCCGCGCAGAAGCGGAACATGCCGGCGCGGACGACGGTCAGACGATCGTTTACGTGGGCCGCTCGGCCCTCCTGCCCGTGACGACGAAGGAAAACCCGCTGTATGCACAGATCAGCAAGCGCAAATTCGGAAAAAAGGAACTGAAAAAACTCTTTTTCAGCGACGATCCGTTCGACGAAGAAAGCGACGGAAAAGATCCGCTTCAGCATCTGACCGTCTACTCGGGCAACGGCGCCACCTCGGGCGCCTCCCTTTTCGCCTCGCATTTCGGACAGCTGATCTCCGGCTTCCGCGGTAAAAAAATCCTGGGCGACGACATCTACCTCCTCCAGGCCATCCACAAGGATCCCACGGGCGTGACCTTCAACAACCTCAGCTACATCTACGACCTGAAGGACCGGCAGCTGAAAGACGAAATCACGCTGCTGCCGCTCCAGGTACGCAAGGAACAGTCGGACATCATCCGCTCCGAAAACCTCGACGAAACGCTCTCGCTGCTCGAAAACGAAAAAATCGAACTCGTCCCCGTCCACCATATCGGCTTCGCCTTTGCCCGTGAAGACCGCGCGAAAGACTTCCTCAAATGGATACTCGCCGAAGGACAGCAGTTCAACCACGAATTCGGATTCCTACGGCTGGACGAGAAAACACGGTCGCACGAACAAAAACAGTTCGGAAACAATCTTCTGACAAACAAATAAACAGATGCTGAAAAAAAGCGCCCTCTCCCCGGCCACGGACATGGATTGCGGGGAGGGGCGCCGACACTAAAGCGTATTTAGCGTATGGCAAAGATAGACATTCTTTTTTTCGAAGACGCATCCTCGTCCGAAAAAAAAGAATCTCGAACCGGCACCGATGCGCGCAAATAAAACAGTAAAACAAATAAATATATGAAAAAGAATATTTTGCTATTGCTCATCCTGCCGCTCTCCCTCTCCCTGCACGCACAGCACAGGATCACCGGCGCCGTGCGCGAAGCCACCACGAACGACCCCGTTCCCGGCGCAAGCATCTACATCCTTTCAAGCACGGAAGGAACCGTCAGCGACCAAAACGGCCGGTTCGAATTCGCCACCGACCGCCCCCTTCCGCTCACCCTGGCCGTGAGCTATCTGGGCTACAAAACGACCGAAATAGACGTGTACGAAACCGACGAACCCGTCACCGTGCTGCTCAACAACGACTGGAACCTGCTGGAACAGATCGTCGTCGTGGGCTACGGCACCCAGCGTCGGCGCGAACTGACGGGCGCCGTCACCACCGTGTCGAAAGCCACACTCGCGCAGCCCGCCGTCTCGGTCGACAACCTGCTGGGCGGCGCCGTAGCCGGCCTGAACGTGACGCAGGGCGGACAGCCCGGCTCGACCTTCAGCGTGCGCATCCGCGGCGGCAACTCCATCAATGCCGGCAACGAACCGCTGTTCGTCGTCGACGGCGTGATTCTCTACGGCAACGATGCCACGGACGCCGACGTAAGCCGCGTGGCCGCAAACCTCAGCCCCCTGTCGGGCATCAATCCGAACGACATCGAATCGATCGAAGTGCTCAAAGACGTGTCGGCCACCGCCATCTACGGCTCCCGCGGCTCGAACGGCGTGATTATCGTCACCACAAAAAACGGACAGCGCGGAAAGAATAAAATCGAATATCAGTATACGGTCGGCTGGCAGCAGGCCACGAAAAAACTGGACCTGCTCAACGCAAGCGAATGGGCTTCCCTCAACCGGGAAATAGACCCCGGCGGACCGTTCGGAAACTACACCGACACGCAGATCGCCGCACTCGGCAAAGGCGACGACTGGCAGAACGCCGCCCTGCGTACCGCTGCCAACCGAAACCACCAGATCTCGCTCAGCGGCGGCGACGACAAGACGCGCTACCTCATTTCGGGCAACTACACTAATCAGGACGGCATCCTGCAAAATACAAACTTCAAACGCTATACGGGACGCTTCAACTTCGACCGCAACATACTGGACAATCTCACGGCCGGACTGACCGTAAACGCCAGCAAGCTGAATCAAAACGGACTGGACGAATATCCCGACTATGCCAGCGGCTTCACCAATCCGCTCGAACAGATCATCCGCACCTCGCCCGCCACACCGATACGCAACGCCGACGGCAGTTTCAACTACCGCAACGCCTTCGAATCGGGCGACCTGCGCAAGGGCGACATCACCACCAACGCCCTTTCCGATCTCTACAACACCGTCGCGCAAAACGTCAGCAACTCGCTGCTCGCCAACTTCAACCTCCGCTACGCCATTATCCCCGAACTCGTCCTCAAGCTAAACGCCGGTACGAACATCACCAACACTACCCAAAACTACTTCGCACCCTCCTACACCACAGGCGGATTCTCTTCCAACGGATATGCAAGCGCAGGCAACCGGCGCACCGACGTCCGGCAATACGAATACACGCTCAACTACACCCGACAGCTGAACAAAGACCACTATTTCGATCTGCTGGCAGGCTACACCACGCAGACCACGAAAATAGAATCGGCAACAGCTACGGGAACGGATTTCGCCAACGAACAACTCCTGTATCACAACCTCCAAAGCGGCGCCACACGGCAAGCACCCCGCTCGGACGGATCGGAAGCAGTACTCAACTCCGTGATAGGACGGGTGAACTATACGCTCAAAAACCGCTACAACCTCACGGCCACCTTCCGCGCCGACGGCTCGTCGCGCTTTGCCGCCAACAACAAATGGGGATACTTCCCCTCGGTCGGACTCTCGTGGAACGTCAATGAAGAAGCATTTCTCAAAAGAAACAAAACCGTCAGCGACCTCAAGCTGCGCGCAAGCTTCGGCGCCGTCGGCAATCAGGAAATCGGCAACTACAAGTATGAAGCAACCTACGGCACGTCACCCAACTACTCCTTCAATCAAGACCTCGTCGTAGGCTACGTGCGTACCAATCCCGAAAATCCCTACCTGAGATGGGAACAGACCACAGCCTACAATGCCGGCTTCGACCTGAGCGCGCTCCACTCCCGACTGAACTTCGTCTTCGATGCCTATTACAAGAAAACGACCGACTTACTGCTCGATACACCCACCGAAATCACGACCGGATTCAGTTCCGTCCTGCAAAACATCGGAAGCGTCAGCAACAGGGGCATCGAATTTGAAGTGCGCGGCATCATCGTCGATACCAAAGAACTGAACTGGTCGGCCTCCGCCAACTTTGCCAAAAACATCAACCGCGTGCTCGACCTCGGACCCGGAATAGACTATATCCTTCGCAATAACAACAATGCCTTCCTCGGACACCCGCTGGGAGTACAGTATCTGATCGTATACGACGGCATTGTACAGAAGGACGACGACCTGTCGAAAATCGTAGGCCCCTCGTGGAAAACAAACGTGGAACCGGGCGACGAAAAATTCGTCGATCAGAAGAATGTGGACGACAATACGAAAGTGGTCGACGAAACCAACGACCGCATCGTCCTGGGCACAAACGTGCCCGACTTCACTTATGGATTTTCTACGAATCTGTCGTATAAATCATTCACTCTTTTTGCCGCATTCCAGGGCGTACACGGAAACAAAATATACAACACCTTCCGTCAGTCGCTCGAACAGCCGAACAACAGCTACAACGGACTGGCTACGCTGGTCAACCGCTGGACCGAAACAAATCCCTCCACCGAGATTCCGAAAGCGCGCCATATCAGCTCGACCTACCGCACGAGCCGCTATCTCGAAGACGGCGCCTACCTGCGACTGAAAAACGTGACGCTCAACTACATCCTGCCGGCAAAGATTCCTTCGGCGCCATCGGCCAGACTCAGCGTATTCGCTTCGGCACAGAACGTGTTCACGCTGACAAAATTCACCGGCTACGATCCCGAAACGGGAGGCGGATACTCCTACCCTCTCTCGCGCTCGTTCTCTTTCGGCGTCAACCTTTCCTACTGAAAGGCGCCACAGTTTTATTATCGAATGTTTTATGTTGTATTTAAACTTATTACGAAAATGAAAAAAATTATTTACATAATATTGACCGTATTGTCGGCCGCTTCCTATTCGTGCAGCGACGACCTGACCCTTGTGCCCGTAGGAGAACTTACCGGCAGTAATTTTCCCGCAACCGACGGCGACGGCATCGCACTGGTCAACGCCATCTATCAGCCCAATGTAGGCATAAGCACGTCGCTGGGATACCTGATCGACCTGACGACCGAACTGGAAGCAAACGGCGAAAACACGAACAGCGGCGGCTATCTGCTGGGCGTGATGCAGTGGGAACCGAACAACAGCTATGTCAGCGGCATGTGGAACTCGCTCTACAACGGCATCACCCGCGCCAACGACGTGGTAGACAAGGTCGGCGCCTCCGAAAGCATCTCGCCCGCCCTGAAAAGGCGGCTCGTGGGCGAAGCCAAATTCCTGCGCGCCTACTACTACTTCTACGCCGTGCAGTTCTGGGGAGAAGTGCCCCTCGTACTGCACAACATCGAAGGCTCGCACACCACACGCGCCGACGTAGACGACGTCTACACCCAAATCGTACAGGACCTCAAAGACGCCGCCGAATCGCTGCCGCGGGCAGACGAATATGCCGATGCCGACCGCGGACGGGCGTCGCAGGGCGCAGCCTGCGCCTACCTGGCGAAGGTCTACCTCGTCTGGGGCCAGACCTCGGAAAAGAGCGGCGCAAGCGTGCAGAAGGAACGTTATCGCGAATCGGTCAACTACGCCGACCTCGTCACCGGCTACGAACTGGAAGAAAACTTCCTCGACAACTGGTCGAAAATCAACCGCAACGGCAGGGAAAGCATCTTCGCGACACAGCACATCCAGGGACAGGCCGCAGCAAGCGATGGAGGCAATCATCTCGTCCATTGTGCATTCTATGGCGGATTCTCGAACAGCCGGCTGCCGCATGTCTACGCCACGAGCGACAAGTGGTATCACGACTTCGACGACCGCGACCAGCGCAAAAAAGGCACTTATGTAAAGGAACTGTACGACCCCTCGGCCGGCGAAGTATTTGTCTTCGACCGCGTCCGCTACCGCAAATATATCGATACGGTGGACGTGATCTCTTCCGCCAATACCCGCGACATCAACCGCACGATTATCCGCTATGCGGAAGTACTGCTGCTCAAAGCCGAAGCGCTGAACGAACTTCACGACAGCCCCACGGCAGAAGCATACGAAGCCATCAACCGGGTGCGCCGTCGCGCGTTCAGTCATTTTCCCGTCACGACGCCTTCGTCCGACGACCTACCCGCCGGGCTCGACTATGCCGCCTTCAAGCAGCGGATACAGCAGGAGCGCGTGTTCGAGTTGACCTACGAACAGAACCGGTGGACCGACCTCGTGCGATGGCGCATATTCGTCGGCACGCTCCGTAATGCCGTGCAGCAGGGACATCTCAGCGAAGAGTATCACAAGCAGGACGTGAAGTTGAAATACTACCGCTTCCCCATCCCGAGAGCACAGCGCGACATCAATCCCGAAGGGCTTTGGCAAAACTGGGGCTACGACGGCTACGACGAAAGCAAGACGGGTGCAAATCCCTACGCCACCTTCGAACCGGCATACGCAGGTGAAGGCATTTAGCCGGCATATCGGAAATATCAGTAAGAATCAATTTATAGATAAATAAATAAATACATACATACATACATACATACACAATCATGCAAAAGAAAAATATTGGAAATCACAGCCGTTTCGCAACAGTCGCCCTGTTGCTCCTGTCGACCGCAGTCATATTGTCCTGTCGGCCACAGTCGGAATCCGGCGATACGGCCGCAACGGAATCGCTCGATGATCCCGGAGCGATATTCACGACCGTACAGGCACAAAAATCGTTCGAATCGATTCAACCGCCGCTCCACAACTTCCTGCAACGCCGGCGTGAAGCGCTGGTGCAACTCGAACAGATTCCGAGCGACCGGCTTCGTCCCGTCACACTGCATGCCCGCACGACTGCCGAACAGCGTGCAGGCGTGCGCCGCATTCGAATCCGCGGACATCAGATCATCAGCGACAGCGATTACACCTATGCCGGCTACAGCCTTGGCCCCGGCTCGCCGGAGTCGGCGCTGACCATCATCGCCAGCGATATAGCCGATACATACGTCAGTCAGGCGGCGCTCAAGGGCGTACGCATCGATTCGCTCGGCGTGTCCATCGTCAGCCGTCCCGATTCCGTTCCGCCGGCAGTGCGCATCGTGTATCCACACAATCTGCTGTACACGATCTACGTGAAATCGCCTGCCACGGATGAACAACTGGAAGAACTGCGCCTGCTGACCGAGCAACGCTCACCCATTTTCAATCTGGTTTCGACGCGGCAGGTCATCAGCAGCGATATCGACTATCAGCCGACGCCGAAAGACCTGACAGCCGAAGCTCCGTATCAGCCCGGACTGCGCGAATATCTCAAGTACAAACGGATCGCCGTGCTCTGGCGACAGAATCGCGGCACGGAAGCACGTCCGGAACGCCCGGACAATTCCGACACATCGCCTGTCCGCACACCGGCCGTACAGCCGCAACCCGACCGTCTGCATGTCGAAGTAGATCCCGCCTCAGGCGTGCGCCGCCTTCATATCCGGCACTTCAATCTCCTGCATGACAATCCGCCATATCTTGCCGGAAACGACTTGGGACCCAGTGCACACGAACATCAGCTGGGCGTATTGACAAGCTGCATCACCCACATCACGGAGATACAGGCCGCCTCGCGCGAAATCACGCTCGACTCGCTGGCGGTAAGTATTGAAGGCACGCTTGACCCGCGCGCCGGACGTCCCGGCTTCGAAGACGTGCCGCCCGGCCTGCACAAGATCCATTACACCGTGCATGTCAGGTCGCCACATACCCGCGAAGAAATTGTGGCCCTGCGCGATGCCGTCGAAGCCGTTTGCCCGATATACAACCTGATCCTCAGCGAACAGAAAATCGAAGGCCGGATCGTACGCGAGAATCCCGAAGCTCGGCGCCTGCATCCGCAGTTTCATTATCATTATCGCGATTAATATGCTTATAAACA
The DNA here is from genome assembly GCA_031267935.1 of Tannerella sp. Taxonomy (GTDB): domain Bacteria; phylum Bacteroidota; class Bacteroidia; order Bacteroidales; family Tannerellaceae; genus Tannerella. The sequence goes on from JAIRYD010000074.1 coordinate 18,287, forward strand.
AGGTCTGCAGGACATAATTTTGCCATATTA
>JAIRYD010000090.1 GCA_031267935.1 Tannerella sp.
CGCGTCCGCGCGGCAGAAACACGCGTCCGCGCAACGTAAACGCGAGCCGGCCCCGTCGAAAGTCGACTTCTGTCGAAGCATACGCGCATCGGCATCGCTCCAACACGCGTCCGCGCGACAAAAACGTCTTCGCCACACTCGCAAACCAGAGTTCGACACAAGCATAGTCCGTCAGGACTTGCATATCAATAGCAAACAACCACCGCCTCCGCACAACCCCGTCAGGAGTTGAACACCTGCGCCGTTCTTTCCATGTACGCAAACCGTTTTCCATTGACATGAATGCCCTGCGCCCAAGCGGCCGTTCATCTTCATCGTTCATCGTTCATAGTTCATCGTTAATGACGTTCATCGTTCATAGTTCATCGTTAAAGAAGTCCATCGTTCCATTATGAACCAACCGAAAATTCGTCATCGCCGTTCACGGAAATTTTGCTTACTTTTGCACCGTAAAAAACGAATCACATGAACAGAACAGAATCTGCAAAAAAAAGCGTATCCGTCATCATTCTGAACTGGAACGGGAAGGCGTTGATGGCACAATTCCTGCCGTCGGTCATTCGCCACACGCCGCCCGACCGGGCGGATATCGTGGTGGCCGACAACGGTTCGACGGACGGTTCCGTCGAGATGCTTCGCGCGAAATTCCCGACCGTGCGCATCATCGCCTTCAGCCGCAACCACGGATTTGCCGAAGGATACAACCGGGCGATTGCCGAAGTCGAAACCGACTATGTGGTCTTGCTCAACAGCGATGTGGAAGTAACGCCACACTGGCTGGACCAACCCGTCGGGATGCTGGACGCGGACGGAACGCTCGCCGGCGTGCAGCCCAAAATACGGTCGTACAACGCCCCGCGGCACTTCGAATATGCCGGCGCGGCCGGCGGATGGATCGACCGCTACGGATACCCCTTCTGCCGCGGCCGCGTGCTGAGCGTCGTCGAAGAAGACCGCGGACAGTACGACACGCCCGCAGATGTTTTCTGGACAAGCGGCGCCTGCACCGTCATGCGCCGCACGGCCTACCTCGAGGCAGGCGGCCTCGATGCCTATTTTTTTGCCCATCAGGAAGAAATAGACCTGTGCTGGCGGCTCGGCGCGCGCGGCTTCCGCTTCAGGTATGCACCCGGCTCGACCGTCTACCACGTCGGCGGCGCGACGCTCCGCGCGGAAAGCCCGCACAAGACGTTTCTCAACTTCCGCAACAACCTGCTGATGATCTACAAAAACATGCCTGACCGGAGCCTCGCCGCCGTGATGCGCCGCCGTTTCTGGCTCGACAGCCTGGCCATGCTCCGCTTCCTGCTCGCCGGGCAGTTCGCCAACGCACGCGCCGTCCTCCGCGCCCGCAAAGAATACAGGCGGAAAAAGCCCGCCTACCGGGCCGTACGCCGCGAAAATCTCGCGCGCACGGTCGTGGACCCCCTCCCCGCCACACTGCCGAAAAGCATGCTCCTTGCATTCTATCTGAAAAGAAAAGACACGTTTGCAAAACTGCTCTCCTGAATTCGTTCAGGGGACTTCTAAAAACTCCGAATTCAAGGCTTGCGAGGAGCTGAAAGCGGAGTTTACCTGTCGTAAACGAGCATTTCAGCGACGAAGCGTAACGCAGAAGTCGGGGTTTTTAGAGGTTCCCTTCAATGATAGAAATCGGATTTCTTCATCCGCACCACGTCGCCGAACGACGCCAGCCGCTGCATGTCCATCAGCCGCGAATTGCCCACCACGACGTAGACCAGCGTACGCCCCCGCACGTTTGCACGGTAAAAACGCGCGATATCGTCCATCCCCATCGTCTTCAAATCTTCCAGCAGCAGACGGTTCGGATCTTCGGAATAACCGTGGCGGCGATGCGCGGCGATGCGCGCCGACAGGTCGCGAAACGACGGATAGTCATTGTTCGTCTGATTGACGGTCGTCTGTATCACCTCGCCGATTCTTTCCGGGCGCTCGGGCATTTCCTGTATCAGCCCGTTCAGCACTTCGAGCGCGTCGGTAGTCTTGTCGCACTGCGTGGAAAGATACGTCACGAAGCGCGTCGGCATGCCGCACCGGCATAACGGCGGAATCCGGTACGCACCCGAAGTATGGTATGCCAGCGAACGGAACTCGCGTATCTCCTGAAACATAAGCGACGACATGCCTTCGCCGAAATATCTGGAAAACAGCTCCGCCTCGTGACGCTTCCGGAGCGTATCCAGCGGCTCGCACGACATGTAGGCATAAATGATATTTTGAAACACATCGGGCATGTCGTAAAAAAACACCAGCGGCCTGTCGTATTTGACAAACTCGCGGTACGGGAGCGACGCCGACGCTTCATTCACCTCGTCCAGCGGCAAAAAAGCCCGGATATGACGGGCTGCCTCGTCCTCGTCCAGCGCGCCGCAGTAATGCACCGTGCATTCTACCCGCTGCACGCGGTGAAACATCTTCACCAGCTCGCTGCCCCTGAGCCATTTTACCTCCCTGAGCGACAGCTTCGTCATGTATTGCGACAATTTGCCGAACTGCACGTATTCGAACAGCGCTTCGGCCACTTCGCTGTTCGACTGAAAGAACGTTTTCTCCATCACCCGGGCGTCGTCCACAAGCGTTTTCAGCCTTCTGTCGTCGGCCTTGACGTGACGGAGAAAATCGGACACGATCCTCAGCGTCTCCACGAAAGCCTTGTCGAAACCGCTTATCTTAAGCGTAAACGCATTCATGTCCACATCCTCGTCGAGCATGCTTCCCAGCGACTGCAGGCGCGTGCGGAAGGTCTCGAACGACTGTCCGTCCGTCCCGAGCAGCGGCAGGTAGGCGGTAAGAAACTTCAGACGCGGCTCCTGCAGCAGTCCGATCCCGTACGACAGCTTGAGCGTGAAAATCTGATTCACCTCGTTCGGCGTCGTATACAGCGTGACTTTGGGCGTCAGCATGCGCATGCGGACGTCGTGTTCGAAATCCAGAAACCGGATGTTCACCTCCGGCACCGGAATCTCTTCCAGCTGCCGGGCGTATGCCGACGTCGAATCCGTATGCCTGGGCAGTATGGGCGCAAAGTCGGGCTTGGGAAGGTTTTCCTTTTTGTACTGCCCTGTTTTCTTCTTCACAAAAAGATAATTGTCTCCGAAATATTTCTTGGCCGTCTTCACGACGTCTTCCTTCGTGAGCGCATCAATCCGCTCCATTTCGTCCAGATAATCGGTCCACTTCTTTCCCTGCGAAAAGAGCCGTACCAGTATCTGGCTTTTGGAATCGACATCCTCGAGATCGGTCAGATGCGTACGCAGGCACTCGCGTTTGAGGCTGTTGAATATCTCGTCCGTAAAGTCGCCGTTTTTCAGCCGTTCGACTTGCTTCCAGATGAGCTTTTCGGCCATGCGGCACGACTGCAGCACGAGCCTCGGCACTACGATGATGCCGATAAATCCCGCTTCATTAAACGTTTCGCTGCCGATCATCGCCCCCATCACCTTGTGTTCGACCATCAGCCTGTCCAGATAACCCGTGCCGTTGGCATTGTTCAGGACGCCGATGGCAATCTGCAGCGCCGCCTGGTCGGGATGGTTTGCCGGCACGCCGCGAAAACCCAGCGCAATCGTCTTCATCAGCGGAACGGGTATCTTGATGAGGGCCTTTTCGCGGCCGCGCAACGGCGGGATTTCCGTCGTCGGACGGGGCTTGACCACGCCTTTCGGAATGCGCGAAAACGTACGCTCCAGCACGGGCAGGATACGCGCCGCGTCGAAATCGCCACTCAGAATCAGCCCCATATTCGATGCCACGTAGTATTCCCTGAAAAACTTCTGCATCTCTGACAAACGCGGATTTTTCAGATTCTCCGTGCTCCCGATGATCGGATAGGCATACGGATGCGGATGGAAAAAGAGCGCCAGGACTTTTTCTATCGCCTGATTCAGCATCATGTCGTCGCGCCGGTTCTTTTCTTCGTAGACCGTTTCCAGCTCGTTTTGAAACATGCGGAAAACGGGATTCAGCAGGCGTTCGCTGTTGATTTCCGCCCAGTGCGCGATGTACTGGGGCGTGAAAATGTTGTGATAGACCGTGTAGTCGTACGACGTCCCGGCATTCAGCTTGCTCCCTCCGTACTTCGTGATCAGCTTGTCAAATTCATTCGGAATGACATAATTGGACGCCTGCACGCTCAATTCGTTGATTTCGCGCTGTATCGTCTGGCGCAGATCGGCTTCGCTCGTCCGTGCCAGTTCGTCGTATTTCCGTGCAATCATGTCCAGATATTTGCATTCGGCTTCGTAGTCGACCGTGCCGATTTTGTCCGTCCCCTTGAACATCATGTGCTCAAAGTAATGGGCAATGCCGGTATTCGGACTGTCTTTCGAACCGGCCTTCACGATCACCGCGCCGAATACCTTCGGCTGGCTGTGGTCTTCGTTCAGCCAAACAGTCAACCCGTTATCCAGCGTATATTCCTTTACTTCCGCAATCATCTATACATCCGAATAACGGGCCCTCAAACGGTTGCCTCCTGCAAATATCATTTCTTTTGAATCAAACATGTCTGTTCGTCCTTTCTTTCCACGGACAAAAATAGCGATTAATAGCGATTAAAAAAAACGGCGGATGATTTTTTTATCCGTGCGGCACGCCGAACGCCCTGCAACTCACTCTCTCCATCCGTATGCGCCATACCTGCGTATGGACGACGGCCGGTCTGGAATAGCGGAACCGTCTGTCCGAATAATGCTTCATCAGGATGTCCAGCGCCTGCGTTTTGCGCTCGAAGTCTTCTTCGAACTCGACCTGCCCCCACCCGATGACGGTCTGCGAACGCATCCGGTAGCTGCATGCCACATCCGGATGCTGGCAGACCAGTTCGTTCGCGGTGTTGAACAGCACGCATACGTGCGGATTGCGTCCGATGATCTCGACGTGCGTCCCTTCCCGGCCGGAATGGAGGAAGAGCACGCCATCCTCGTATCCGAAATTCATGGGCAGCACGTATGGCATCCCGTCCGTGTCCGCCATCCCCACGAAACATATTTCGCACTGACGAATCACGCCGTCAATCGTCTCCTGATCGGTATGTACAATCGTTTTCATTTTTATTTCTGCTTGCGCCTGCTGACATTATTTTGCAAAAATACGGATAAAATCCCGTTTTTTCAAATAAAATCACTGCCTTGAAAAGATTCTGGTTATTAATATGTTTGATAAAAACCGCCATGATTGAAGAAAAATTTCCGTATTCATTGTGTTTTTCTTCTGTATATTTGTTGTACCTTTGTCTTCATTAAACATTTAATTACAATAACTAAAACTTTATTTGTATGTGGTTACTTCATTCTTCAATCGGCAGGAAACTGGTAATGAGTCTGTCCGGGACCGTGCTGGTTTTATTTCTGCTCTTTCATTTGTGCATGAATGTGACGGCCGTCTTTTCCGCCGGGGCGTACAATACGATCTGTGCGCTGCTGGGTGCGAACTGGTATGCCGTCGCGGCGACGATCGTCCTGGGCGC
>JAIRYD010000217.1 GCA_031267935.1 Tannerella sp.
GTCGCACCCGGAACGGATTCCTCCCCGGTCTCTTTCGATATCCGGTCAGCCTCCCCCGGGCAAAACTTATTCCCTCGTACTACATCTTGCTATGTAAATCTTTCAAAGAACGCTTGATAATGGTTCAATAAAACTACTGTTTTCTCGAACGCGGATGCAAAGGTACGCATTATTTTCATACCACCAAACTTTTTCGATCTTTTTTCTTCAAAACTGCAAAGTATTTTTCCGACCTATACATTAATAATATATAAGCGCATCCAAAAACTCCAGCTTCAAGGTTTGCGAGAAGCTAAAAACGGAATTTATTGTTGAATGAGTCTTTTGCGACGAAGTGTAATGCAGAAGTTGTTTATTAACGTGAGTTCGACCTAAGAAATCTTATTTAAGCCATAGGAATCAATGATTTCAAGATTGAGCGAAGGTTTCTTAGGAAGAAAATTGTATGCAATAAGGGCGGAAACCATGTTGGAGATAAAGTTCACAAAGCAACGATGGCGGGTATGCCCGATTTGGCATATATTTTTCAATTCATCATTCACTGTTTCCATAAGAGCCCGTTTCCGCAGGTATATTTTATCCCGCAGGAACATGAGGGAGTTTTCCATGTTATCTCAAAAGGAGACAGGCAGCAATTCAAAAAAAAGGCGCGGAAACCGTTCTCCGGTCCCGCGCCTGAAAAAATACAGAATAAAAAACTACTTTATAATTGCCTTAAATACGGCTTTACTGTTCAGTTCGACGAGGTAGACGCCGGTAGGCAATGTGGTGAGTTCCATCTGTCCGGCTGCCACGGAAACATATTTCACCAGATTGCCGATAAGGTTGTATATCTTTACTTCGGTTGCCTCCTGCGTGGCGATATACAGACAGCGTCCGACACTCCATACCTTCGTCACGCCTTCGACCGGCGCATTTGCGGACGGGACGACATTGATATATACCTCCTCATGTATATCCCTGATCGTGACGGTATATGAAACGCTGTCGGGATTCGCTGCGACGATCACACCTGTCGAGTCGTCCAGGAGTATGCGGTTTGTCGTCACTTCGGGTACAAATTTCCGATCTCCGTTCGGTGTGATGGTAAAGACGAAGTCGCTGCCGCTCTTCACATAGTATGCGTCCGGGGCAGGTCGGGTGACCGCACCTGCAACGGTCGGCAACGTCACTTTCCGCGAACGCCAGTCTTCCGCGAGCGACATGATCCATAGCGTCAGTTCCTGCGTCACGGGCGCGAAATGACTGCCGGCGCTGGTAGCCCGGACGGTGATGCGATACCGGCCTTCACGGTTGGAGGGCGTACCGCTGATGATGCCGTTTTCGAACTTCAGTCCGGGAGGCAACGTGCCGCCGATCAGTGTCCAGACAATGTCCGGACGGGTGTAGACGTATATTTTATCATAATAAGGGATCCCTTCGATACCCTCCGTGAGCGCTTTCACAAAAACGGGTGGCGCGCTCAGCGGCGACTGCCGGATGACGATGGACGCCGTGACGCTCGCAGACGTGCCCCATGCATTTGTCGCCGTCACGCTGACCGGCCAGGTACCATCCGCCGTCGGTATTCCGCTGATCACTCCTCCGCTGCTCAGCGTCAGTCCCGGAGGCGCACCTGTCCACGACCATGATGTAGGACTGTTGATAGCCGTGATGGTGGCGCCCACGTACGCTTCGCCCACCGTCCCGTCCGGCAGTATGAACGGATTGATGAGCGGCGGCGGCAGGGGAGGCTGTACCGTGAGCGTAAATTCGCGGTTCGACCAGCCGTTCGCGTTGGAGGCCCTTATCGTAAACGTATACGTGCCCGCCTTGTTCGGAGTGCCTGCAAGCTCGTTCGAAGCATTGAGCATGAAGTCCGGCGGCGGCAGCAAACCTCCGGTTACGGCCAGCGTGGCCGGAAGGTCGGTCGTGATCACGACACTGTAGAGGAGGCCCACAGCCGCCGGCGGCAACGTGGCCGGCACGGTAATCTTCGGAATATTGGCCTGCAGTACGGTCAGCGGATACGTGATTCCCACGGAATCGGGGCCGGACGGCAACAGCGGTTTGGTTGCCGGATTCTTAGCCCACAGTTTCAGATTATACGTCCCGCTCGTTCCCTGAAGAGGCGTGCCGAGTATCCTCCTGGTGGACGGGTCGAATGTGATGCCCGTCGGGAAGGTGGTCGGGTCGTATTGCACGTCGACGAACTGGCTGCCCGTGATCTGTATGGCCGTATCGGCAAAAAGCGTGTTTTCCGTGACCTGCGCCGAGGCGCCGAGATCCTTCGTGACAAAAACCGGCAGTATGGGATTTGTGGGCGACGTGGTAAGAATCGAGATGGAATAGGACTGGTAATCGAACATCCCCTCCGTCTCGGCACATATCGTGAAATTCTGGGTTTCGACGGTTACAGGTATGCCGTGGAGCGTACCGTTTTCGTCGAGCGTAAATCCGGTGGGCAGATTGCCGCTTGTCTTGTAGAACTTCACGGACGGCAGACCCGTACCGGCTTGCAGCTTGAACCTGAAAATATACGGTATGGTAAGATAACCCTGCACCGAGTCGGCGCTGATCAGATCGCTCTGTTTGGTAGCGATCACCGGCGGAACGATGGCGCTTGCCGTGATGGTAAACTGCCGTTCGTCGGAACCGGCCGGATTATGCACACTGATTTTGAACGTATAACTTCCTGCCGAAGATGCGCTCAGGGTGCCGGAGATCCGCCCCGTAGTAGCATTCAGCGTCAGTCCCGGAGGCAACGAACCGCTGCTTACGGCATACTTGGGCGCAGGTGAGCCGGCGGTGGAAAGTTTCACCGTATCGCTGTATGCCCGTCCCTCGAAACCGTTTGAAAGCGCAACCGTTGCAATGACGGGTGCCACAAGCGGATCGCCCGATATGTATATGTCGAACGACACGGGAGGGGTGGCATAATCCGGCTTGTCGGTCGTGTTTGTGATTTCGTTGAACACTTTCAGCGTGTAGGTGCCCGACGATACACCTGCGAAATTGAGATTGACCGCTGTGGCCGAGCCTGTAGAAGAAGTCGCTTTCGTATAGTATTTGATGCTGCCTTCGCTTTCGAGCAGGCAGGAAATATAAGAACCGGTGCCGCCCGTCCCGCCATTGCAGTCGAGCGCAAGACTGCCGCTTACGGGGATATAACCGTTGACCGGCGCGGTGGTGCACGTAACCGAAAACGGGGTGAGCGTGCCGTCCACCAGCGTGAGTTTAAGCGTGGTCGAAGGGGCAAACGTTGTGGCTGTAAAAGACAGGCTTGTGGCTGCCGGTTTGCTTTGCGACACCATCACGATCCTGTTGCGGTCGAGATGCAATGCCGGACGTATCGGTTTTTTTGTATGGGTCGATTCGGTATCTTTCGCACCGGTATTCCGCGTGATCTGCGTGATGAATCCCGGAAAAGGTGCACTGCTGTGCGTGCGTGTAATCCAGTCGTCGTCAGCCGGCGCCGACGTCGTGTTCGGATACGACATCACATAGCGTGTATTCACGCTTTTACGGGTTGTTGCGACAGGATATACGGCTTCCACCACATCCACGGCAGGCAGAAATATCATGTCGTCCGTGTTTATGTTGTCCTGATTGGCCCCAAATGAAGGATTGGTCAGCAAAGACGATACGACCGCCTTCCGTTCCGATTCCGTAAAGTAATCCGTACGGACGGCTGCACCCGCCGCATGCCACACGGCAGTTGTGGAGTTGGCCGGTGGCGCCGGCAGGTCGGAATGAGGGAATATGGTTCCTATCAGGTAGTTGAATTTTCCGATTTCCGACGACGGATAAGAAGTCAGCGAGCTTCTGTAGACCGGCGGAATCGAATCATGGCTGTATCCTGACAGTATATCGTTCGAAAGCAATCGGCGAACCGAAGCATCTCTCCACGTTCCGTTCCATGTCGGATTTTCCATCTGGTCGTTATACGGCACGACATTGATATTGCCGTCCGTAAACATCAGTATGCCTTCCGGATCGTCTTTCACGATCTGCCATTTGAGCGGTTCTACATTTATGACGGAAGCTTGGCCGCGGGGCATTTTGCCGAAAGACAAAGCGCCTCCGTTGAGTACCTGATTGTCCGATTCGACCACGACAAACGGAATCTGGGGCGTTTCAGGTGTAGGACGATGATCCATCGCCTCGAGCACCGTGCGGAAAAAGGTTTGCGGATAAATACCGAAATATAAGGTGTTGTAGGGCGTGGCGGCCTTGACGGCCTGATTGATACTACCCATATTCTGTGCGACGGACATTTGCACTGCGATTACGAGCATGATGGCCGTCGCAAGCGCGGTACGGCCGAAAGAAGCGGTACGCCCCGGACGGGCGCCTCTCCTGTGGGATGGACTGTATGTCGATTGATTCATAGCTGTCTGTTTTTATTTTTATTATTCTGTCATTTATTTTTCCTGTCCGACGAACGCTTTATACGTTGCGCCGTGAAGCGAAACTACGTAAATCCCGGCAGGCAGCGGCATAGCAACCGTTTCGCCGGCCTTCAGACGGAAGGTAGTAACCGGCGTTCCCGGGATACTGTATACCACGGCATCACCGGCCTCGACGGTGCGTACATGCAGGTTGCCTTTCTCGCCCCATACACGGGTGCCGGAAATGTCTTCACAGGCTTCTGTCTCCTTGTTGATGTAGACGGTAATATGTTCACGTATTTCGCGAATCGTCACGATATAATACGCGTCGTCTTCTTTCGACTCGATGATGACGCCGCCGTCTTCGTCGGATCCGATATGACGGTTGGTCGTCACTTTCGGCTGTACCGGACGCGTCCCGTCGGAAGTCGGGGTAAGATAGAACGTAAAGTCACACCCGCTCTCGACGCGATGAATCCCGGGCAGCGGGTCTATCGAGTAGCCCTTTGTTTCGGGCAGACCGACTTCGCGTTCGATCAGTATCGGAGGGGATATGACCGCAATGATTTCGCCCGTATTGAGGGTGATTTCCATTTCGGGAACGGTATGCAGTTTTAATGTAAAGACGAAATGACCGTTTATACCCCGGGGTATCGTCACCGTCCCTGCTACGGCCGGATCGAAAGAGGTGTAGGTGATGTCGTTTTCCGTCACCGTCAGACCGAAGTTGCGCAATATCTCGATGGCATTGAGCTGAGGAATCAGCCACGTTTTCACCGTTGTCAGCGTATTGGCCACTTGCTGGGATACGACATGATGCGTCTTTTTGAGTATTTGTTCCAGTTCGTCCATGCCGGATTCTACGATCGTACTGTCGGCCACATAAGGCGCATTCGAACTGGTTTCCGGGACAGGCGTCGGCGTCCCGTTCACATCGTACCACAGTTCGTAGACATATACTGCGGCATTGGGTGACAGGTTCTTTTCCGTCGTGAAGGCAGCGCTGCCCAGCGAAATCACGATGTCGCCCAGCAACATAGGCACGGGCACGGGGATCACCGCAGAGGTATAAACGCCGTCCTTCTTCACACGCACCCGCAGATTGCTGTTGGGCGACAGGTTCAGATGGAACAGATTTTTACCCGCCAATTTCAGGTCTACCGGTCCTCCCTCATAGCGTTGTCTGTTCGGATAGGCATGAAGCCCTTCCCTGTATCCCTTTACAGTCAGTGTGGAATCCAGACTTGCCGTTGCCGGATTCACAATTGCCGTCAGATTCGGCGTGACATCCGACGGTTTCCGGCTGTACAGCCGTATCGTGAAGTCATACGATTCTGCCGACACCATCATGTTCGGAGGCAGTACTACATCCACGTATGCCGTGGTGTCCGTGAAATTGGCCGACGGGATAATAATCTCCTGTCCGGCCGTATAATCGGGGATCGCGCGGCCGGTCACGATGACCAGCTGCCCTCTGGCGGCCAGCAGATACTTGCCGTATACCCAAATGCGCACGGTGCCGCCCGGAGAATCCAGCGTCTGGGGAATGATGTTTCCTCCTACTCCGGCGCCATCCTTGATTTCAGGTACATGGAGCGAGAAATGCAGCTTTGTGTTCGACAGATAGTTGCCGTCGAAATTATGGATATAATTGCCCGGTATCTCCAGTTCAAAGTCGCCGTTCGGGAATCCGGCAGGCGCGGGCGATCCTATTTTGAGATTGTTCGCATCCGTAACCAGCAGTTCATACTGTCCCGGCGTGCTGATGTTCAGCGTTGTCGAAGGCAGTTCTGTCAATCTGAATTGCGATTGCAGGCTTGCCCGTGCACCCGATGCCGTGAACTGACCTATGCCGTTGATATATATGCTGTCCTGCTTGCCGGAAGTGATGCCGTTTCCGTAGACGTATATCAGCAGCGTGTCGAGTGACGAAAGTATCGCGCCCTCGGCGACGTTAAAGGCTGCGTACGGCGCGTCGGAGCTGAATATCACATATTTGGGTTTAGACGCCGTCTGAGTGTTGGCCTGTATCTGATCTTCGGCTGCGCCCTGCTTCACGACCGTCGAAATGGGCGTCTTGTTGGGCAGGCCGGATACGGGTGTGACGTCGATAATCCAGTCCGAATAGTATCCGGCAGGATTTTCTGTCGCAGGATCCGGTGTTACGGCCGTGACTGTGCCGTGGTCGACAAAAATATCACCGACAACCAGGTTTTTCACGCCATACGGATACAGCCCCTGCCGGTTCTTAAATTTGGCGCGGATTTTGAAGGGGCCGTTGACAACCGTGTCTGTCGGCATTTCCATAATCAGGTCGGGCGGCAGCAGAAATTTGTCGAGCACATGGATGTTGAACTGTTTGGGTGTAGGCGCTTCGGGCAGGTTGTCTGCACTGAAGAGTACCCAGCCGTCGTAGGACGAACCCGGATGCTTGTCAGGCTTCAACCGCAGTTCGATCGAAAAAATGGATCCGGAGGGAATATATAAACCGCCTTCGTCCGAATAGAGCAAACCGAGAAGCGCCGCGTCGACAGCGGCCTGCAACGACACACCCGGATTACTGATCAGCTCGTAGTCGTCACCCAAAATGGTGATTTTCGGATTATACAGTTTTTGATTACCGGTATTGCCTATTGTCAGCGTAATTTTGTTGTTCGGATTCGTCACGGCATATCCGGCATACAACTCCGGAGGCGTAGACGGATTAATCGCTACGCTGGGAATATACGACGGTGCGATCATTACAAAACGTGGCACCGGGCGTGACGCGGGCGTGGCATAAGCATAATGGTCTGCCGCAGGCGAATTTACATTGTAATACGGATCCACGGCAGTAGTGGGATAATTAAGCCCGTAGGTGTTAATTCCTCCCGCTGATACAAAAGAACATAAATATGGCGTCCCGTTGGTTGTCGTAGGTACGGGGCTGTAAGTATGATTCTTTTCCGTTTTTGCATTGGTCAGAAACGCTACATTTATATTTTGAGGAATAAAACCTCCGTTCAGCAGCAGCACGTATTTATCCGGGCCTGTCTGCATGGCGGGACTCACCGCCGCCGCCCAATCCGCATAATTGGGTCGGTGCTGGATGGAGGCCGTCGTCGGCCAGTTGTTTCGGGTTTTACCCAGCGGTAGATTCGAAGGATTCATGCCCCCGCCCAGTCGTTCGATGACGTTTCTGACAGCCGCATTTTTACTCATGTCTAGATACATGTCTACCTCGCGGTAATCTTCCGTATAAAGCGCGAGCCGCGAATCGTCCGGATTGCCGAAAAAGATCACATTCTGCATTTGACCCAGCATCGCCCTGCTCGGATCATAACTGGCGGAATACACATTGGCAATAGGCAATACGACAATGGTCCCGTCTCCACCGGAACAGCCGCCGCCAATTCCGGCGCCGTGCTGTCCGCCCCACGATTCTACCGTACCTCCGTAAATAAACACATCGGCATGATACGTGCCTGCCGAACCCCAACCCCCGCCAATTCCGGCGCCATGCGCACCCGATACGGCAATTACCGTGGGATTTTCGCGGATGACTACATTGCCTCCACTGCCAGATACATCTCCGGCGCCAATACCGGCTGCACCGGAACGATTGCCGCTGCTACTCGATTTCGTATCTTCCTTGTACGACGCTTCGGAACCATCCCAGTAAGGCGAGCCTTGAGGATGTGCGTGCGTCGACAGACGCGGATAGGCATTTGTACTGAAATTTCTTGTGATAGATGATTTTGCAAAAAGAGAACCGTTGCCTTCAATATATACGGTACTGCCTTTCCACACTTCGAGCCCGGCGCGATTGCAGGCCACTATATTACCGCTGTAAAGCATGTTCCTGCCTTCCAGTTTCACTACCACGTCGGAGCCGTCGACATGCTGCTGAAAGGCTGCAGCGCCGGTATTGCCGTCTGCATTCATGCCGTCAATGATAAAAGCCGCATTATCCACACCACCGGTTAATAAGCCTACATTCCGTAAAATAACGGTTACATTTTTCAAGTTGTATTTCACATAAATGCCATGACTTGCTGTTCCGATATTGATGAGGTTGGTCACGGCGGCATTCGTCCATGGTGTCCGGCGTTCGGCGCTCTGAGCCGGAGTGAGCGTTTGCCCTGCGTAACCGAGCGGAGGACCGTAATCGCCGCTGTAATTTCCCACAATGGTGTATGTGCCATCCGCGACGATTTTTAACGGGAAAATAGTCGCAGTCGAAAGGGTATAGGTCGTTTCCGGCTGTAACTCGGTACCGCCTGCCGGTATACCCACTTGCACCGCATTCGCTTTCGGGACGGCAACGTGCATGAGGAGTGTTACATACATCATCAGGCAGAAAGCGCACTTCCTGCTGCCCGTGACGGGACGTGCCTGCAGCAACGTCCATGCATAAGAGTTCATTTTGAGTTTCATATATCCATACTGTTTATGATTAATAATATTAGATGTATACTTTGTATTGAAGAAAGGATCGCAGGAATACGGGACAGGATAATAAAATAAACGCCACCGTGCCCGTTTCAATCAGCGGGCAGGCAGCAATCCAAATGAGGACGTAGACAATAATCACTCTCTCTAAACTGTAATGTATAAACGGAATATATGACAGTCCGTTTTGTAGTACATTCTTATTCATGACAATAAAATGCGCATTTGCATGCTTTTCTCTATTCTCTCTCTTAAATATCTGCCACAAAATTAGAATAAATATCGTTAGCTCGTTATATATATGTGTGCAAAAAAACATAAAATTCGGCAGCAGATATTTAATTAATGGAAAAACGGATAATTCTTTTTTTTTGAAGTGCGATTGAATGTTTCGGGAACCGTCAAATGAATGGGATTATTCTTCGCGCCGGGACTGTTTTTTCAAAAAAATCACTACCTTTGCCGCGAATTTTGGATTGCTCAAGCACAAATGGGAACAAGCTACTTTGATGGATACACGGGAATCCGTTTGGGAGACGGTCAATTTTATTATGACATGCTCCTGCTCTCCGTCATCCTGCTCTCCGCCTTGTTTTCTGCCATTTTTAAATATTTCTATCCCCTGTTCGTCAAGATGGGAAAAGACCTGATGTCGCTCAAGGAACGCCAGAGCATCTTCGATACGGATGTCAGGAAGAACGTGTTTTTCGACGGCTTTATGCAGTTTCAGACCATTTTTCTGATTACGGTTTTCTGTTTTCTGGCATACTACCAGTATGTGGGCAGGCAGAATTTAGACATACAACCCAGCTTCACCGTCCTGTTCATCATCTTCTTTACCGTCTTTGTGTATGCGCTTTTCAAGCGACTGCTGTACTACGCCTACGGACATATCTTCAGCGAAAAGGGCGAATACAAACTGTGGTCTGCCAACTACGATACGATCTGCTACATCTGGGAAATGCTGCTGTATTTCCCCGTGCTGTGGTTGATTTTTGACAACAAACATGTGGTCGCCACCTCCGTTTTGTTTCTTTTTATTTACATTTTATTCAGAATCGCAGTCATCTACATAACAATTCGCATATTTTATGATAAAAATACAGGCTTTTTATATTTAAGTTTGTATCTTTGCGCCCAGGAAATCATACCTCTGTTATTTTTGTACGAAGGTTTTAAATATTTGCATAACATTATTCTGACGAGTACTTTATGGCACTGAGTATTAAAAAATTATTAGTATCGCAACCCAAGCCTGCATCGGAAAAGTCTCCATACTTTCACATTGCGGAAAAATATGGCGTGGAAATAGATTTTCGTCCGTTCATAAAGGTAGAACCTTTGACGGCCAAGGAATTCAGGCAGCAACGTATTTCCATTCTGGACTATACGGCCGTCATCTTCACTGCCCGTACGGCGATCGACCATTTCTTCCACCTGTGCGAAGAATTGCGGATACCCATCCCGGAAACGATGAAGTACTTCTGTATGACCGAGGCGATTGCAGTTTATCTGCAAAAATATATCGTCTACCGGAAAAGGAAAATCTTTTACGGCCAAACCGGAAAGCCCGAAGACCTGCTCGCCGTCATCGCCAAGCATTCGAAGGAAAAATACCTCATGCCCATGTCCGACGTGCACAAGGATGATCTGATTAATCTTTTGAACACAAAAAAGATACAGTACAAAACCAGCGTGATGTACCGTACCGTATCCACCGAGTTTTCCAAAGACGAAAAGTTCGATTATGACATGCTTCTCTTCTTCAGTCCCGCGGGCATCTCTTCGCTGCTGAAGAACTTCCCCGATTTCAGGCAGGAAAACATCAAAATCGGATGCTTCGGTCCCTCGACCGCCAAAGCGGCGCTGGACGCCGGTCTGCGGCTCGACGTGGAAGCCCCGACGCCCGAAGCTCCTTCCATGACAGCAGCCCTCGAACTGTTTCTCAAGAAAGAATCAGTCGAAAAAAAGAATGGACGATAACCGTGCAACACTCCCCAAAAGCGAGCGGTTGTCGTGGAAGCGTCATGTCGACACGCTCTTCGCACACGGCTCGTCTTTTGTGGCTTATCCACTGCGCATCATCTATTTTCCGATAAAGAACGACCATCGGGAAGCAAACGTTTCCATCCTGATCCACGTACCCAAAAAGAAACTGAAACACGCCGTAGACCGTAATTTCGTAAAACGAAGAATACGCGAAAATTACAGATTAAGAAAACATGCACTGGACAATGTGTTCACAGACGGCGGACAGTCGCTGCTGCTGGCATTCCTGTATCTGGACGGCAAGCCATCAACTTTCGCAACCCTCGGCAGGGCAATGGAGAAAGCATTGAAAACTCTTTGCGAAAGATTGAAATGAAACGCATCCTCGTGTACATCCTTCTGGCGCCCATTTATTTCTATAAATATTGCATCTCGCCCCTCAAACCTGCGACGTGTCGTTACGTGCCGACCTGTTCGGAATATGCCGTACAGGCGCTGAAAAAGCACGGACCGTGGAAAGGTCTTTGGCTGGCAGTCAAACGAATCGGCCGATGCCATCCGTGGGGCGGAAGTGGATACGATCCTGTCCCGTAGCGTCATGATATACTATGATATACATACGCACCGACAGCCGGCCTGTCTCGACGGCATGGCGATTGTCACGGCCGATATCTGCCGGCAGGCGCTCGATCCGTCCGTCCGTTATGCTGTAGCCATTCATCCGTGGGAAGCCGATCCCGGCGCCTTGCCGCTCCTGCACGAAATGGCGCGTCGACCCAATGTGGCGGCCATCGGCGAAACGGGACTGGACAAGCGCAAAGGCCCGCCGCTCACCGTGCAGGAAGAGTTGTTCCATGCCCATATTCAATTGGCGGAAGTGCTGGATAAGCCGCTGATTATCCATTGCGTGGGAGCGTGGCATACACTCTTACGCATATTTAAAACATCCGTATGCCACGTGCCCCGGATCATTCATGGATTCAGGGGAAACGGGATTTTGGCCGGACAACTGCTCGACGCCGGCTTCTATCTTTCGTTCGGCCGGCATTTCAGGCCGGAAGCCGTATCCGGCGCCTGGGCGGCACACAAACTGTTTGCCGAAACCGACGAAGACGACATCGGCATCCGCGAAATATACGCCGCACTTGCCGCCTCGCTATCTGTCGCGCAGGAAGATTTGTCACAACAGATTGCCGTAAATTTCAAGGCAATAAAAATCATCTGACACGCTGCCGGATCTCTGGGTTTCTAACCCTTTGAATAACCGTATAATTGAATTTTTTAGACTTTTGAACGTTGGAATCCCCAAATATATCTTCTATCTTTGCCGAAAAAACAAACAGCATGAAACCCTTTCTGCAACAAGTCGCTACCTTATTCTATCAACATTACGGGACGGAGGTGCGCCATCTCGCATTCGTATTTCCCAATCGGCGTGCAGGACTGTTTTTCAGAAAATACCTTTCGCAGGCTGCCGGCAAGCCGCTCTTTTCACCTGCCATACTGACCATCGACGGGCTGTTCACGCAAATGAGTGACAAGATGCCTGCCGACCATTTGCGGATGTTGTTTCTGCTCTACCAAATATACTCGCGGCAAAGCGGCGCAGATGAGCGATTCGACGATTTCGTTTTCTGGGGCGAAATGCTGCTGAATGATTTCGACGATGTGGACAAATATCTCGTCGATGCGCGCCGGCTGTTTACCAACGTGACCGAACTGCATGATATCGACCGCGATTTCAGCTATTTGAATCCCGGACAAATTGAAGCGATACGTTCGTTCTGGTCGGAATTTCATCCGGGAGGCGACAGCGAAAACCGTCAACGTTTCCTGCATATCTGGAAGCTGCTGTATGCAATCTACAATGAATTTCGCGAAACGCTTGCTGCCGAAGGATGTGGCTACGAAGGTATGATTTTCAGAGAAGTAGTTGAACGGCTTGCACCGGATAAACACTGCGGGTTACCTTATCGCAAGATCGTCTTCGTCGGCCTGAACGCGCTGTCAACTGCCGAAATTAAATTATTACAACTTCTTAAAAACCAGGATATAGCAGATTTCTACTGGGACTGCGGTTCGAAAATGCTCACCGACACGCATAACCTGGCTTCACTTTTCGTGACCGCACATTTGAAACGCTTTCCTTCGGAACTGTCGTTGCCGCCCGAAAAACATAATATCCCTGAAATAGAATTAATTGGCGTGCCGTCCGGAATCGGGCAGGCTAAACAGGTACACACGATTTTGAAAGATATGCTTGGCGGAAGAATAATGATGGATCCGGAAGAAGCGTTGCGTACGGCCATTGTTTTGCCTGACGAACAGCTACTTATACCCGTTCTTCATTCCATCCCGGAAGAAATAGAACACATCAACGTCACGCTCGGCTACCCTCTGTCGGGTACGCCTGTCGCATCGCTGATGGAATCGATACTGCTTTTGCGAAAAAATGTCCGCATGACGGACGGGCAGCCTGCCTTTTACCATCGCGATGCACTTTTCGTGCTGAATCATCAATATATCCGTTCCGCTTGCGGCAAGGATGTCGCGTCGCTCATGAAAGAGATCGCGGCGTATAACAAAGTGTATGTGACTTCTTCGGATTTGAGTCGCAACCAATTGCTGTCGTTGATTTTCTCTACGATCGAAGATACGGATGCGCTTTCGGACTATCTGATTGCCGTCCTGCAGGAGCTGAACAGGGCGATTTCCGTTGTTCGCCCCGGTGCGGACGACGACGAAACGCCCGTATCCATGAACGATATCGAGCAGGAATTTATATATCATTGCTTTACGGCTATCAATCGGATGAAGGACCTGATACGTGATGCCGGGATAAGCATGACGGCCGATACTTATTTTCGTCTGTTGAAGCGTGTGACGGACACGATTACCATTCCTTTTCGCGGCGAACCGCTGTCGGGGCTTCAGGTGATGGGTGTACTCGAGACGCGCGTGCTCGATTTCGACCGCCTCATCATTCTGTCCATGAACGAAGGGGTTTTTCCGGCAAAAAAAACCACAGACTCCTTCATTCCCTACAACTTGCGTCGAGGCTTCGGCCTTCCCGCCTACGAACACCGGGACAGCATCCGGGCATACCATTTCTATCGCATGATCGCACGGGCAAAGCATGTGACCCTGCTGTACGACACTCGGACAGAAGGCCTGCAAACGGGCGAAGTCAGTCGTTTTGTCCACCAGCTGAGGTATCACTACAATGTGCCCATACGCGACAATCTGGTCGTTTACAACATCTCATCGTCGCAGCCGCCGGCACTGCACGCCGACAAGACGGACGAGGTGATGACGCGGCTGTCCGCTTACCTGAGCGGCGGCACGAAAGCCCTCTCGGCAAGTGCAATAAACACATATCTCGATTGCCCGCTGAAGTTTTATTTCACATTTGTCGAAAACATGGGCGAAGACGACGAAGTGGTGGAAGCCGTCGAAAACCGTATATTCGGGAACATTCTGCACAAAGTACTGGAAATGTTGTATCAGCCGTTATGCAATACGCTGATTACGGCTGATTTGCTGAAACTCGCATCGAAAGAATCCGCGCTGACCGAACTCATCGGCCGCGCCTTTGCCGAATTGTATTTCCATACGGACAAGGTGCAGCCACTCAGCGGACAACACTTCCTGACAGGTGAAATGATTCGTAAATACGTACTTAAAATTCTCGAACAGGACAGACTGATGACGCCTTTTCGCTATATCGGCTCGGAGAAGAAGATGCAGGAAGTGTTTCGCCTCTCGGACAACCGCGAAGTCCGCTTGAAAGGTTTCATCGACCGCATGGACGAGGTGAACGGCACGCAGCGGATCGTGGATTACAAGACGGGAATAAAGAAGTCGCTCGAATACAAAACTGTGGCACATCTTTTCGACCGCGCCGCCGCCGAACGTCCGCAGGCCGTGATGCAGGTATTCATGTACGCCTGGATGTACGGCGCATGCCCTCCGCAACCCGTGCAACCCGTAATATATTATGTACGCGGACTTTTTTCGCCGACGTTCGATCCCGTGATCTACGAAGGGAAGGAAAAGACGCCGGTCGAAGATTTCGCTCCGCTGCGCGACCCATTCGAGTCACATCTGCGTACATGCCTGGACGAGATATTGAATGCAGACGTGCCTTTCATGCAAACGGCTCATAAAAAGACTTGCGCATACTGCGCCTTTACGGGAATATGCGGGAAAGACGAAGGTTGATTCCGCATTTAAAATTCGAAGTGGACCGCTCTTGGATTCCGTTTTTTTGATCGGAAGCAAAAAAAACGAATAAAAAATTTTGCAGATAATAGAATAGTCTGTAATTTTGCAGCCGATTTTTCGGATGATATACAAAGTACAACATATAACTAAAATTTATGATTATTGTTCCATTGAAAGAAGGCGAAAGCATTGAAAAAGCACTGAAGAAGTTTAAACGGAAGTTCGAGAAGACGGGCGTCGTAAAGGAATTGCGTAGCCGTCAGGCTTTTGTGAAACCTTCTGTCGAAAAAAGAAAAGAACGCATTCGTGCTGTTTACGTTCAGCAGCTTCAGCGTGCTGAAGAATAATTAAATTTCCGAATAATTTCGATTTTTTATTTGTTCAAATGAATTTTTACTCTTATATTCGTTGCATCAAAACGATGTGATGAGTATGCATATAGAATTATTTTTAGACTATTTGCGCTATGAGAGAGGCTATTCCGCTCATACGGTCGAAGCATACGGACGCGATCTGCTTCAGTTTGCCCTATATATTAATGTATATACGGAAAACAAATCGTTCGATCCGCGCCTGATTGATTCCGACCAGATACGGAACTGGCTCGTTTCGTTACTCGGGAAAAACGTCGCGGCATCTTCGGCCAACCGCAAGCTCAGCGCGCTGAAATCCTATTTCAAATATCTGATGAAACAGGACGTCGTCAGCAAAAACCCGCTGAAGCTCGTCGCCGGACCGAAAAAAAAACCTGTAATGCCCGTGTTTCTGAGAGACAAAGAACTGTCGTCTCTACTGGACGGCGACGATTTCGAAGACGATTTCGAAGGAATGCGCGACCGGTTACTGCTGGAACTGCTCTACGAAACCGGTATCCGCCGCTCCGAACTGGTCGGCCTCAGACAGTCGGACGTCGATGTCGACGCCATGCAACTGAAAGTGACCGGCAAACGGAACAAGCAGCGGCTGATTCCCTTCGCCGAACGCCTTCGCCGGATGCTGATCGCCTACCTCGAAGCAAAACAACAAACGGTGCCACACGACAGCGGCCGGTTTTTTGTCCGCACGACCGGCGAGCCGCTGACGCCAGGCATCGTTTATTATATAGTACGAAAAAGATTGAGCGCCATACCGACCGCGGTCAAACGCAGCCCGCACGTCCTGCGACACACGTTCGCCACGAGTCTGCTCAACGACGGAGCCGAGTTGAACGCCGTCAAGGATCTGCTGGGACACGGCAGTCTGGCATCGACGTCGGTATACACGCACCTCACGTTTGAAGAATTAAAAAAAATGTATCACGCTCATCCAAGAGCTAAAAAGTAAAGGAGTACCTTATGGAAATCAGAATTAATGCCATCCATTTCGATGCAACCGAACGCCTCGAAGCGTTCATTCAGAAAAAAGTGTCTAAATTAGACCAGTATTATGACGGTATTCTCGCGGCCGAAGTCAATCTGCGGGTCGTCAAACCTGAAACAGCTCAGAATAAACAGGTAAGTATCAGACTGATGATAAAAAACAACGATTGTTTTGCAGAAAAAATCAGCGATACTTTTGAAGCGTCAATCGATCAGGCCGTGGTCGCACTGGAGAAACAACTCCTTAAAGTAAAAGAAAAAATCAGGACGAAATAAAAAAACGGCACATAAATTTTGGTATATCATAAATAATACCTAAATTTGCAGCCGTTTCGCCTGAAAACGAATCGGCTCATCCGAAAAGCCTCTTTAGCTCAGTTGGCCAGAGCACGTGATTTGTAATCTCGGGGTCGTTGGTTCGAATCCGACAAGAGGCTCGCAAACAGGTATTTGCCGGTGAGCCGAATGGGATTTTTCCCGTGCGTTTCCGGATAGGGAATGGCGAAAAAACGTTCCGTACCGGGGATATGAAGGTTGAAACGAATAATGCCTGTGTAGCTCAGTGGTAGAGCACTTCCTTGGTAAGGAAGAGGTCCCGAGTTCAAATCTCGGCACCGGCTCAGGGTTTGGAAGATTAATATAATGAATAGAATTATTTAAATAGAGACAATTTATTATGGCAAAAGAACATTTTAACAGGACGAAACCGCATGTGAACATCGGTACGATCGGTCACGTGGATCACGGTAAAACAACATTGACGGCTGCTATTACAACCGTATTGGCAAAGAGAGGACTTTCGGAAATACGTTCGTTCGACTCAATCGACAACGCACCGGAAGAAAAAGAAAGAGGTATCACCATCAATACGGCTCACGTCGAATACGAAACGGCCAACCGTCACTATGCACACGTGGACTGTCCGGGTCATGCCGACTACGTGAAAAACATGGTCACAGGTGCCGCACAGATGGACGGCGCCATCATCGTTGTAGCGGCTACAGACGGCCCGATGCCTCAGACGCGCGAACATATTCTTTTAGCTCGCCAGGTGAACGTACCCAAGCTGGTTGTGTTTATGAACAAATGCGACTCGGTGGACGACGAAGAAATGCTGGAACTGGTAGAAATGGAAATGCGCGAACTGCTTTCGTTCTACGAATTTGACGGCGACAACACACCGGTGATCCGCGGTTCCGCACTGGGCGCACTGAACGGCGAACCTCAGTGGGAAGATAAAGTGATGGAACTGATGGATGCCGTAGACACATGGATCCCGCTGCCTCCGCGCGACGTCGACAAACCGTTCCTGATGCCGGTCGAAGACGTGTTCTCGATTACAGGTCGCGGCACGGTAGCCACCGGACGTATCGAAACAGGTATCATCAAAACGGGTGAAGAAGTGGAAATCATCGGTCTGGGCGCCAGCAAAGGTAAAAAATCCGTCGTGACCGGCGTGGAAATGTTCCGTAAGATTCTGGACGAAGGACAAGCCGGCGACAACGTAGGTCTGCTGCTCCGCGGTATCGACAAGGATGAAATCAAGCGCGGTATGGTACTCTGCCATCCGGGGAAAATACAACCCCACTCCAGATTCAAAGCCGAGGTTTATATCCTTAAAAAGGAAGAAGGCGGCCGTCACACGCCGTTCCACAACAAGTACCGTCCGCAGTTCTATATCCGTACGCTGGACGTGACAGGTGAAATCTCGTTGCCGGAAGGCGTCGAAATGGTTATGCCGGGCGACAACGTCACTATCGAGGTCGAACTGATCTATCCGGTAGCATGTAACGTCGGTCTTCGCTTCGCGATCCGTGAAGGCGGCCGTACGGTAGGTGCAGGCCAGATCACAGCCCTGGAAGACTAACGCCTGAAAAAAAAGGAAAACAAACAGCAGAGCTGTATCGGAAACGCCGATACGATTCTTGATACGGCTCTGTTATACACGGAAGTAGCTCAGTTGGTAGAGTACCGGTCTCCAAAACCGGCTGTCGGGAGTTCGAGCCTCTCCTTCCGTGCCTAATTCATAACTTGATGAAAAGAATAATTGCATATTTCAAGGACTCGTATAACGAGCTTGTACATAAAGTTTCCTGGCCGACACGAAAAGAGTTGTCCAGCAGCGCTGTAGTGGTTATGTTTGCTTCCCTTATCATTGCGGTGCTGATTCTTGTGATAGATTCGGCTTTTGACGGAATTATGAAGTTTATCTACTAACTGTGTGTAAGGTTTTTTGATAATGTCGGAATCTCAACAAAAATTCTATGTCCTTCGCGCCATCAGCGGCAAGGAGAACAAAGTGCGCGAGTACCTCGAAGCCGAGATGAAAAATTCGGATTTGGGCAGCTACGTGTCGCAAGTCTTGATCCCGACCGAAAAAACCTTTGTCATGCGCAACGGAAAGAAAGTGATTAAGGAACGCGCCTATTTGCCCGGCTACGTATTGGTTGAAGCCAATCTGGTCGGAGAAGTAGCGCACCGCCTGCGTCAGATCCCCAATGTCATCGGGTTTCTGGGCGGGTCGGAAAAACCTGTTCCGTTGCGTCCCTGGGAAGTCAACCGCGTGTTAGGCACGGTCGACGAACTGCAGGAACAGACGGAAGAACTGGACATTCAATACTACACGGGCGAAACCGTGAAAGTAACCTTCGGGCCTTTCAGCGGATTCAGCGGTGTGATTGAAGAAGTCAATGCCGAAAAGAAGAAACTCAAAGTGATTGTCAAAATCTTCGGACGCAAGACACCGCTTGAATTAAGCTATGTACAAGTGGAAAAAGAATAACGTTGCTGTTACGAACAATGTCTTCTTTTCCGGAATTAATTTATTATATATCAAATTTTTAGAGAAATGGCTAAAGAAATTGCAGGACAAATCAAATTGCAGATTAAAGGAGGAGCCGCAAACCCTTCTCCGCCCGTCGGACCGGCATTAGGTTCCAAGGGTCTTAACATCATGGAGTTTTGCAAGCAATTCAATGCCAGAACCCAAGAACAGGCTGGTAAGGTATTGCCCGTGGTGATTACTTACTATGCGGACAAGACATTTGACTTTGTCGTAAAAACGCCCCCCGTGGCCATCCAGTTGCTGGAAGCGGCCAAGGTGAAAGGCGGCTCGGCCCAACCCAACCGTAAAAAAGTGGCGCAAGTCACATGGGATACGGTGCGGTCGATTGCCGAAGCCAAAATAGTCGATCTGAACTGTTTTTCTGTTGAGTCTGCCATGAAGATGGTTGCAGGTACAGCCAGAAGCATGGGGATCACTGTAACTGGGACATTCCCGGAAACTAACCAATAAATGTCGATCGAGATGAGTAAATTAACAAAAAATCGAAAATTGGCTTTGGGTAAACTTGAAGACGGGAAATTCTATTCATTGAAAGAAGCCTCGGCGCTGGTCAAGGAAGTATCCACGACCAGATTCGATGCATCCGTAGATATTGATGTCCGTTTAGGTGTTGACCCCCGAAAGGCCAATCAAATGGTGAGAGGCGTCGTATCGTTGCCTCATGGAACAGGTAAACAAGTGAGGGTTCTCGCATTATGTACTCCCGACAAGGAAGCCGAAGCACAAGCTGCCGGTGCAGACCACGTCGGGCTGGATGAATATATCGATAAAATCAAAGGAGGTTGGACCGATATAGATATAATCATCACCATGCCTTCGGTCATGGGTAAAATCGGTGCACTGGGACGCATACTGGGTCCCCGCGGCCTGATGCCCAATCCGAAAAGCGGAACTGTGACAAATGATGTAGGTCAGGCCGTGAAAGAAGTGAAGCAAGGCAAAATAGACTTCAAAGTCGACAAAGCCGGAATCGTTCACACTTCCATTGGTAAAGTATCTTTCGAACCGGAGAAACTCAGCGAAAATGCAAAAGAATTTATTGCCACGCTGATCAAACTTAAACCCACTTCGGCCAAAGGTGCTTACGTAAAGAGCATTTATCTTTCGAGTACAATGAGTCCGGGTATTAAAATCGACCCTAAAACAGTTGAAAATTAATCATCAAAACCGAACAAACAATGAAAAAGGAAGATAAAAGCATAATCATTGAACAACTGTCGGAAACAGTCAAACAATACGGGCATTTCTATCTGACGGACATCGAATCGTTGAACGCCGGAAAAACAAGCGCGTTGCGGAAAGCCTGTTTCAAAAAAGACATCAAACTGGTAGTTGTCAAAAATACCCTGTTTAAGAAAGTCCTGGAGAGTATGGATGTGGACTATTCATCGCTGTACGAAAGCTTTACCGGCAATACGGCAGTGATGTTTACAGACGTCGGAAACGCTCCGGCCCGATTGATCAAAGAGTTTACCAAAGGCACGAAAGGCGAAGGAAAGCCCTGGTTGAAAGCTGCATACGTGCAGGAATGTTTCTACGTGGGCGCCGAAAACCTCGAAGCGCTGGTAAACCTCAAGAGCAAGGAAGAACTGGTCGGCGACATAATTGCCATGTTGCAATCGCCCGCCAGAAACGTGATTTCCGCACTCTCGTCGGGTGGCCGGACGATTCATGGTATTCTTAAAACTCTGGAAGAGAGATAATCATTTATTTTAATAAAAAACAAACATTTAAATCATACAAAAATGGCAGATTTGAAAGCTTTAGCAGAACAATTAGTAAATCTTACCGTAAAAGAAGTTAGTGAATTAGCAACGATTTTGAAAGACGATTACGGCATTGAGCCTGCCGCAGCAGCCGTTGCTGTTGCCGCCCCGGCTGCCGCCGCCCCCGCAGAAGAAGAAAAGACATCGTTCGACGTCGTACTGAAAGGACCGGGTGCCAACAAGTTGGCAATCGTTAAGTTAGTGAAGGAACTGACAGGTCTGGGATTGAAAGAAGCAAAAGACCTTGTCGATGGCGCTCCCAATAGCATTAAAGAAGGAATTGCCAAGGCAGAAGCAGAAGCTCTGAAGAAAAGTTTGGAAGAAGCAGGAGCAGAGGTTGAGCTTAAATAGTCTCTATAACCTGTGAATCAGGTGATATGGTTAAGAATCTTTGTACACCGAAGATTCTTAACCTTTTGTGTCTACTATTATATTCAGTTCCAAATAATTCCTAACTAAATGTCGTCAACAACTGAAACCAAAAGAATTAATTTCGCTTCGATAAAAAATTCACTTCCCTATCCGGATTTTCTCGAAGTACAACTGAAGTCTTTCCAAGACTTTCTTCAACTTGACACTCCGCCCGAAAAAAGGAAAAAAGAGGGCCTATACAAAGTATTTGCCGAAAATTTTCCCATCGCAGATACGCGAAATAATTTCGTTTTAGAGTTTCTCGATTACTATATCGACCCGCCCCGCTATACGATAGAAGAATGTATCGCGCGCGGACTGACGTACAGCGTCCCTCTGAAAGCCAAGCTCAAACTGTACTGTACCGACCCTGAACACGAAGACTTTTCCACGGTGATTCAGGACGTATACCTCGGCCCCATTCCCTATATGACCGAGCGCGGCACGTTCGTGATCAACGGCGCCGAGCGCGTCGTCGTTTCGCAGTTGCACCGCTCGCCGGGCGTATTCTTCGGACAGAGCATCCACGCCAACGGCACGAAACTCTACTCTGCAAGAATCATCCCCTTCAAAGGATCGTGGATCGAATTTGCGACGGATATCAACAACGTGATGTATGCCTACATCGACCGCAAGAAAAAACTGCCCGTCACGACGCTCCTGCGCGCCATCGGCTTCGAAAGCGACAAGGACATCCTCGAGATTTTCAACCTCGCCGAAGAAGTAAAGGTCTCGAAACAAAACCTGAAAAAATATGTCGGCCGCAAACTGGCCGCCCGCGTACTCAAAACGTGGGTCGAAGATTTTGTGGACGAAGATACGGGCGAAGTCGTTTCCATCGAACGAAACGACGTCGTAGTCGACCGCGAATCAACACTGGATGCAGACAACGTGAACGACATCTTCGATTCGGGCGCGCAACACATCCTCCTGCATCGCGAAGACCAGAGCCTGTCCGACTATGCAATCATTTACAATACGTTGCAGAAAGACCCGAGTAACTCTGAAAAAGAAGCCGTGCTCTACATCTACCGTCAGTTGCGCAACGCGGAACCGGCCGACGATGCCAGCGCCCGCGAAATCATCACGAATCTGTTCTTTTCCGAAAAACGTTACGACCTGGGCGACGTGGGACGCTTCCGCATCAACAGGAAACTGAACCTGACGATCAGCGACGATATCAAAGTATTGACGAAAGAAGACATTATCGAAATTATCAAGTATCTGATCGAACTCATCAACTCGCACACCGTCGTCGATGACATCGACCACCTGAGCAATCGCCGCGTGCGGACGGTCGGCGAACAGTTGTACAACCAGTTCGGTATCGGCCTGGCGCGTATGGCGCGCACCGTACGCGAACGCATGAATGTGCGCGACAATGAGATATTTACGCCGATAGACCTGATCAATGCCAAAACCATTTCGTCGGTCGTCAATTCATTTTTTGGCACGAATGCCCTGTCGCAGTTCATGGACCAGACGAATCCGCTGGCGGAGATTACGCACAAACGGCGTCTGTCGGCGCTGGGACCCGGCGGTCTGTCGCGCGAACGCGCAGGATTTGAAGTGCGCGACGTGCACTACACGCACTACGGAAGGCTCTGTCCGATCGAAACGCCCGAAGGCCCCAACATCGGATTGATCTCGTCGCTTTGCGTGTATGCGAAAATCAACGACCTGGGATTCATCGCCACACCCTACCGGAAGGTGGAGAGCGGCAAGGTAAGCTTTACGAACGATGCACTGTCGTATTATACGGCTGAAGAAGAAGAAGACAAAATAGTAGCACAGGGAAATGCCCCTTTGGACGACGAAGGATGTTTTATCCGCGACAGAGTGAAGTCGAGGTTCGAAGCCGACTTCCCCGTCGTCGAACCCGGGCAGGTGAATCTTATGGACGTATCGCCCACGCAGATAGCCTCCATTGCCGCCTCGCTGATTCCTTTCCTTGAACACGACGACGCCAACCGCGCGCTGATGGGTTCGAACATGATGCGTCAGGCCGTGCCGCTCATTCGCACGGATGCGCCGGTCGTGGGAACCGGTATCGAAGCGCGGGTCGCGCGCGATTCGCGTACACAAGTGATTGCGGAAGGTCACGGCGAAATCATCTACGTCGATTCGACTTGCATCAGAATCAGATACGACCGGACGGAAGACGAAGAATACGTCAGTTTCGAAGACTCCGTAAAATCCTATATCATACCGAAATGGCGTAAAACCAACCAAAGCACGACGGTAGACCTCCAGCCCATTTGCCACTGCGGACAGCGCGTGAAATCGGGCGACGTCCTGACCGAAGGATACTCCACGCAGAACGGCGAACTCGCCCTGGGACGCAACGTGAAAGTAGCCTACATGCCTTGGAAAGGATACAACTACGAAGACGCCATCGTCTTGAACGAAAGGATGGTACGCGACGATATCTTTACTTCCGTACATGTGGATGAATACATCCTCGAAGTGCGCGAAACCAAGCGCGGCATGGAAGAATTGACATCCGACATTCCGAATGTCAGCGAAGATGCCATCAGAAATTTGGACGAACGCGGCATTATCCGTGTGGGCGCGCATGTGGAACCGGGCGATATTCTTATCGGCAAAATCACGCCGAAAGGCGAATCCGACCCCTCGCCCGAAGAAAAACTGCTCCGCGCCATCTTCGGCGAAAAAGCCGGCGACGTCAAGGATGCTTCCCTCAAGGCAACGCCCTCGCTGCGCGGCGTGGTTGTCGACACGAGCCTGTTCGTAAAAAATATCAAGAAACGCACTTCTCGACTGAGCGAAAAAGCCATTCTGCCCAAACTGGACGAGGAGTACGAAGAAAAAATGGGAAAACTGAAAAATATTCTGGTCGATAAGTTGCTGAACCTGACGTCGGGAAAAACGTCGCAGGGCGTAAGGGACTATCTGAATACCGACGTGATTCCCCGCGGCTCGAAATTTACGCGCAAAGTGCTGGAAGAGCTGGACTACAATACGGTACATGTCAGTAAGTGGACCACGGACGGTCACAAGAACGAACTTGTCAAGCGACTGATTGTCAATTATCTGAAAAAGCATAAGGAATATGACGCCGAATTGCGCAGGAAAAAGTTCGATATCACGATCGGCGACGAACTGCCGACCGGTATCGTTCAGATTGCCAAGGTATATATCGCAAAAAAGCGCAAGATTCAGGTAGGCGACAAGATGGCCGGACGCCACGGAAACAAAGGCATTGTTTCGCGCATCGTGCGTCAGGAAGACATGCCATTCCTCGAAGACGGCACGCCCGTCGACATCTGTCTGAACCCGCTGGGTGTGCCTTCGCGCATGAATCTCGGGCAGATTTTCGAAGCCGTGCTGGGTTGGGCGGGCAAGACGCTGGGCGTGAAGTTCGCCACGCCGATTTTCGACGGCGCATCCATCGACGACCTGAATGAATGGACGGACAAGGCTCAGCTGCCGCGCTACGGCAAGACTTATCTCTACGACGGCGGCACAGGAGAACGTTTCGACCAGCCGGCCACGGTCGGGGTCACATACTTCCTCAAACTCGGCCACATGGTCGACGACAAGATGCACGCCCGCTCCATCGGCCCCTATTCGCTGATCACGCAACAGCCGCTGGGCGGTAAGGCTCAGTTCGGAGGCCAGCGTTTCGGTGAAATGGAAGTGTGGGCGCTCGAAGCTTTCGGCGCTGCGCACATACTGCGTGAAATACTGACGATTAAATCCGACGACGTGATCGGACGTTCCAAGGCGTACGAGGCCATCGTCAAAGGCGAACCCATGCCGCAACCGGGCATACCCGAATCGTTGAACGTGCTGCTGCATGAATTGCGAGGACTCGGGCTGAGCCTGACTTTAGATTAATAATTAACTCTTTATAACCCCTACAAATATGGCTTTTAGAAAAGAAAACAAGATAAAGAGTAACTTTACGAAAATAAGTATCGGACTGGCGTCTCCGGAAGAAATCCTCGAAAATTCGAGCGGTGAAGTATTAAAACCGGAGACCATCAACTACCGCACGTATAAACCCGAACGCGACGGTTTATTCTGCGAACGTATTTTTGGCCCCGTCAAAAACTACGAGTGTTATTGCGGAAAGTACAAACGTATTCGTTACAAGGGTATTGTCTGTGACCGTTGCGGTGTCGAAGTGACCGAAAAGAAGGTACGCCGCGAACGGATGGGACACATTCATCTGGTTGTTCCCGTGGCGCATATCTGGTTTTTCCGTTCGCTGCCCAACAAGATCGGTTATTTGCTGGGATTGCCGACGAAAAAACTCGATGCGATTATTTACTACGAGCGCTACGTCGTCGTCCAGCCCGGATGCGTTTCCGGCGTGTCGGAACTCGACCTGCTTTCCGAGGAAGAATATCTGCAGATTGTGGATAACCTGCCGAAGGAAAATCAGATGCTGGAAGACAGCGACCCGAACAAGTTTGTCGCGAAAATCGGCGCCGAAGCCGTATTCGATTTGCTGATGCGTCTGGATCTGGATACACTGTCGTACAACCTGCGCGACCACGCCACGAAGGATACTTCGCAACAGCGTAAAAACGAAGCGCTGAAACGTCTTCAAGTGGTCGAATCGTTCCGTGCCTCGAAAGGGAAAAACAAACCGGAATGGATGATCATCAGGGTTGTACCTGTGATCCCTCCCGAATTGCGCCCGCTGGTGCCGCTGGACGGAGGCCGTTTCGCCACATCCGACCTGAACGATCTGTACCGCCGCGTCATCATCCGCAACAACCGCCTCAAACGCCTGATCGACATCAAGGCGCCCGAAGTGATTCTGCGAAACGAAAAACGCATGCTGCAGGAAGCCGTCGATTCGCTGTTCGACAACTCACGCAAGTCGAGCGCAGTGAAAACGGATGCCAATCGCCTGCTTAAATCTTTGTCCGACAGCTTGAAAGGCAAACAGGGACGTTTCCGTCAGAATTTGCTGGGCAAACGTGTGGACTACTCCGCGCGTTCGGTCATCGTCGTCGGTCCCGAACTGAAAATGCACGAATGCGGCCTGCCCAAAGACATGGCGGCCGAGCTGTACAAACCGTTCGTCATCCGCAAACTGATTGAGCGCGGCATCGTAAAAACCGTCAAATCGGCAAAAAAGATAGTAGACCGTAAAGAACCGGTCGTATGGGACATTCTGGAATACGTGATGAAAGGTCATCCCGTATTGCTGAACCGCGCCCCGACGCTTCACCGCCTCGGCATTCAGGCTTTCCAGCCGAAACTGATTGAAGGCAAAGCTATTCAGTTGCACCCGCTGGCATGTACGGCTTTCAATGCCGACTTCGACGGCGACCAGATGGCCGTGCACTTGCCGCTTGGCAACGAGGCCATTCTCGAAGCGCAGATGCTGATGCTGGCTTCGCACAACATCCTCAATCCGGCCAACGGCGCACCGATCACCGTGCCGTCGCAGGACATGGTGCTCGGACTGTATTATATCACCAAACTTCGCCCCGGCGCAAAAGGCAGCGGACTGATATTCTACGGCCCCGAAGAAGCAACCATCGCCTATAACGAGAAAAAAGTGGATATTCACGCGCCCGTCAAAGTGTATGTCTATGATATGGACGAAGATGGAAATCGCGTGAAACGCATGCTCGAAACGTCGGTCGGGCGTCTGATGGTCAACGAATATGTGCCCGTCGAAGTAGGCTATATCAACAGCGTATGGGGCAAAAAAGCCCTCCGCGACATTATCGGAGATGTGATAAAAATATGCGGGGTGGCACGTACGGCGCAGTTTCTCGACGACATCAAAAATCTGGGATACTACATGGCATTCAAGGGCGGTCTGTCGTTCAATCTTGCCGACGTGCTGATCCCGCCCGAAAAGGACGAACTGGTCAGGGAAGGATACGACGAAGTCGAGCAAATCACGACCAACTACAGTATGGGCTTCATCACCAACAACGAACGCTACAACCAGATTATCGATACGTGGACGCATGTAAACAGTAAACTCTCGAAGACGCTTATCGACCAGCTGGCGTCGGACAATGAAGGATTCAACTCCGTATACATGATGATGGACTCCGGCGCGCGCGGCTCGCGAGAACAGATACGCCAGCTGTCCGGCATGCGCGGACTGATGGCCAAACCGCAGAAGAGCGGCGCCGAAGGCGGACAAATCATCGAAAACCCGATTCTGTCCAACTTCAAGGAAGGACTCTCCGTGCTGGAATACTTCATCTCGACGCACGGTGCGCGCAAAGGTCTGGCCGATACGGCCTTGAAGACAGCCGACGCCGGCTATCTGACACGCCGCCTCGTGGACGTTTCGCACGACGTGATCATCAACGAGGAAGATTGCGGCACACTGCGCGGACTGATCTGCACGGAGTTGAAAAACAACGAAGAAGTGATCGCGTCGCTCTTCGAAAGGATTTTGGGACGCGTGTCGGTACACGACATCATCCACCCCATTACGGGCGAACTGCTGGTTTCGGCCGGCGAGGAAATACGCGAAGAAGCGGCAAAAAAGATCCAGGAATCGCCCGTCGAAAGCGTTGAAATACGGTCGGTGCTGACGTGCGAATCGAAAAAAGGCGTTTGCGCCAAATGCTACGGACGCAACCTGGCCAACGGACAGATGGTACAGAAAGGCGAAGTCGTCGGCGTGACGGCCGCCCAGTCCATCGGCGAACCGGGCACGCAGTTGACGCTGCGTACGTTCCACGTCGGAGGAATCGCGTCCAACATCGTGACGGAAAACAGCCTTGTGTCGAAATTCGACGGCGTACTCGAGATTGACGAACTGCGTTACGTGGAGCTGGAAAACGACAAGTGCAAGGTCGTCGTCAGCCGTCTGGCCGAACTGCGCATTGTCGACCCGAATACGAAAATCGTGCTCCTCACGCACAACATCCCCTACGGCTCCAGACTGCATTTCGACAGCGGCCACGAAGTGAAAAAAGGAGACACCATCATCGAATGGGACCCGTTCAATGCCGTGATCGTGTCGGAAGTAGCCGGAAAAATTTCGTTCGAAAGCATGATCGAAAACGTGACCTTCAAGATCGAAAGCGACGAAACAACCGGTCTGAAGGAAAAAATCGTCATCGAATCCAAAGACAAAACAAAAGTGCCGGTAGCCCACGTGATGGACAGCAAGAAAAAAATCCTTAAAACGTATTCGCTCCCTTTGGGCGCTCACGTGATCAAGGAAGACGGCGACACCATCAAAACGGGCGAAGTGCTGGTGAAAATTCCGCGCGCCGTCGGCAAAACGGGCGATATCACGGGAGGCTTGCCCCGCGTGACGGAACTGTTCGAAGCGCGCAACCCGTCCAACCCCGCCGTCGTGTCGGAAATAGACGGCGAAGTCGGCTTCGGCAAAATCAAGCGCGGCAACCGCGAAATCACGGTCACATCCAAACTCGGCGAAACGAAGAAATACATGGTCCCGCTCTCCAAGCAACTGCTGGTGCAGGAAAACGACTACGTGCGTGCAGGCATGCCCCTCTCGGACGGAGCCATTACGCCGGCCGACATCCTTGCCATCAAGGGACCGACGGCCGTACAGGAATATATCGTCAACGAAGTGCAGGACGTATACCGCCTGCAGGGCGTGAAAATCAATGACAAACACTTCGAAGTCATTGTCCGCCAGATGATGCGCAAGGTAGAAATCGTCGATCCGGGCGATACGCGCTTTCTCGAACAGCAGGTGGTCGACAAACTGGAAGTAATGGAAGAAAACGACCGCATCTGGGGCAAAAAAGTAGTCGTCGAAGCCGGCAATTCGCAAACGCTGAAAGCCGGGCAGATCGTGACCGCGCGCAAACTGCGCGACGAAAACAGCATGCTCAAACGCCGCGACCTTAAACCCGTGGACGCACGCGACGCCATTCCCGCCACGACGAACCAGATTCTGCAGGGCATCACGCGCGCCGCCCTGCAGACCAGCAGCTTCATGTCCGCCGCCTCCTTCCAGGAAACAACCAAAGTGCTGAACGAAGCCGCCATCAGCGGCCGCGTAGACCGGCTGGAAGGACTCAAGGAGAACGTGATATGCGGCCACCTGATTCCGGCCGGCACAGGACAGCGCGAATTCGACCGCCTGACCGTCGGTTCCAAGGAAGACATGGACCGCCTTTCGGCAAGCAAGGTCAACACCATCTTTGCGGAAGGAAAACAACGAGGAACGTCATGAACGATGAACGATGAACGATGAACGGGGAACGAGGAACGTCATTATACTGCGCGCGGAGTAATTATGTGCATTGTTATTCATCGTCATTGCGGTCTGCCCCGTCTTTGCAATGACGTCGTATATGCTTTGTTGTAATATCAGCGGGACAGGCCGAAAAGGAGAGATTCGTACCGTCATTGCGAGGTACGAAGCAATCCAGTCATTATGCCACATGGATTGCTTCACTGCGTTCGCAATGACGTCGTATATGCTTTGTTGTAATATCAGCGGGACAGGCCGGAAAGGAGAGATTCGCGCCGTCATTGCGAGGCACGAAGCAATCCATACATCGTGCAACCCGGATTGCTTCCTGCTTCGTTCCCCGCAGTCGCGATGACGAGATCCGGCTTTCCGCGTGCAATGCACAAAACCATGCCGCGCACAGTATAAGTAATGGTTTCTCTGTCCCGACGGGACAAAATGTTGGTAGAAAATTGACCGCAAACCGTTTTCCGCGTGCCGTCAGGTACGCGATGTGACGGTCCACACATGCCGTACCTGACGGCACGGGGCCGGACGGACATCCGACACTTTCTACCGACATGCCGTACCTTACGGCACGGGATATGAACGTTGCCGGAAATGTTTCTGCCGGCCGTTTCCCGCATCCGGAGGATGCATCTCCGTGTACTTTTATTTTTTCTTTTATTCAAACACGGAGTACACGGAGTACACAAAGAAGATATATCATTTCGTGTTCCGGTACGCAGGGATATTTTTCCGCACCCCGTGCGCCGTTTTCAACCGGCTGTTCTCTTTGTGTGCTCCGTGTACTCCGTGTTAAAAATAGACGGCTAAAGGACACGGAGAGGCACCTTGCGGTGCGGAAAACCTTTATATGTTATTTATTTTGTATTACTAAACGCGCAATTTCAGATCATGTGAAGTATAAATGTCGTTATGTATTATTAACAGTTTATTTTTGCATTATATATATAATAATGTGTAATTTTGCGATATGAAATGATGAAACGGAAATGTACGCTTTTATGATAGGAATTGTAGTGGATATTTTATGATTCGGGGAATGGAAAGAGATCGCTTGTATGCGGCAGATGAAAATACGTGTTTGCATGCTGCAAACAATTATTTCTGCTTCGGAAATAATTATTTCTACGCTGGAAATAATTGTTTCTGCGCCGGAAATAATTGTTTCTGTGCCGGAAATAATTGTTTCTGTTCCGGAAATAATTGTTTCTACGCTGGAAATAATTGTTTCTGTTCCGGAAATAATTGTTTCTACGCTGGAAATAATTGTTTCTACGCCGGAAATAATTGTTTCTGCTCCGGAAATAATTGTTTGCGCATCGAAAACAGTTATTTTCGACTTGAGGATAGGTGTGCATATTTTGAGAATATATACTTTTGTGCGGAAACATATCGTTTTTATATGATTAATTAATATATGAAATTTAAAATCATGAATTTATGAAAGATTATTTACCGGTTGCATAC
>JAIRYD010000002.1 GCA_031267935.1 Tannerella sp.
AACAGCGTAATCCCCATATACGCCGCAACCTTTTTCTTCGACAGCAAACGTGGAACCAGCAGATTCATATTCAGATAAAAGTATCCGACAAGTAACAGCATGTTGCCGATAAAAGGTAATGGGCTATTCAGCATCAATTCCTTTCCGGGAAGCATCAGTCTGAAAAAGACAGCCCATCCCGCGAGATGTGCAAACAACTGTAACGCCTTTTTATGTTTCTGCAGGTTCATATACGTGTAATTATATAGTCAGTCATGTGAACGGGGCGCGAAATGTTTTTCCATGTCATACGTTCTGTCCGCGTTTTCCGTGCAGCAGTTCGTCGAGCTGCGTTTCGACGTTTTCACGTATTTCGGGCGTGATGTTTCCGGCCATGTGCCGGAGGAGGAGCAGAATCACGGCGATGTCGTCGGTATATCCTATCACGGCGATAAAGTCGGGGATGGCGTCTGCCGGAAGGATGAAATATCCCAGTGCGCCGAGGATATAAGCCTTGTCGCGCATGGTGACATGGCCGTCGCGCAGGATGTAGTAGAGCGTCAGTACGGGACGGAGCACCGTTTCGCCCAGTTTGCCGGCTACGGCTTTCAGTTTGCGGCCGAAGCTGTCTTCGTCGTAATATTCTTCATAATCGCCTGCATCTTCGATGCGTCGGACGGGCAGGCGGTTTCCGGTGTTTTCTTCCACTGTTTCTGTTTTTTTTTTTGCAAAGATAGCCTGTTTTTCAATAATGCACGTGAAGATTGCGGAGTTATTGGAGATTTTCAGCAGAAAAAAGGGGCGGCGGCGGTCATGTATTGAAGATCATGTCGACGAGTCTTCGTGCCTGGAAGTCGTCGGAGAAGGCGGGAAAGAGCAGTTTTTCGCGCGACAGGAGGCTGTCGGCGGTAAAAGGTTTGCGCATCAGTTCGCGGCAGAGGCTGATCATTTCCGGCGGCGTATCGGCCGTGAAGCAGAGCGGATCGAGGCCGGTGCCGGCGAGCATGGCGGTGTTGACGACGGTGTGGCGTCCGGCAAACAGGCTGTTGAGCAGTTTCAGTTTCAGTCCCGTGTGCTGAAAGGTGACGAGGACGTGGATCTGTGCTTCGCGGATGAGGGTATTGATCCGTTCGGGCGAGGGGTTGGCTTCGACGGTGATGTGGGGATACGGTTTTGCGGCTTTGATCAGCGCGGGGGAGGGATTCATTCCGGCGATGATGCAGCGGTACGGCATTTGTGAGAAGATGTGTTTTATGAGGTACAGGGCGGCCGTTTCGTTTTCCTTGACGGAGAGTTTTCCGTGATAGAGCATGTAGTCGGACTGTCCGGCGGTGGCGGTGATGTGCGCGTGTCCGTGGAAGCAGGGCATGAATTCCACGCGTTTGCCGGGAAAGGCATGCTGCAGATAGTCGCGGTCGGCGGTGGAGACGGCGAGTATCAGGTCGGCGTGTGTCGCGTTTTTCTGATACCGTTCGAACCGCAGGGCTTCGAGGTGGTAGAAGATTTTTTTCAGGATGTTTCGTTCGGCCCGTCCGATGGCGTGGTAGTAGTCGTGTTCGATGTTGCATTCGCGGATAATCTTGAAACGGTTGCGCAGTCGACGGTCATTTATCCAGTAGCACGTGTGCAGTCCTTCGAAGAGTATCGGATGGCTGTTGTCGAGCAGGCGGCGGAGCAGCCGGCCGTCGCGTCGTCCGCGGACGTTGTAGGGGAGGGGAGAGAGGTTTGCCGTCAGTCCCGTATGGCGGTGATAGTAGTGCACTTCGGTGCAGACGCGTTCGAGGACGGCGGTCTGCGGCCGTTCGTATTCGAAGCAGTGGAGGATGATTTTCACGCCGCAGCGTTGCAGCGCTTCGAGTTTGAAGTATATGTCGATCACGCCGCCGTAGTTGGCCGGCCAGGGGATGTTCAGTGCAACGATGTTCAGATATTTATCCATTGTGCGGTCGGGTGATTTGTTCGAAGATGCGTATGAACTGCCGCGCCTGTGTGCGGCGGGAGAATGTGTCCACTTCGCGGCGGTCGACGTCGACCGTTGTCCGTCCCGTGTCGAGCCACCGGCGGTAGTGATGTTCGATGAACCGCCGCGCTTCGCCGGCGTTGCGGGCCGGCAGTCCGGCGCGCGTACGGAGGAGGGTTTCCTCGAGGGATCCTTCGTCGCTGCGGACGCAGAGGACGGGACGCTGCACGGCGAGCGCTTCGAAGAATTTGGTCGTCATGACGCCTTTCGGTCCGCCGCCGGCCGATTTGTTGGTCAGGAGCAGTATGATGGCGCTTTCGTGGAGGATGGCCGGTATGTCGACGGCGGGCACGCAGTCGTGATAATCCATGAAGTCGGCGAGCGCATATTTTTCCGTTTCGCGCCGCAGGAGGCGTTGCGACGGTTCGTCGGTGAACCAGCGTATGCGAAACGTGTCGGGACTGACGAGTCCTTCGCCGGCCATGCGTGCGACGGCTTCGAGGAGCAGTGCGGGATCGCGCATCGCGATGCTGCCGATGCGTCCGGTGTAGGTGATGTAGAAGCGTTTGGCGACGACGTCGGCCGGCGCGAAGAGGTCGGGATCGAAGCCGTTGTAGATGAGCGACACGTGCGGTGCGTGACGTCGGAGTGTTTCGACGTGCCAGGGCGACACGGTCGTCACGGCGGCCGCCCGTCGCAGCGCGCGGTTGCGTCTGAGCAGGCTTGCTTTCCCGAATATTGCGGCCACGAGGCGCGTCAGTCCCGGGATCTGCGGCAGCGGACGGGCAATGAACTCGTGCCCGGCATACTGTTCGATGATGTCGCGCAGGTCGACCAGCAGCG
Organism: Tannerella sp.; assembly: GCA_031267935.1. Taxonomy (GTDB): domain Bacteria; phylum Bacteroidota; class Bacteroidia; order Bacteroidales; family Tannerellaceae; genus Tannerella. The sequence continues at coordinate 2,783 of JAIRYD010000002.1, forward strand.
GCAGACGCGTTTTCGCGGCGAGGCGGCATGCGGCGGGCAGCGGAAAGAGGCGGTAGGTGCTGCACAGGATGAGGTCGAAGCCTTTCGCGCGCGTTTGCCGGAGCGCTTCGCGATACATCAGGCGGTTTTTACGGTCGAGAAGCATGTTCAGCAGCGCGCCGGCCGGCCCTGCGTGCTGCCGGCTGCGCCGGCCGTCGCTGCGGAAGCACGGCAGGCGGACGACGTCCGTGCCGTCGGCCAGGAAGGCGAACGTGTCGTCGGGCACATATTCCGTGACGACGGTCGTTTCGATACCTTCCTGCCGCAGGTATTTGCACAGATATCCCATTCGCGGCCCGAAGGCCGGCGGGAAGAGGTCGCAGAGGATGAGGACTTTCATGTGTGACAGCGTTT
>JAIRYD010000108.1 GCA_031267935.1 Tannerella sp.
TAATATGAAATTTTTCCTATTCGTTGTCAAAGATTTTCACCCATTTTAGTTAATACATTTTTTATATTTCATTTCCGCCATTTATGAGAACACATTAGGAACCGTCCCCGATGTGTTCCCGATGTGTTCATTGCGAGGAGCGTTAGCGACGAAACGGCGCAAGCACCTATCCAAGGGAATGGTTATGTGGATTGCTTCGTCGGCTTCGCCTCCTCGCAATGACCAAGTGGATGATCAAAACTCAATCAAATATCTCAGATTTGACCCACAATGCGGGACGTACACCGATGCCTGAAGTCTCCAACGGACGGCTACTTACAGTGCCTCCACTGTAGATCATCGATGCTTGCAAATCATCATTACCCGGCGAGCGAAGCCACGTCCAGGCGGCCTTGTCGACCCAGTAATTCCAGTTGGTATACGCCTGTGCAACGCTATTAATTGATGTTCCACTTTGTGAGTTTCCAACTGTGGAGCAGAACTGAATAGCTTCTCCGCTGGACATCGGGAATGCGATGTCTATCGCGCCTGATTGGGGCGTATCGCCCAAAGGTTTGCTAAATCCATCGCCTACGTTTGTGCAGGTAGTGCCAAGCCGGTCAAGCGCGTTATGCGTTACGGCATTGTCCACGAGCTTACCCGTAGTGATTCCGTTCCACCATGCATTGATGACGTTCTGCACATTGGAACCCTTATAATCGTTATTAGAACCAAACGACGGTCTAGTGCCGATTTCATGGTTGCGTACAATAAGTGAATACTCGTTGTTGTCTTTATCTTTATAAGTTGCCACCTCAGTCCAGCCGGACGAACCCGAATCACCGGAATCGATTTCGCTTATTTGTCTGCCTTCAGCGATTGTCGGACGCGGTTCAACTTCAATATCAAACACTACGTCCCAAGCTTCGTTATCCACAGCCGCCACTTTTACGGTTATCGTTCCGGTATAATCAGCCGGAATCTCCAAGTAATTGGTTGTTGCGGGAACGGCCGTATGCCATTTCGCATCCGTTCCGGTTTGGCTTACAATCGTCCAGTTGCTGTTTGGGTTCGCTTCATCTCCGCTTACCGTTGCGCGCCATGTGCGGCTATCAGTAGCCTCAGTGGTGCTGCCATGGTCAAAATTAACGACCGTGGGAAGGCCGGAGGGATCCGTTACATTCGCTACATCGTAATAATTATTGATATACGACTGCCAATCCACTTTAAAGCCTGTAATAACATCTTCCACATTAACTGTTACCGAAGCCTTTTTGCCGTTGGCTACGGAGGTAGCTGTTATTATCGTTTTTCCGGTAGCTTTGCCCGTTACAAGACCGGTATTCTCATCTACGGTCGCTACCGAAGGATCGCTGCTGTCCCATGTTACTGTTTTATCAGTCAAGTTTGTGGGCTTAACGTCTGCGCTAAAGTCCACAGTATTTTCGCCAGCCTTTAGCTTTATCGTATATTCGGGATCCGCCACTTTGTTTGAATCTGAACCCGCTGTATAGCTGCCTTCGTAGATAATAACCTTTGGCGAGTTCTCCACATAGGAATCTTTGATTTCATCGGGCATATCCGCCCACTGCAGTAATGGGTCGTCGTCTGCACGCAATAGTTCATCAAGCGAAACCGCTTGCATTTCCACATGGATTGCGTAATAGAAGGTGCCGTCGGGCTGCTTTAACAGCTGTATGGCCTTGAGAAAATCCTCTGTTTCCTCTCCGGGCTGCAGCAGCTGTCCCCAGTATATCCACGGGCCATCATCTTCGCCCGTGTTGAATTCCGTTTTAGCCCTATCGTCGATGATCCATGCCGCAATCGGCTGTGAATCATATTGATCTTCATCGACCCAGTCGGAATATAGAATAACGGTTGGTTCACCAGCCACTTCGCCGCCGAGGATCCATTTTATATAATCACTCCCTTTGATTTGCTTTGTGTTCACACTCGCATCCATATAGTCCTGAGCTCGGACATCATCGAGGTCGGTATTTTCCCAGAAATGGATCGGATATGTGCACTCACCGTTCGCTTCTTCGTTGTGCTTCGTATGCGCGTCTGAGTCATATCGCGTCTCTCCGATTACGTGATCAATTGTTGTTGATGGCTGATATACCGTATATACGTATTTACCGTACTGACCGTTCTTATCGTCTCCCTGCGTTGGCACGAACCAACCTGTAATTCCGCTAACCGCGTCCGTAAGATATTTTACATCGCGGTTCGGGTAGTCGGCAAGCGCAGCCGTGTCACTATCATAGACGATAAATCTGCCCGCATTGTCTACCATATATCTCACGTCGGTCTTTTCCGTATGCATCGGCTGTATTTCAAAATACTCTTTCAGCTGAATACGCACATAGACTTCCGCATAGGAGCCATCCGTGAGACCGGTATTTTTCACGGAGACTTGTTTTGTCACAGGACCGTCCGCGACCTCCCAGTCTTTGTCCTCTATGAAGTTCTCGATAAGCGTGGCGTCGTACTTAACATCGTCGTTCGTCATCTCGTTTGTACTGTGCATCGTGTATTCCTGATACATGTAAGTTCCGCCGAGCGTAATCGCTATTGCCATCACTACCGCTACCGTAGCCGCTACTTTCTTCTTCACGCTACGCTTTTTTGTTTCTTGTTCCATTATCTTACCCTTCCTTTTTCATTTGCTATTTGCTTACTATTTATATTTAAATTGCGTTTCTCATGCCGAGGTAGTCAGCAAGGCGCAATATTATTTTTGGTCTTTATAACGTATGTCATTGCGAGCACCCGCAGGGTGCGTGATCCGATTACTGCGTTGTCTCACTTGACGTGCCTATTTCTGGATAGGCGCTTACGCCGTAGGCGAAGCCGTGTCGGCTTCGCCTCCTCGCAATGACGGACGTATGGCTTGCGCCGTAGGCGGAGCCGTGGCGCTTTGCACCTCGCAATGGCGCGCGTTTTCCTTCTGAAAACAGCACTCTTAGCGCTATACACAGAATCAGTACTCCGATTAGCAGCGCCGCGACCATTACTATATGTGCTTTAATATAGCTCAGGAATACCCCGATAGCTGCCGTATGGTATATGACGCGCCCTATTACGTTGTCCGCATAGACGATGTCCTCATCAGCCATGGGATTCTCTATTCCCTTTGTTTCAAATCCGCGCACGCCGCACTGCCCCCGCAAACCATACTCGACGCCCTCGAAACCGACACCCATCCCCAAACCCTCCAACCCTACTTCCCCGCCGCCATACGCTCCCGCATGGCCACCGGCTACCCCGTCATGTTCAACCACCTCCGCACACACCACCTCCAGCACATCTGCCTGGCCGAATTCCAGCGACTCTCCCGTCTCTTCCAAAAACAGTACAACCTCAAAATCACCGCCGACCGCCTCCTCCCCTCCGTACTCCTCTTCGCCGAAGGCGGACACGCCGACGCACGCTCGATATGCACACGCACCGAACTCTTTTTCAAAAACGAACTCTTCAAACTCTTCCTCCTCTGGGAAACAGAACTCCAAACAGCCCTCGAACAACTCCACTCGCTCCACTTCAAAATCGAAACCGACGACATGCCCGACAACGTCACGCCGCTCTTCGACAACACCGAACGCCACGAAATCCTCCTCTTCGGCAACGCCGACAACGCCCTCCGGCTCCGTGAAGCACTCCCCCGCCTCGAAATCCATCACGCCGACAACACGCCCGGCGCCATGAAACTGCTGCACGAAAACGACATCCACCTCGTGCTCCTCGAACTCTTCCCCGCCCCACATCCTGCCCGAAAAACACCTCCCGCAACAATTCCCGTACGGAACGACGCCCCGCAGGATTATGCCCCGACAATCACCGCCTTCAATCACATACCCCCCGGCGCCTCATCGCTGAAAACACCACGCCACTTTTTCAAAACCCTCCGCGAACATCTCCCCGCCATGCCCCTCTATCTCCTCGAATCCGAAAAATCCCGTATCGACGACGAACTCCTCGCCACCTTCGTACGCGCCGGCGCCAGAGGCAAACTCACACTGCCCGGAAACGACCGGGACGTACTGGCCGAAGAAATCACCAGCATCTGCACGCAAGCCTTCCTCCATAACATGGCCGACGGACTGGCAATGCAGCACAAAATACTCTCCTTCGAAACCGTACCCACCCTCTCGCACGACAAAAAACACGCCGTCATTCGCCTGCGCGAATTCTCGCTCCGCCGCGCCGTATCCGCCCCCGACAGCCGCCAGGTACTCGACGACATGGAAAAACCCGCCACACGCTTCGACGACGTCATCGGAGCCACCGACGCCAAAAACGAACTGCAATACTTCGTCAACTTCCTCAAAAACCCCAAAAAAGCCGCCCTCTCGGGCTACCGACCACCCAAAGGCGTACTCCTCTACGGCCCTCCCGGCACCGGCAAAACAATGCTCGCACGCGCAATGGCCGGCGAATCCGACGTCGCCTTCATCCCCGCAACAGCCAGCAATTTCGTCACAAAATGGCAGGGCAGCGGACCCGAATCCGTCCGCAACCTCTTTATGCGCGCACGACGCTATGCACCCGCCATCATATTTATCGACGAAATAGACGCCATCGGACGAACACGCGGAAAAGGAAACACCGGACACGGCGAAGAAATGGCCCTCAACGCCCTATTTACCGAAATGGACGGATTCGCACTCGACCCCGGACGACCGGTCTTTGTCCTGGCCGCCACCAACTTCAATATCGAAGACGGCAAAGACGCCGTCGGCGCGATCGACCCCGCACTGACACGACGCTTCGACCGCAAAATACTCGTCGACCTGCCCGACAGAGACAACCGGAAACAATACCTCACCATCATGCTGCGAAAACGGACAAACAAAATCACCCAAACCATGATTCAGCGCCTGGCCGAACGTTCGGCCGGATACAGCCTTGCCAACCTCGAAACGGTACTGGAACTCGCCTTCCGCATGGCCGACCGGAAAAACCGCCCTGCCGACGACGAAATACTCGAGGAAGCCTACGAACTGAACCGCCACGGCGAAAAAAAAGACTGGAGCAGCGACTCTCTCGAACGCGTGGCGCGCCACGAAGCCGGTCACGCCTACCTCTGCTTCCTCGCCGGACGTACGCCTGCCTATCTCACCATCGTGGCGCGAGGCAACCACGGCGGCTATACGGAATATGCCGGCAGCCACGAATACGCGCCCATGAATACCCGCGACGAACTCCTTTCACGCATCCGTACCGCACTGGGAGGACGCGCATCCGAAATCATTTACTACGGCGAAGACGGCGGCATATCCAGCGGCGCCGCCGGCGATCTGCTGAGCGCGACACGCATCGCACGCGCCATGATCTGCACCTGCGGCATGGACGAACTGATCGGCCCCGTCGCCCTCTCTGAAGAAGAAGCAACACAAGGACCGCTCGCCGGAAAAATCACGGAACGAATCGCCGCCATCATCCAGAAAGAACTCCTCCGCGCCATCAAAATCATACGCGAAGGCAAACCCGTAATCGACAAACTGGTCAATAAACTCCTCGAAAAAAACAAACTGACCGGCGAAGAAATGGAAACCATTCTAAAGACCGCCCGCAAATGATGCAAAAACATTCCCCGAAAAGCAGCGTTTACCGATCGTAAACGCGTATCTTCAGCAACGGAGCGTCACGCAGCAGTGCCGTTTTTTAGCAGTGCCCGAATATTAATAACGCGTTGTCAGCAGGACTTTTTCCGTATGCACCCTCCCTTCCGAACGAACATGAAACACGTACAGCCCGCGTTTCAGCGACGAAACGTCCAGGCTTCCCGAACGGAATGAGGCCGACAGAACGAGACGCCCCGTCAGGTCATACACCGACACGTCGCCCGACGCGCATCCGAAACGCACGACGTCGCAGGCCGGATTGGGACTGACCGTTATTTGCCTCCCGGCGACATCCTCCGCCACGCCGGCATGATTCGTCGAATGAGAAGCAATAAACTTGCCGATTTCCTCCACATAGTCCATGCAGTCGCCATTCTCCCTGCGGAAAAAATAACCGTGTGTGGCGCCGTTCATCCTGTAGTGAACAACTTCATTCTCGGGATGCGGACGGATGATTTTGTCGACCGTGATACCGGTGGTCGAAGGATAGTAATCTACTTTTTCGGTCACAGGCGCACCGGTCCCGTTCGTTTCCGCCCAGTAATCGAGCACGTCCTCCTTGCTTCGAGCCAGCGCGACAACGACATTGCCGCCTTCGCGGTATGAACCCGCGTAGGGCACGACCTCGTCCGTCGTGCTGTGGAAATCGCAGACCGGCGTTTGAAACCGTCCGTCCATATCTTTTATATTTAGCCCCATCGAACCCGCGATGGAAATGACCCCCGACAGTCTGACCGGCTGCCGCGTTGCAAACTGATAAGCCATATATCCGCCCATGGACGTACCCGCGAGGAAAATATTCTCCGCCGGCATGGACCGCTCGGCCAGTGTCCGTTCGACAACCGTGCGGATAAAATCCACATCGTCCACACTGCTGTTCAGCTCGACTTCGAGCAGCTCGATAGAGCCGAAGGTATCAATCCTGACTTTCAATCCGCAGCCCCAGACGGCATCCAGCTTGATGTTTTTCCCGAGAAAAAGAGCGAAAACTTCAGCCATCCCCCCGACCCACTGATCCTGCTCGCGAAGCGCCTGGGGCGCAACGATGATGTAGTTGAGCGCGTCGGCAATCGAGGTGATCGAATATTCTTCGAAGAAGTTGTACATCGTGCGGTTGAAACCGTGCAGCGCGACGAGGATCCCTTCCGGTCCGGCGGTTTGCACATTCCGGGGCGTGTATACAAGATATTCGCGTTCATGTCCGCCCGTAAAGACGGTTTTCCGTGCGGGATTGTCGGCTGCCGCCATTCCGACGGTCGACAGCCACAGCAGAATTATCGTAAAAATCTTTCCTTTCATGACACTCAACGATTCGGTTCCTCATCGAAAAGACATATCTCGGCGCCGTCGTTGTCGAAGAAGACAAGAGAATCGTTGCGCAGGACGTATCGCACGGTAGCCGAGAGGGCGGCGGAAAACCGCTCTTCGATGTTTTCGCCCAGACACATTTTTCGTGTGGAAATCAGGTGCGAAAACTGCAATGCGCCGTCTGCCGCCGAACGGTATGCGCCGCGAAAAATATTACATCCGCTGTTGCCGGAGATGCGGCTGCTGTCCGTGTCGAAAGTGAGGAAGGCTTCCGTCTCGCGGACGACGGGCTGGCCGTAGAGCGCGACGGGCATCCAGCGCTTGCCGGCAAGGCGCGAGAGGTTGGCGTCAGTGCGTTCCGTCGCGGCGAACGAAGATGAACCGGCCGTCCGACCCGGTCTGCACGCATTCGCAGCCGAAAGCGCGGCGATGCAGATGGCAATGAATAATGTCTGTTTCATAATATCGTATATTTAAATTTGATATGCAAAGATATAAAAGATATTCGGTATGGATGACGGAATTTGACGGAGAATATCGTATATTTGTAGAAAATTAAACGATGAAGACAATCATATTTAGTCTTCTGGCAGCATGCGCGACAGCGTCGTCTGCACAGACGTTGAATGCGGACGAAACCGCAAGACTCCGGTCTTTTTTGGAACAGGAATCGGCTCAGGCCGGAAAAAAGAATCATGAGCAGCTGGGCATCACCCAACTCGAAAACGTAGACTGGAAAACGGTGCCCGGCCTCGTATGGAACACAGGCGGCCGGCTCGATTCGCTGATGTGGATTGAGCGCAATCTGGCAGGAGACCTGGACATCAGCCTGTTTACTGCACTGAGGGTGGTACACTGCGAGACGAACAGCCTGCGATCGCTCGACGTGAGCGGCAATACGGCAATGGTATACATGGATTGCTTCGAAAATGAACTGACGGAGCTGGACATCACGACGA
>JAIRYD010000158.1 GCA_031267935.1 Tannerella sp.
TGATAAATTTTGATGTGCCCGTTGCCCTGAAAATTTTGGTTGATTCTTTTTTTCGAGGTGCTATTTCTTTTTGGAAATAAGGGAAAGACTATGGCAAATGCATTCGCTACAGAGAATGGCGAGGCTCGTACCGTCATCTTTGCGAACACAGTGAAACAATCCAGTGAATACAAGACTCCCGGATTGCTTTACTGCGTTCGCAATGACGGGGAAATAGAACGACTGACTATCATTATATTAACCGATCGTTTTTTTGTCTTTTTCCATTTTCCCCGACGAAGCCGGTATGGGATCTCACAACGACGGGAAAATACAATGCACAAAAATATCCCGCGTGAAGCATACAATTTTCCGAATCGCGGAAAAGGGTCAGTAATTCTCCTTCTTCGGCTCGAAATAGGCTTGCGGATGTGCGCAGGCGGGACATTTCTGCGGAGCATTCTTGCCCGTGTGCACGTATCCGCAATTACGGCACTGCCACGAAATTTCTTCTTCCCGACTGAAAACCGTGCCGTCCGTGAGGTTGGCCAGCAGTTTGCGGTAGCGGGTTTCGTGTTCGGCTTCTACCTTGGCAATCATGCGAAAAACGACGGCTATCTCCTTGAAGCCTTCCTCTTCGGCGATGCGGGCAAAGGCAGGATACAGTTCCGCCCATTCCTCGTTTTCGCCTGCAGCCGCGGCGATCAGGTTTTCTTCGGTCGTGCCGATAACGCCTGCGGGATATGAGGCCGTGATCTCTACCATCCCGCCTTCGAGGAACTTGAAAAACCGTTTGGCATGTTCCTTTTCCTGTTCGGCCGTTTCCATGAATACGCCGGATATTTGCTCATATCCTTCCTTTTTGGCTACACTGGCAAAAAACGTGTAGCGGGATCTTGCCTGCGATTCGCCGGCAAACGATTTCAACAGATTCTGTTCCGTCTTCGTTCCTTTAATACTTTTATCCATAATGCATATCATTTTTTACACGCCAAAGTTACGTTTTATTTTCATACAGAGTATCGTTGCCGCGACTGTTTTTTTGAAAAAATGTGCGCATCCTTCCGCGTATGCATCGGGCGCCGGTGAATTTATCAGACAATCATGGGCGGAAATTTCGCCGTTGTGACTATCTTTGCCGCGGATTTAACAGGTTATGTGCAAAAAAGAAAAAGAATGAAGCTGGTTTTTGATTTCCACCCCAAGCTTTGGTCGACAATGAAATCGTATACGAAAGCGCGATTTTTCAGCGACTTGATGGCGGGTATTATTGTCGGAATTGTGGCGTTGCCGCTTGCGATTGCGTTCGGTATCGCTTCGGGCGTATCGCCGGAAAAGGGGTTGATTACGGCGATTATCGGCGGTTTTATCGTATCGTTTCTGAGCGGCAGTTCGGTGCAGATCGGCGGTCCGACGGGCGCCTTTATCGTGATTGTGTACGGAATCATCCAGCACTTCGGCGTCGAGGGACTGGCGATTGCGACCGTCCTTGCCGGAGTGTTTCTGGTGCTGATGGGCGTGCTGCGACTCGGAACGATCATCAAGTTTATCCCTTACCCGATTGTGGTAGGCTTCACGAGCGGCATTGCACTGACAATTTTCACCACGCAGGTGAAAGATTTGCTGGGAATGACGGTTGAAAAGATGCCCGCCGACTTCGTTTCGAAATGGATTGCCTACGCACAGAATATGGATACCGCGTCGGTCTGGCCGCTTCTGACCGGCCTGGCAAGCATCGTGATTATTTTCGTCACGCCGCGTTTTATGAAGAAAATTCCCGGCTCGCTCGTCGCAATCGTGGTGATGACGGTTGCCGTCTATCTTCTGCGGACGTATGCGGGAATAACCACTGTGGAGACAATCGGCGACCGCTTCGTGATCAACGCATCACTACCCCGTCCCGAAGCCATTACCGTCAACATGGCGACCATCAATATGCTGCTGCCGTCGGCTTTCACGATTGCCATACTGGGCGCGATCGAATCGCTTCTGTCGGCCACGGTGGCAGACGGCGTCGTGGGCGACAGGCATCATTCCAACACGGAACTGATTGCACAGGGGGCAGCCAACATCATAGTACCCATTTTCGGAGGAATCCCGGTGACGGGTGCGATTGCGCGCACGATGACCAACATCAACAATGGAGGCCGCACGCCGGTTGCCGGACTCATCCATGCCGTCGTGCTGTCGCTGATTCTGCTTTTCCTGGGACCGCTGACGAAACATATTCCCATGGCCTGCCTGGCAGGCGTGCTGATCGTTGTTTCGTACAACATGAGCGAATGGAGGACGTTCCGCTCGCTGCTGAAGAATCCGAAAAGCGACGTGACAGTGCTGCTGACCACTTTCCTGCTGACGGTCGTCTTTGATCTGACGATTGCCATCGAAATAGGGTTGCTGCTGGCCATGCTGCTGTTTATGAGACGGATGATGGAAACAACGAAAGTATCGGTGACGACCGAAGCCATCGACCTGTCGGAAGACGTGGAAGTACCCCACGACAACGAAGTGCTGAAAGTGCCCGAAGGCGTCGAAGTATACGAAATCAACGGACCGTTCTTCTTCGGAATCGCCAACAGGTTCGACGAGTGCATGCGCCGGATGGGCGGCAAACCGCTCGCACGTATCATCCGCATGCGCAAGGTGCCGTTCATGGATTCCACCGGACTGCATAATCTGGAGAGCCTGTGTCGCCTGTCGCAAAAGGAACATATCCGCATCATCCTCTCGGGCGTCAACCCCAAAGTGCACGAAATGCTGATAAAGAACGGCATGGACAGGCGTATCGGCGAAGAAAACATCTGTTCCCATATCAGCGAGGCGCTGGCAAGAGCGGAGCAGTATGTCGGAAGCGGAGAAACAAAAACAAATCAAACATATATTAAACAGTAAACTTATAAAATCATGATTACATTAGACCAATTACGTGACGTATTGGAACGCGGACAGGCGTTGGGGAGGTATCTTTGACGTCGATGGAAAAACGATCCGTCTGGAAGAAGAAGAGTTGCGCACGCAGGCCCCGGAATTTTGGGACGACCCGAAGCGTGCCGAAGCACAGATGAAGGTCGTCAAGGACCTGCGGAAATGGATCGACCTGTACAGAGAGCTGCACGCCGCCACCGAAGAACTCAGTCTGGCATACGAGTATGTAAAAGAGGAAATCATCTCCGAAGCGGAACTGGATGCTGCATACGCGCATGCGCTGGCGATGCTCGAAAATCTGGAATTCAGAAACATGCTTCGCGAAGAAGGCGACCAGATGAGTTGCGTACTGAAAATAAACTCGGGAGCAGGCGGCACGGAAAGTCAGGACTGGGCTTCGATGCTGATGCGCATGTACATGCGATGGGCGGAAGCAAATGGCTACAAACTCACGGTAAGCAACCTGCTGGAAGGCGACGGGGCAGGCATCAAGACCGTAACGATGCAGATTGAAGGAGATTATGCCTACGGCTATCTGAAAGGCGAAAACGGCGTGCACCGTCTGGTTCGCGTGTCGCCCTTCAATGCGCAGGGGAAACGGATGACGTCGTTTGCCTCGGTATTCGCCTCGCCCCTTGTGGACGACTCCATCGAAATAGAGATTAATCCGGCCGACTACACGTGGGATACGTTCCGTTCCGGCGGTGCGGGCGGACAGAATGTGAACAAGGTCGAGACAGGCGTCCGGCTGCGTTACAATTACAGGAATCCCGATACGGGCGAAACGCGCGAAATACTGATAGAAAACACCGAAAGCCGTTCGCAGACAGACAACCGCGAGAATGCCATGCGGCTGCTTCGCTCCATGCTCTACGACATGGAACTGCAACGCCGCCTGGCAGAGAAAAATAAAATCGAGGCCGGCAAGAAAAAAATAGAATGGGGATCGCAGATAAGGAGTTACGTTTTTGACGACCGTCGCGTGAAAGACCACCGGACGAATTTTCAGACCTCGGACGTGGATGGCGTGATGGACGGCAAAATCGACGGTTTCATCAAGGCATATCTGATGGAATTTGCCGGGACAGAAGCGAAAGACTGAAGCCCCCTAAAGAAAGGCTTTCAAGAAAAATTCGCTGCGGGTGGTCACGGTACATGCGCCGGCGCTGAGTCACGGTTCGGTTTCCGTCTGTCCTTCGGCCAGTTTTTCGTCGATATAGCGTATTTTTTTTATGGATTTTTCTTTTTCGATGCGCATCTTTTCGATATCGCCGAGCACGACGGCCAGGTCGTACGTGGCACGGATGGCTTCCCTGTCTGTCGCGTCCAGGTAGAGGGCAAAGGAGGATGTGCCGCCGGTATATTCGGCTTTGATGCGGGTTTTGCTGTCGGCGGTGTAGACGAAATTGATCGCCGCGATGCAGCGTTCGCCTTTGTAGGTGACTGCTTCTGTCGTATTGTCTTCGTCGCTGAAGCGGTAGTTCATTCCGCCGTCGTAGGGGATGGAGGCTGTTTCGGCATACGTACCGTCCGCCGCACTCAGTCTGAGGCCGGTATGATTGATGGAGCGACGGCCGAAATAGACGCTTCCCAGGTAGATCTCTCCTTTTTCGTCCACGCCACAGCGGATGTAGCTGCGCTCCACGTTGCGTTCGACCGTTTTCTGCGCCCGGATATAGTTGCCCGTGTCTTCGTATTCGCCGTTTTTCTCGAAGACGAATCCTTTTTTAAGTTTCTCGGCTTCTTCGAGCCGGACGGGCATGAGGCTGTCGCAGTAGGCAATGTTCCGTTCACTCTCGCCGCGTTCGACCATCCGCATCAGGGTCAGCGCCTGTCTGAGGATGTCGACTTCGCGCGGATATTTTATCCGCAGACTGTCGATGGCGTTCTTGGCGGCTTCATAACGTCCGTATTCATAGAGGATTCTGGCGGCAGCCAACTGTTCATGCGCCTCACCCGACCGGCCGCATCCCGTCGTCAGCACAAGCGCCAGCAGGCAGTACGGCGCGAGTGTCCGCACGCGGGAAAGGGAAAATGATATTAAATGATTTTTCATATCGGTAAAATGAGAGGGTGTCAGAGCAACGATGCCGGACAGAGATTGTCCTTCTCGATGTCTTTGAAATACTTGTATGTCCCGACTTTCAGTTCGGCGCAAGCGTCTTCGTCGCATACGATGATGCCTTTCGGATGTACCTGCAGCGCCGTGATTGTCCACATCTGGTTGACGGCTCCCTCGATGGCCTGCTGCAGTGCGCGGGTCTTGCCGTGTCCGTTCACGAGAATCAGCACTTCGCGTGCAGCCAGCACCGTGCCTACGCCTACCGTCAGGGCGCGTTTCGGCACCCGGTTCACATCGTTGTCGAAAAAGCGCGAGTTGGCGATAATCGTATCCGTCGTCAGCGTTTTCACCCGCGTGCGCGAAACCATCGACGACCCCGGCTCGTTGAAGGCAATATGTCCGTCCGCCCCGACGCCGCCCAGGAAAAGGTCTATTCCGCCCGCTTCGGCAATGCGCGCTTCGTACGAGGCACATTCCGCTTCCGTGTCGGGGGCATTCCCGTCCAGGATATGCGCCCGCTCCGGACAGATGTCGATGTGGCTGAAAAAGTTTTTCCACATGAATGAATAGTAGCTTTCGGGATGCTCTTTCGGCAGACCGACATATTCGTCCATGTTGAACGTGACGACATGCCGGAACGACACCGCACCCGTTCGGTGCAGTTCGATCAGGTGACGGTACGTGCCCAGCGGCGAGGATCCGGTCGGCAGTCCCAGCACAAACGGTTTTTCGGCCGTCGGTGCGGCTTTTCTGATTTTGGCGGCGATGTAGTTGGCCGCCCATTGTGATAGCATTTCGCTGTCCGGTTCGATAATTACTCTCATCGTGATAATTGATTAATGATTGATTGTTATGAATACTTTATTTTTTTCTCTCTCTCTTTCGAGTCACAGTTTTCCGGCCATTGCCTCACCCAGGGCGCGACATTTGTCGTGCGTGTCGCGGCTCATGGCCTGCTTCTGTTCTACCGGTTCGCCGACCGTTTCCCATTTCATGGCGTCCGCAAAGGCCGTCAGCCGTTTGACGGCCATCCCTGCCCACGTGTACGAGCCGAAACAGCCGAACAGGCGGTCTTTCACTTCGCGCAGTTCGATTTTTCGCAACAGCGAATCGATTTCCGGGAAGAGCTGTCCGCTGTACGTCGGGCTGCCGACAAGCAGACCTCTGTAGCGAAACACGTCGCGGAGGATATACGAGGCATGCGTCCTGGCGGCGTCGTGCACGGCGATGTCCCGAACGCCATGCTCCGCGAGCGAGGCGGCAATCGTTTCGGCCATCTGTTCCGTATGGCCGTACATGCTTCCGTAGACGACCGTGACGCCCCGCTCGCCTTCGTAGCGACTCAGCCGGTCGTAGATGCCGACGGGCATGTCGCGGTGTTCACGCCAGACAGGACCGTGCGTGGAGCAGATCGTCCGTATGTCGAGCGACGAGAGTTTCTGCATCGCTTTACGGACGGGACTGCCGTATTTGCCGACGATATTGGCGTAATAGCGTATCATTTCGTCCCGGTAACGTGCGGTGTCGAGTTCCGAATCGATCACGCCTCCGTCCAGCGCGCCGTATGTGCCGAATGCGTCGGCCGAAAAAAGCACGCCGTCCGTCCCGTCATACGCCATCATGACCTCCGGCCAGTGTACCATCGGCGTCATGTAGAATGTGAGCCGATGACGCCCAAGCGCGAGCACATCGCCTTCCCCTACTTCGCAGAGTCCTTCCGCGATGCCGTAGTAGCCGTTCAGCATGCCGAACGTCTGCTTGTTGCCGACGATCTGCAGGCCGGGATACAGTTGCCGCAACATACGGATGCTGCCCGAATGGTCGGGTTCCATATGATTGACAATCAGATAATCCAACGGACGGCCATTCAGCGCCTCCTTCACCCTGTCGAGAAAAAGGTCGCAGAAAGCGATATCGACCGTGTCTACCAGCGCCGTCTTTTCGTCCGCAATCAGGAACGAGTTGTACGAAACGCCGTTCGGCAACGGCCACAAATTCTCGAAAAGCATTTTATGGCGGTCGTTCACACCGACGTAGTAGATGTCACTTTCGATTTTTTTCATTGCGACTGGGTTTGGATGAATGGACCGGTTTCTTTTTGACGGCTCGCCAGACAAAGAAGACGCCGGCCAAAATAAACGGAATGCTCAGACACTGTCCCATGTTGAGCGCCATGCTGGCCTCGAACGCTTCCTGGTCTTTTTTCAGAAATTCGATAAAGAAACGGGCGGTAAAGACGCAAATCATGAAGACGCCGAATATAAATCCCTCCTTCCGCCATGATTCCTTTTTAAAATACAGCCACATGCAAAGGGCGAAGATCAGCAGGTAGCACAACGCTTCATAAATCTGTGTCGGATGGCTCGGCTCCGAAAAAACAGGCGCCGCGCCGCGCTTCCAGTAATACAGGTTCTCGATGAAACGAAAACCCCACGGCAGATTTGTCGGATGGCCGTAGATTTCGTGATTCGCCAGATTGCCGAGGCGTATGAGCGCGGCGACAAGCCCGGTCGGGACTACCAGTTTATCGAATGTCCAGAGCATGCTTCGGTGCGAAACGTGGCGGGAGAAGAAATAGATGGCCACAATAATGCCCAGCACCCCTCCGTGGCTGGCCAGTCCGCCTTCCCAGATTTTCAGGATTTCGACCGGATGAGAAAGATAATAGGCCGGATCGTAGAACAGGCAATGCCCCAGCCTCGCCCCGATGGCGGTTCCGAATCCCGTGTAAAACAGTAGCGGATCGAGCCAGGCAGGATTCAGCTTTTCATTCTTCCACATCCGCTGTACAATCTTGTATCCAACGGCAAAACCGATAACGAAGGCCAGCGCATACCAGCGTATCTCTTTCGAGAAAATCGTGAAAATGGCCGGGTCGGCCGTCCAGGTAATTTCAAGTAACCTCATAAATAATTAAGATAGATATACGGGCAAAATACCGTCTTCTTTGCGCATTTCAACCCGCATTCAGTTTATACCGTGCAAATATAATGATTCCCGGCCATTGACAATGCACGATTTTTCGAAAAAAAATATCTGATACCGAACTATGACCGGATTCATCGTTCATCGTTCATCGTTCATCGTTCATCGTTCATCGTTCATAGTTCATCGTTCATAAAACTATGCCGCGCACAATATAAAAGGAGGTTGCCCGATCTTTCCGGACAACCTCCCTCTGTTTATCGCAAATGCGCCTGTTGCTAATTAATCCGCTTGCTGGCAGAATAATTTATCTTCAGCGCGTAAGCTTTACGCAAGGCCTGTTTGAGGTCTGTGATCAAGCCCATTTTCGTGTCGTAGTCGCCTTTGATGGAAACCGTCATGAAAGGTTGGTCTTCCTCTTTCATACTCGACTTTTCCTGTGCGATATACGAACCTACTTCCGATACTTCGGCAAACTGGTCATTAAGTTGAAGACGTGGCTCGGTTCCCATTTTTGCGGCAAATTCCGATGTGGGCTTGCCTACATAGATGAACGTCACCAGCGACTTTTTCTCCAGTTTCTGAAGTTCCGTAGCTTGCGGCACTCTGAACTGCACCTTGAGAGTGACCTCGCGCATGGTCGTCACCATCATGAAAAAGAACAGGATGGCAAAAACCAGGTCAGGCAGCGATGATGTATTCAATTCGGGCATTTCGCGTCCGCCCGATTTATTAAACTTTCCCATTTGCTATTTGCCTCCATAGTTTTTAGGCTCCGCTTCCGATATCATCTGAGGATAGATCTGCTGCACAGCCTTTTGTTGTTCTTCATCCAATTCGATGAACCTTTTACCCCATTTCCCTTTGGAAACCTCGTCGCGAAGTTCGTTGTAGGCCGCAGCCAGCTCGTTCTGGACATCGAGATATTTCTGGTACTGCGTACCCCGGTCGTTCATCAACGAGATTACATGGGATTTACACACCATCATCCGGCCGAAATACGGTACGTCTTCTTCTGTTTTCTCCGGCAGATTCGGATCGTCGTTTCGGTTGGAAATAAATTCTTTCGCTTTATCCTTCAATGCAACAAGGTCAATATATTCGCCTGCGCACAGGATCTGGTTGTCCGTATTGATCAGGATCGGCAGGATATTCCGCTTCTTGATATCGATTTCCTCTGTCTTCTTTTCGTTGTTGGGCGGCGGCGGCAAACGCCTCGCCAGCCCCTGATCGGTATCCATCGATGTCGTCAACAGAAAGAACAGCAGCAACATGAACGCAATATCGGCAGAAGAAGTGGCATTCACTCCGGGAACTTTTCTTTTTTTACCCATTTTCTGTCCTTTTTTAAGTTGCTATTTTTTAAATACGGATTTAATCGAACCGGCAATCATTGCCACTATGCACAGTATGAGCATAATATATGCGGAATACAACCACATGTCAGACAACTTCAGCCAGAAGTCGGTATTGAAATGCGCCGAATCCACATTGATATTCGACAATTTCTCAGTGCCACCCGTCATAAACGTAATACCCAGAAGTGCTGCAAAAACGATCAGGACAACCAGTGAGCCGAGCGCGGCTTTGGGTTTGGCCTTGAGGGTCGACAGAAACTGGAGTATTCCGAAAATTAACATTCCGGCAATCGTGAGAGCGGTAAGCACATAGCTCCAATACAGCAGCAACGACGTGTATATCGGCGCTTTATTTTCAGCTGCAGGATCTTCTACGCCGCCCAAGTAAAAAATCGCCAGTACGGCTATCGTAATTACCGTGCAAACAATCAGAACCCAGCTTGAAAATCTTCTTATTTTAGTTACAGCCATGGCCTTTTACTTTTGATATTTTACACTGTATTTGATAATTATATCGAGCAGCGTAATGGAAGCGTCTTCCATTTTGTTCAAGATGCTTTCCAGCTTGCTCAACAGATAATTATAAAATACTTGCAGAATAAGAGCCACAATCAAACCGCCCACAGTGGTGATCAACGCCACTTTCATACCACCGGCCACAACTGTCGGGCTGATATCGCCCACGCGTTCGATTTTGTCGAATGACATAACCATACCTACCACAGTTCCAAGGAATCCGAGAGACGGAGCCATGGCAATAAACAGCGTAATCCACGACAGGTTCTTTTCGAGCAGACCGCCTTGAACACCACCGTATGAAACGATGGACTTCTCTACGATGTCGACACCCTGATCGATTCGCAACAATCCCTGATAGGCAATCGATGCAATCGGACCTCTCGTATCGCGGGCAATGGCCTTGGCCGATTCGACGTCGCCTTTGTCCACAAGCGCCGATTCGATGCCTTCCAGCATCTTATTGACGTTGGTGTCGGCCAGATTCAGATAGATGATGCGTTCGAGCACGAATGCCAGACCTAAAATCAATGCGATGGCGATTGTACTCATAAAGTCCGCACTACCTTCAATAAATTTGGTTTTGAGAGCTTGATGCATACTCTCACCTTCAACAGCTGCAACTTCCTGTGCAAAAAGGGCCGCGGAAGTTCCAAGTGCACACAATACCAGGAATACTCTTGTAAATAACTTTTTCATAGCGTTTGAAAATTTAAATTAATAATTTAGTTTCTATTCTTTTTTATTGTTTATAATTAATTCTTTAATCTCTAATATTTTACCATACATGTTGCGGAGAAAGCGGGATTCGAACCCGCGATACGCTTTAGGCATATACACGCTTTCCAGGCGTGCCTCTTCAACCACTCGAGCATCTCTCCAATCACAGTTTTTAAGCATCGTCTCAAAAACGAGTGCAAATTACACAAAAAATATAACATACCACGACTTTTTCAGTCTACAAATATCAGTTTTTTACTCGAAAGTAAACGCAATTTAGAAAGAAAAAATGCACCTCCGATTGAAATTTCTTTTTGCATTATCAGTTATTTACTTGAACATCAAATAATTCCAATGTATTTTTTTTTGTGTGCTCCGCGACATTTTCCAGCCCGATTCCCAGGATGGAGGCCAGTTTTTTTGCCGTTTCCCACAAAAAGAGCGGTTCGTTCCGTTTTCCGCGGTGCGGAAAAGGCGCCAGATAGGGGGCATCCGTTTCCAGCAGAAGTGTTCCGACCGGCGCGCGGCCGATGATTTCGGGCAAGTGCGACTTTTTGAACGTCAATATGCCGTTCACTCCAATCTTGAAGCCGTCGAGCTGCAGTATTTCGTCGAGGTCGTCCTGCGTACCGTCGAAGCAGTGGAAGACGCCTCTCAGCCGGCTCGCTCCGATCTTATGTATGGAATCGAACACCTCGGCAAAAGCATTCCGCGTATGGATGGCTACGGGCAGATGCAGGTCGATACTCCATTGCAACTGCTCTTCGAACACGATTTTCTGTGCTTTCAGATGACTTTTGTCCCAATACAGGTCAATTCCGATTTCGCCGATGCCGCAGTAGCGACGCCGTGCAAGCGCCGATTCGACCACCTTCAGCTCCTTCGTATATGTGCCGCCGACGCTCGTCGGGTGCAGTCCCATCATCGGAAACGCAAAATCCGGCTCGGCATCACACAGTTGCAGCAGGGGGCCGATGGTCGACGCATCGACATTCGGCAGCAGCGCCGCGACGATTCCCGACTCCCTGGCAGCCCGAATCGTCTGCCGGCGATCGGCATCAAATTCTTCCAGATAGATATGCGTATGAGTATCAATTATTTCCATCGACAGATGTTTGGAGGGCTATGATTCGCGTTTCATCAGACGTTCGCTCATGTGGCGCATGACGGCAAGACGCGCGGCCGGCACGTCCAGACCGGCCAGTTCATCCATCGCCTTACCGTAATAATGTGCGATCCTGTTTTCCGTCAGCTCCTTTATCTGCAGACGGTCGTATATGGCCGTGATGGCGGCAATCTTTTCGGCAGGCGCAAAGCGGCGACCGTCGCAGGATTGATACTGTGCAATGATGTGTTGCTGCTGTTCGGAGGCCTGCCGGAGCGCATGTATGAGCAGAAACGTCTTTTTGTCGCAAAGGATGTCGCCTCCGATGTTTTTCCCGAACATCTGCGGATTTCCATACACGTCCAGCAAGTCGTCCTGCAGTTGGAAAGCCAGTCCCAGATATAGCCCGAAGCGGTACAGTCGTTCCGCTCCGGCATGCGGCGCGCCGCCAATGATTGCGCCCGCCTTGAGACAGCAGGCCAGCAGTACCGCCGTTTTCAGGCGTATCATTTCGATGTATTCCTCTTCCGTCACGTCGGTTCTTGATTCAAACTCCATGTCGAACTGCTGCCCTTCGCAAATTTCGAGGGCTGTCTGTGTGAACAGCGAAAGTATTTCCTTAAGATGGGGTACGGGCGTTTCGCTGATAAGGCGGTAAGCCGAAATGAGCATGGCGTCGCCAGACAGAATGGCCGTGTTGCGGTTCCACTTTTTATGCACGGTCGGGCGGTTCCGCCTGATGTCGGCTTCGTCCATCAAATCGTCGTGCAGCAGGGTGAAATTGTGAAAAACCTCCATTCCCAGCGCCGGCAGCAGGGCGCCGTCCGTCGACCCGCCATACAAATCGCAGGCTATCAGCATAAATGCCGGACGGATGCGTTTACCTCCATTGGAGAGCGTGTATTTTATCGGATCGAACAGGCCCGGAGGATGGCTTTCGAGGTCCAGCGTCCGGATGGCGTCGTCGATGATCTGTAATATTTGTGCGGATGAATACATTAATATAATGTGAAAAAAATGAGTCTAAAGAGAGAATGGATGATTTTACTTTTTCATCCCGATTTCAAAAAGAGATCTGTGAAGGACCTCTCTGCCTGCCATCAAAAAAGGCCGCATACGCGACCTCTTTCGTGAATTTAAATAGGGAACCTCTAAAAAACCCGACTTCTGCGTTACGCTTCGTCGCTAAAATGCTCGTTTACGACAGGTAAACTCCGCTTTTAGCTCCTCGCAAGCCTTGAATTCGGAGTTTTTAGAAGTCCCCAATACTTATTATCTTGCAAACAAAATCTTATTGCAGCCTGAAATGAACCGGCAGGGTAAATTTCACGCGTACCGGTTTACCTCTCTGTTCGCCCGGTCTCCATTTCGGCATGGTGCTGATCACGCGCATGGCTTCCTTGTCGAGCGAGGGATCAACCCCGCGCAAGACTTCAATGTCGACGATCGAGCCATCCCGATTTACCACGAACGCGCACGTCACACGTCCATGAATACCGTTTTCCTGAGCTACAACCGGATACCTCAATGCTTTCGAGATGAAACTCAACATTGCGGCCTGTCCTCCCGGAAATTCAGGTGCTTTTTCTACTACCTGGAAAATCGTTTCCGTATCTTCTTCTTCTTCTTCAACCTGGGCAGGCGGCACGTACGTTTGTACCTGCGCTTCACGCTGATTGTCTTCAGACGAAAGAAGGTCGACCTGTGCAATGTTTGCATCATCTTCCACAATATTCAATATCTCTGCAACTTCCTGTGCAGGTGGTGGCGGCGGCGGTGGCGGCGGCGGTTCGTTTTGTGTCGTAATTTCGATTTCCTCCTCGGCAATGACATCGGAAATACCTTCATTCTGTGCGATTTTCAGGTCTTTCTGCGCCCATTCAAAGCCAACGAACAAAACGGCCAGCCCTACTACCATACCCAATAGAAGACTTGTTCCTTTTATCTTCTCCAAGTCTGCTTTAGACGATTTCTTGATTTCCATAGCTTTTTAATTAATAAGTTTGACTTCGGTAGCAAAGATATGGACAATTTCAATTCGATGTGCGGAAAAATAAAAAAAAAATCGCTATTTCACTTTTTTTTAGAAATGAAAAAAGAGAAACCGGATATACCTTTTTGCCGATTTCTTCGTTATTGATATAACTGCCGCGTGTCCGACGACGGGAAAACGGCGTGCTTTTATACGCTTTTTGACTGTAAATGAGAATGAAATATATAGTTTTGGCAATTATTTTGTGGTTGTTTCCCCTGATGCTCCGTGCACAGGACGGCGACCGTGTGTTTACGTTTCTGCGTTACCCGACGTCTTCGCACGTCAATGCGCTGGGAGGACATTCCGTTTCGCTCATTGAGCGCGACCCTTCGCTTATATTCCATAATCCGGCATTGCTGGGAGGCGAGATGGACGGAATGGTGAATCTGAATTACATGAACTACATTTCGGATATCAGCATAGGCAGCGCCGCGTTTACGAAAGCGCTCGGGGAAAGGAGCGCATGGGGCGTCGGGGCGACCTTTATCAGCTACGGGAAGATGAAGGAGGTGAGCGCCGAACATGTCGTGTCGGGAGATTTCTCGGCCAAAGACCTGAGTTTGAACGGATTTTTTTCTTACGACCTGACGGATAGCTGGCGCGGAGGCGTCTCGTTCAAAGCGCTTTATTCGAATCTGGCCGAATATACGTCATTCGGGATCGCCGTCGACGCGGGATTGAGTTATTACGACCCGGAGAAGGGATTTGCCTACGGAGTGGCCATAAAAAATGCCGGAGCGCAACTGAAAGGCTACGATTCCAAACGCGAAAAATTGCCGTGGGACATCCAGATGGGCTTCACAAAGAAGATGGAACATGCGCCGATACGCATTTCGGTGACGGCTATGTATCTGAATCGATGGAAGTTCAAATATACGGATGCGACGTTGACCGCGACGGCGACGACGGACGACACGTTTGTGCAGACGCTGGCCAAGCATCTGGTCTTCGGCGTGGACTGGATTCCTTCCGAAAATTTCTGGCTGGGCGCAGGGTTCAACCCTAAGGCCAATATGGATATGAAACTGCGGGATGGCGGAAACGGTCTGGGCGGTTTTTCCGTCGGTGCGGGATTCAAAATCAGCCGTTTCACGGTGGATGCTTCTGCGGCGCGCTATCATCCCTCGGCCTATTCGCTGATGCTGAGCGTTTCTACTACCCTGTCGGCTATCGAACCTTGATCTTGACATAATACAATTATATAATGTACGCGCGTGAAAAGAATAAATGTGGCAATTGACGGTTTTTCGTCCTGCGGCAAGAGTACGATGGCAAAAGACCTTGCCCGGATGGTGGGATATACGTATATCGACAGTGGCGCGATGTATCGGGCGGTAACGCTTTATGCGATCAGAAACCATTGTTTTGTAGCGGAAAGCATCGACGAAACCCGGTTACGCGAAAGTATCGGGTCGATAGACATCTCGTGCAGGGTGCACCCCGAAACGGGAGGGACGGTGACCTGTCTGAATGGCGAAAATGTGGAAAACGAGATACGCAGTATGGACGTCGCTTCGCGTGTAAGCCTGATTGCTTCGCTGGGCTTTGTCCGCCGCATTCTGGTAGCCGGACAGCAGGCGGCGGGGCGCAGCAAGGGCGTGGTGATGGACGGGCGCGACATCGGGACGGTCGTTTTTCCCGATGCCGAACTTAAAATCTTCGTAACGGCCTCGGCTGCCATCCGTGCGCAACGGCGTGTAGACGAGCTGAAACAGAAAGGCGTACAGATCTCATTCGAAGAGGTGCTGACTAATGTCCGCGAACGCGACCGGCTGGACACGACCCGCCGGGAAAGTCCGCTGACAAAAGCGGCCGACGCGATTGAACTGGATAATTCGTACATGTCCATACACGAACAGCAAGCCTGGTTGCTGGAACAGTTCAACCGCGCGACGGGCGAATAGCAGAAGGCGCATGATTGACGTAGCAATAGACAGTAATTCAGGATTCTGTTTCGGAGTGGTCAAGGCGATACAAAGCGCCGAACGCGAACTGGAAAATACGAACGAACTGTGCTGTCTGGGCGACCTGGTACACAATAACCTGGAGATGGAACGGTTGAAGCTGCTGGGTCTGAAAACGATCCGGCACGAAGAGCTGCCACGGCTGCACGGCCGGACCGTGTTGCTCCGGGCGCACGGCGAGCCGCCTTCGACCTACCGTCTGGCGGAGCAGCACCACATTAAAATCGTCGACGCCACCTGCCCGGTGGTGCTTCAGCTGCAACGCCGTATCAGTCAGTGCTATCAGGAAATGAAAGACGCTTCCGCCCAACTGGTCATCTATGGAAAAAAAGGACATGCCGAAGTAAACGGGCTGGTGGGACAAACGGATGGCGCCGCTATCGTAATCGAACGAAAGGAAGACTTGCACGTGCTCGACTTCGGGATGGATATCATCCTGTTCTCGCAGACCACCAAACCGCTGGACGGATTCATGGAGGTGGTGGACGCCATCGGCCGACGCATATCTCCGGGTGTGACGTTCCGCTACTACGACACGATATGCCGTCAGGTGGGCAACCGGCTGCCCAATATCCGGGCATTTGCAGCCAGACATGACCGGATCTATTTCGTGGCCGGAAAACAAAGTTCGAACGGCAGGATGCTGTTCGAAGAATGTAGCAAGGCCAACCGGGATACGTTTTTTATCACCGACGCTACCGAGATTGTCACGCCCCTGCCGTGCGGAATCCGGAGTGTGGGCGTCTGTGGCGCTACCTCGACACCCAAATGGCTGATGGAAGAAGTGGCGGCTCGAATCAGGGAGGTGAACGGCGGAACACGGGCGCAGAATTGAGTGGTTGCTCGAAAATAATACCTCAAAAAAAGATTTATCCGTTTTTTTACCCGTATAAGCAATATTTTTTGTATAATTGCAATGTTTTCACTTCAAACGGAATTTGTATGAAAAACAAAGCGTACACAATACCGCTCGTCGTCACACTGATGGCCGTTGCCGTATGGCTACCGCCAAAAGCGACGGCAGAACAGAGCGCTACCCCCGTATCCATCTATCGGATAGATATCAGGCAGGACATCGACCGGACGGCGCAGATCTACCTCGGCAAGGGGTTGCACGAGGCGCAGGACATCGGAGCAGATGCCGTGCTGATACATCTGAACACGTACGGCGGATTGCTGGACGCGGCCGATTCGATGCGCACAGCCATCCTGTACAGCCCCGTGCCCGTATACGTGTTCATCGACAACAATGCGGCTTCGGCCGGCGCGCTCATTTCGCTCGCATGCCGCAAGATATACATGCGCCGTGGCGCCAGTATCGGCGCGGCCACCGTCGTCGGTCAGACAGGAGAGGCGGCGCCGGACAAGTATCAGTCGTACATGCGTTCGCTGATGCGCTCCACTGCCGAAGCGCACGGTCGGGATACCGTCGTCGACGGACGCGACACGACGTATCGCTGGCGTCGCGACCCGCAGATCGCCGAAGCCATGGTAGACCGCGGCACAGTCATCCCGCACCTTGTCGACTCAAGCCGGACATTGACGCTTACAGCCGACGAAGCCGTCAGATGGGGTTATTGCGACGGGATAGCCAACTCGGTCGACGAAGTCATCACCCGCCTGATGGGATACGACGCCTACCGGCTGACGAGCTTCAGCCCCTCGTGGCTGGACAACCTGCGCGGCTTCCTGATGAATCCTGTCATGCAATCCATACTGATACTGCTTATCATCGGCGGCATCTATTTCGAGCTGCAGACGCCGGGCATAGGTTTTCCGCTGGCCGTGGCCGTGATCGCAGCCGTCCTGTACTTCATGCCGCTCTATATCGAAGGGCTGGCCGAGAACTGGGAAATACTGCTTTTCGTGCTCGGACTGATACTGGTTGCATTCGAGATATTCGTGATTCCCGGATTCGGCGTGACCGGTATATGCGGCATCATCCTGCTGATTGCAGGCTTCTTCCTGAGCCTGCTCGGTAATATCCGTTTCGACTTTTCCGGCGTACGCCTGACAGATACGGGGCGCGCCATGATGATTGTCCTGTCGGGCATCACGCTCGGCTCGCTGGCCATGCTCTGGCTCTCCGACCGCATCGGAAAAAAGGGCGTCCTGAGACGCATGGCGCTCACCGCCGACCTCGAAACGGCCGTTTCCTCACCCGTATTGACAAATCTGATCGGGAAAGAAGGCGTGGCCGAAACCGTTCTGCGGCTGTCGGGCAAGGTGATTATCGATGGCCGGCTCTACGACGGTGTATCCGAATCAGGCTTCATAGAGAAGGGAACACCCGTCCGCGTCACCCGGTTCGAAAATGCACAGATATATGTAGAAAAAATAATTGAATCCTGAATATAAAACCCATGAAAACAAACTTATTCTTTCTTATGTCAATGACCGTAATTCTGAACGCCTGTTGCACGCGCGACAACAGTTCATCCCCCGAAGGGGAAAAAACAGTCGAGATCGATAATGCACTGACCGATGCGGAAATCTCGACCGGTGTCCTCACACCCGAAATCATGTGGAAAATGGGACGGGCAGGCAACGGCAGCGTATCGCCCTCGGGCGAACAGGTCGCCTTCACCGTCACCCGCTACAGCGTGGCCGAAAATCGCGGTGTGACAAACATCCACCTGCTGACGGCCGGCAGTGACACGCCCGTGGAACTGACCGACAATGCGGGCAACGAAAGCAACCTGCAATGGAGCCGCGACGGCAGCACGCTTTATTTCCTGAGCGACCGCAGCGGCGACAGTCAGCTGTGGAGTATCCGACCCGACGGCACGGCGCTGACGCAACGTTCGACCGTCGAAGGAGGCATCGACGGCTTCGGCATCGCGGACAACGAAAGCAAACTGTTCTATACGAAAAGCGTCTCCGTCGAAAAACGCCTCTCCAAAGATGTGCATTCCGACATGGACAAATCCAGGGCAAAGATATACGACGACCTGATGGCGCGCCACTGGAACTACTGGGACGAAGGGAAGTATTCGCACATCTTCGTAGCCGGCTTTACGGACGGCAGGGTGGGCGAAGGAAAAGACATCATGCCCGGCGAGCCGTGGGACGCACCGGTAGCCCCTTACTTCGACCTCGCGGAGATTGCGTGGAACCACGCAGGCACGCAACTGGCATACACCTGCAAGAAACAGACGGGTGCGGCATACGCCGTTTCGACAGATACGGACATCTTCATCTACGACACGGCAAGCGGACAGACGCGCAACATCTGCAAGGACGGCAATCCGGTCGACCCGCGACAGGACAAACCCGCACCGATGGAGGGATATGACAAGTATCCCGTCTGGAGCCCCGATGACAAGTGCATCGCCTTCATCTCCATGCGCCGTCCGGGCAACGAATCGGACAAGGAACGCCTCTTCGTGTGGGACAGTGCGGACGGCGGCATGAAAGACCTCACCGCCATGTTCGACTACAATGCCGCCCACGTCAGGTGGAACGGCAGCGACGAACTGTACTTTATTGCCCCCATGCAGGCGACGCACCAGATTTGTCGTGTGAACCTGTCAGGCGACGTTTCGGTCATCACCCGTGGCGACCACGACATCCATGCTTTTTCGTTCGACGGAGGAAGGATGGTTGCCCAGGTGACGCAGATCACCCGCGCCACAGAACTGTTCGACATCGACCTCCGTGGCGAAGGCGCACTGAAGCCTCTCACGCGCATCAACCAGCCGATCTACGACCATATCCGGATGGGAGAAGTCCGGAAGCGCTGGATCACGACGACCGACGGCAAGCAGATGCTTACGTGGATCATACTGCCGCCCGACTTCGACCCCGCCCGCAAATATCCGACGCTGCTGTACTGTCAGGGCGGTCCGCAAAGCGTCGTCAGTCAGTCCTGGAGCTATCGCTGGAACCTGCAACTGATCGCCGCCCGGGGATACATCGTCGTGGCGCCCAACAGACGGGGCGTGCCCTCGTTCGGACAGGAATGGCTCGACCAAATTTCGGGCGACTACAGCGGACAGAACATCCGCGACTATCTGAGCGCCATCGACGCCGTTGCCGCCGAACCGTGGAGCGACGAGACGCGCCTCGGATGCGTCGGCGCAAGCTACGGCGGATACTCGGCTTTTTTCCTGGCCGGAAACCACCACAAACGCTTCAAGGCCTTCATCGCGCATTGCGGCATATTCAACTTCGAAAGCATGTATGGCGGCACGGAAGAACTGTGGTTCGTCAACAACGACTACAAAGGCGCATACTGGGACGAAAATCCCGTCGCCAAACGTTCATACGCCAATTCGCCTCACAAGTTCGTGACCCGCTGGGATACGCCTCTCCTGATCTTTACAGGTATGAACGACTACCGCATACCCTACTCGCAAAGCCTGGAAGCTTTCACGGCCGCGCGACTGCACGAGATCCCCTCGCGGTTAGTCGTTTTCGAAGACGAAGGGCATCAGGTCTTCAAACCGCAAAATTCCATCGTCTGGAATCGCGAATTTTTCGGATGGCTGGAGAGGTATCTTTGATATAATTCGAGATTGAGATTCGGCGAATTATTGCAGCACGAGATCCATCCGGACGCATGGCGCCATTTCAAAGCGCACAGATAGACGGATTTACGCGGATTTCTTCAACCCGAAAATGCTTACATACCCCGGTATGCGCGCATTTTCGGGCTTCGTCCTGAAAAAACCATCTTCAATAAACCGTACATTTACCGGAACCATTCCCCGCATCCGCTCATGCCGCAGAACGCATCCGACCCGATAATCATGCATCCGGTAACAATACTAACCGTCAGCGCAATAATCCACAGGATAAACAGTGTCCATTTCGTGCCGGACGACAGTGGATTCAGTTTCATGAAAGTGCCGAAGAAGGCATGCGTCAACACCACCAGCGGAATCCCCACCAGCAGAATACCGGCAATACTACCCATAATAGGCAGATATTCGGGAAGTTGATACATGATATCGATCTGATGACCGAACAGCGGACTTTCGATGCCGACCACAATCAGCGTCACCGCTACGATCAGCAACGCTACGCTCGTTATCAGCAACGCCGGTATCATGACAATCGCAATCAGGAACACTCCTATCTTCAGCAGGATGCCCACAAATGTCACGATAAAGTCGCCTATTTTCTGCAACGTCGTGCGCGATTTGTCGGAATGCAGATAATCGTTCATCCTGTCGAAACTGTCCGTCACCGTCCTGCCCAGATTTTCCAGCGTCACGCTTTCGCCGCGCATAATCAGTTTGTCGGCAGCCGTCCGGGCCACAGGCGTCACCATCCATAAAATGATATATATCAATACTACGGGAATAGGAATGGGCAAAATCAGCAGTACGATCAGCAGCAGGCGCATCGCCATCACGTCGCATCCGAAATATGCCGCCAGACCGCTTGCGACCCCACCCAGGATATGATCGTCCATGTCCCGCATCAGGCGTTTCCTTGCCTTTCCGGTCGGCGCCGTCGGCTGGCCTTCCTTCGCTCCTTCACGGTTTGCACTCTCGTCGAAGATTTCTTCCGGACGGCCCATCCGCCCGATGACCTCTTCGACATACGCAATCGTGATCACGCTGAAGCCGCCCTGCAGCCGTTCGTTGAACAATTCCGAAATGCGCGTTTCGAAATCGCTCATGATCTCATCCGTGCCTTCCTCGTGTCCGAAATGTATGCGCAAATTAGCGAGATACTTGTCGAGCAATGCATAAGCATCTTCATCAATGTGAAATACGATGCCGCCCAAATTAACAGTCAAAGTCTTTTTCATTTTTACGATATTTTTAAATTGTTTTTAATATAGTCGATCGTGCCGTTCAGTTCCTGCCACGACGCTTCCAGTTCCTGCAGGAAAACGACGCCTGCATCCGTCAGGCCATAATATTTTCGCGGCGGTCCCTGTGTGGATTCAATCCACTGATACGATAGCAAGCCGCTGTTCTTAAGACGCATAAGCAGCGGATACAAAGTCCCTTCCACCACGATCAGTTGCGCATTGTGCAACTTCTGAATAATGTCGGACGAATACAAAGGCTCCGTCTCGAGCAACAATAGGATACAATATTCCAGCACCCCTTTTCTCATCTGCGATTTTACATTTTCTACATTCATGTTTCTTCTAATTTTTCGCAAAGATAAGCAATATAAATATACCTTGCAATACAAACTACTATATTTTACATATTATTAACTTTCGCGAGTTGATTTGACACAATGCGACGTCCCGTTGTGGACAAAAAGCCGTATCTTTGCCACGAAAAAACGTAAGTACTATGAATAAATTGATTGCCGGCCTTTTCGGCCTTTGCGTAGTGTGTACGTCCTGCACGCCCGTATCGCATTTTATCACGGACGCCGCTTCTCGCGAAAAGGTGTCGCAGACGTTCGCAGAAAAGAAATCGCTTTTTGCCGATCCGTCGCTCTTTGCTGTTTTCGACCGTGAAATGACGCCGCGCGAAAGGGAAGCGCTGACGTTTCTCTACGCATACATGCCCGTCGGAGACATTAGCGACTACGACGGCGCGTTTTATCTGGACAATGTGCGCGCGTCGTTCGCGGCGCAGGCGGAAATGCCCTGGGGCAACCGGATCCCCGAAACCGTTTTTCGCCATTTCGTACTGCCCGTTCGCGTCAACAACGAAAACCTGGACGAGAGCCGGATGGTGTTTTTCGAAGCGTTGAAAGCGCGTGTGAAGGATTTATCGTTACACGACGCCGTGCTGGAAGTGAACCACTGGTGTCACGAAAAAGTGATCTATACGCCTTCGGATGCCCGCACCAGTTCGCCGCTGGCTTCCGTCAAAACGGCTTACGGACGCTGCGGCGAAGAATCCGTATTTGCCGTGGCTGCCCTGCGCGCGGTCGGAATACCTGCACGACAGGTATATACGCCGAGATGGGCGCATACGGACGATAACCACGCCTGGGTGGAAGCCTGGGTCGACGGCAAATGGTATTTCATGGGCGCATGCGAACCCGAACCGGTACTCAATCTGGCATGGTTCAACGGCCCGGCCTACCGCAGCATGCTGATGCACGCAAAAGTATTCGGACTGTACAGTGGCCCCGAAGAAGTAGTGGAAGCAACCGCCTGCTACACGGAAATAAACGTGACGGAAAACTATGCGCCCGTCGCTGGAATGACGGTCGCGGTCGTGGATGCGGATCACCATCCCGTCGAAGATGCGACGGTCGAATTTAAACTGTACAACTATGCCGAATTTTATTCCGTAGCCAGTAAAAAAACCGACGCCGAAGGGCGCTGCTCGCTTACGGCCGGCATGGGCGACATGCTCGTCTGGGCGACAAAAGACGGACGTTTCGGGTATGGTCTTGCGTCCTTCGGAAAAACCGGGCAGATCACCGTTGCGCTCGACCGGAAACCGGGCGACGAAATACACGAATCGTTCGATATCGCGCCTCCGACGGACGGAAGCATTCCTGCAGAAGTGACTGATGCGCAAAAAGCCGAAAACGCCACACGCATGTCGGAAGAAGATGACATCAGGAATGCCTACACGGCCACTTTCTACACCGGCGAAAAAGCGACCGCCCTGGCACAAACGCTCGCGACGGACGTGGAAAAACTCAAAGAATACATGCTGAAAAGCCGTGGCAACTGGACGGAAATCGAAACATTCCTGCGCGAAACGTCGCACGACAAGCGTCCGCAGGCCCTGGCATTGCTGGGTGCGATTTCGGCAAAAGATCTGCGCGACACACCGGCATCCGTACTGTTCGATCACCTGAATCATACGCCAGCCGTGGCGGAAAACTTGTGCGACGAGGACATACGGCAGCGCCTCTTCACTGATTACGTGCTGAATCCGCGCGTGGCAAATGAGTTTTTGACGTCTTACAAGCAGTTTTTTGCCGCGCAGATCGACGAGGCGCTCCGGAGAGCGGCACGCGAAAATCCGGCAACATGGGTCGACTGGGTCGGGCAACACATCACGGTGCGCGACGAATTGAATCCGCAGATCATCCCCGTCATGCCTGCGGGCGTATGGAAAGCGCGTACGGCCGACACGCGCTCGCGCAATATTTTCTTTGTCGCCGCCGCCCGCAGCATGGGCATACCGGCTCGTCTCGAACCCGTCACAGGCAAAGTGCAGTATTACAACAGCCAATGGATCGATGTCGATTTCGGAGCAGCACGGCAGCGCAGCGCCGGCAAAGGGCATGTCACCGCATCCTACCAGACGGTGACGGCATTGGATAATCCCAAATATTACAGCCATTTCAGCATTGCCGAAATGCGTCCCGACGGACGGTTGCAGACGCTGAACTTCGAAACGAGCAACGACGTGGACATGGGCGCCGGCGGCACGTGGGCAGACATACTGAAAAGCCCGTTGCTGCTCGACGAAGGTCATTATCTGCTCGTGAGCGGCGCGCGCATGGCAAGCGGGAAAGTGCTGGCGCATATCTCGTCGTTCACCGTCGAGGCGGACAAAACGACGGAGACGGCGCTCGTCATGCGCGAGGACGACGACGATGTGAAGGTGATCGGCAGCATGGATGCCGAGGCACGCTTCAGCACGGCCGACGGCCGGGAAACATCCATTCTCAACACGACGGGACGCGGCTACTTCGTCCTCGGCATTCTGGGCGCCAATCAGGAGCCGACCAACCATGCCATGCGCGACATCGCACAGTTCAGGAATGACTTCGAACAGTGGGGACGCCCGATGGCGCTGCTTTTCAGAAACGAAGAAGGATTGCAACGCTTCGACAAAAATGAATTCGGCGAATTGCCGTCCACCATTACCTTCGGCGTTGATATCGACGACAGTATCTGCAAAATGATTGCCGCAGCGATGAAACTGCCCCGCATCGATGCGTTGCCGGTCTTCGTCATTGCCGACACGTTTGGCCGGATTGTGTTCGTTTCGCAGGGATACACCATCGGACTGGGAGAACAAATGATGAAAGTCGTTCATAAATTGTGATAAAAAAAATACTTTATCATTAAAAAACAGGGTTATTCATTTTTTTAACACCATTGAATCATGACATTTCCATGAATGATTAGTAATTTCGCAAGATTTTTAAGGTAAAAAGACATAAAAAAACATGAACGTTATTAACAAGACGATTGAATTGGGTGATGGAAGGACCATCACCATTGAGACGGGAAAATTGGCGAAACAGGCCGACGGTTCCGTGACGGTGCGGATGGGTAACACCGTATTGCTGGCTACTGTATGCGCGGCGAAAGATGCGGCTCCGGGCACGGATTTCATGCCGTTGCAAGTGGACTACAAAGAGAAATTTTCGGCTTTCGGCCGTTTCCCGGGTGGATTTACCCGCAGAGAAGGTAAAGCTTCAGACTATGAAGTCCTCACATGCCGGCTCGTGGACCGCGTGCTGCGTCCGCTCTTTCCGGATAACTACCATGCAGAGGTATTCGTAAGCATCATATTGTTCTCGGCCGACGGCGAAGATCTTCCCGATGCACTGGCAGGCCTGGCCGCTTCGTCGGCGCTGGCCGTATCCGACATCCCGTTCAACGGACCGATTTCGGAGGTGCGCGTCGCACGCGTAGGCGGCGCGTTCGTCGTCAATCCGACGCATGCCCAGCTGGAAAAGGCGGACATCGACATCATGGTCGGCGCCACCATCGACAACATCATGATGGTGGAAGGCGAAATGGCCGAAGTGCAGGAAAGTGAAATGCTGGAAGCCATCAAGGTTGCACACGAGGCTATTAAAACACATTGCCGCGTGCAGATGGAACTGACCGAGGCATGCGGCAAAACCGTCAAGCGCGAATATTGCCACGAGGAAAATGATGAAAACCTTCGCAAGGATGTACACGAAAAATGCTACGGCAAGGCATACGCCGTCGCCGTGTCGGGGACGGACAAACATGCCCGTGCGGAAGCGTTTGAGGCCATCATTGCGGAATACAAGACGGCTTTTACCGAGGAAGAACTCGAAACGAAAGGCTCGATGATCGGGCGCTACTACCACGACGTGGAAAAAGAAGCCATGCGCCGCGCCATTCTGGACGAAGGCAAACGGCTGGACGGACGGAAAACAACGGATATACGCCCGATATGGATCGAAACCGATTACCTTCCGGGACCTCACGGGGCCGCTGTTTTTACCCGCGGTGAAACGCAGTCGCTGACCACCGTCACGCTCGGCACGAAGAACGATGAAAAGATTGTGGACGACGTGCTTGTGCACGGCAAAGAACGTTTCCTGCTGCATTACAACTTCCCGCCGTTTTCGACGGGCGAAGCCAGGCCGCAACGCGGCGTCGGCCGGCGCGAAGTCGGTCACGGCAATCTTGCACATCGCGCGCTCAAACGGATGCTGCCCGAAAACTATCCCTACGTCGTGCGCATCATCTCCGAAATTCTGGAATCGAACGGCTCGTCCTCGATGGCTACCGTTTGTGCCGGGACACTGGCGCTGATGGATGCAGGCGTGCAAATCAAAAAGCCCGTTTCGGGTATCGCCATGGGGCTGATCTCCGAAAACAAGGGTACGAACTATGCCGTTCTGTCGGATATACTGGGCGACGAAGATCATTTGGGCGACATGGATTTCAAGGTGACGGGCACGAAAGACGGCATCACCGCCACGCAGATGGACATCAAGGTCGACGGTCTTTCGTACGAGATTCTCGAAAAAGCGCTTGCTCAGGCTAAAGAAGGGCGTTTGCATATTCTCGGTAAAATCACGGAAGCGCTGCCGGCAGCGCGCGCGGAACTGAAACCGCACGCACCGCGCATCGAGACCATCACCATCGGCAAGGAATTTATCGGCGCCATCATCGGCCCGGGCGGCAAAATCGTACAGGGCATTCAGGAAAAGACCGGCGCTACCATTTCGATCGACGAGGTGGACGGTGCGGGCATCGTCGAAGTGTCGGCCACGAACAAGGAATCCATCGACGCGGCGATGCGGGCTATCCGCCTGATTGTTGCCGTGCCGGAAGTAGGCGAAATATACGAGGGCAAAATCTCGTCCATCATGCCCTACGGTGCGTTTGTCGAATTCATGCCGGGCAAGGACGGTCTGCTGCATATCTCTGAAATCGACTGGAAACGGCTGGAGACGGTCGAAGAAACCGGATTGAAGGAAGGCGATCTCATCACGGTAAAGCTGGTGGATATAGACCTCAAGACGGGTAAATTCAAACTGTCGCGAAAGGTATTGATACCCAAACCGGACGGTTATCAGGACGAACGTCCGCGCCAGTCGTCGTCTCACGGTGGAAACGGCGGTGGAGGCGGCGGCAGACGACGCTGACAACAGATATCCCCCTCATCCCTTTTCTTATGAGGCTGCCTTTTACGGGTGGCCTCTTTTATTTTCCGGACAAGTTCGCCGGAAGGGATGCAATCCATCGTTAAAAAAGAGGCGACCGCGAGAAATAATCCGCCAAATGATTGAAAATATTACCGAAGCGGGTGACTGTTACAATTTTTATCGTAACTTTGTTCGCCAAAATTTTATAGAATTACAAGAATGAAAATTGCAACAAACAAGTTTGTTTCGGTCATTTACGACCTGAATGTAGGAGACGGCGATGCGCGCGAATTGAAAGAACGCGCTACCGAGGAACGTCCGCTGGAGTTTATTTTCGGGACGGGTTCCATGCTGCCTGCTTTCGAAGCGCAGTTGAAAGGGTTGGCGCCCGACGAGATTTTTCAGTTCTCGCTTGCGCCCGAAAACGCTTACGGTGAGATTGAACCGGAAAATATCGTCGATCTGCCCAAAAAGATCTTCGAAGTGGAGGGCGAGTTTGACGCCGAGTTCGTCAAGGCGGGCAACATCCTGCCGATGATGGATTCCGACGGTCACCGCATGAACGGTACGGTGATGGCCGTCAATGCGGACGCCGTGGTGATGGATTTCAATCATCCGCTGGCGGGACAGACGCTGCACTTCGCCGGCAGAGTGCTGGACGTCCGCAAGGCGACCGGCGAGGACATCGAGAAGCTGAACGGCGGCGGTTGCGGATGCGGTTGCAGCGAGTCGAGTGCGCACGGATGCGGTTGCGGCTGCAACTGTTCGTAAGGATATTTTTTTCACCTGCCGAATCTTATTTTCACATGATGAATACTTTTGGAAACCTTTTTCGTCTTACCTCGTTCGGAGAATCGCACGGGGCATGCGTGGGCGGCGTGATCGACGGCTGCCCGGCAGGTCTGGCAATAGACGCTGCCTTCGTACAAAGCGAATTGAACCGCCGCCGTCCCGGACAATCCGCCATCACGACCTCGCGCAGCGAAACCGACGGGGTGGAATTTCTGTCGGGCATCCATGAAGGCGTGACGACGGGTACGCCCATCGGGTTCACGGTGCGCAATGAAGACCCTCATTCCGACGATTACGGCGAGATGCGGGAAGCCTTCCGTCCTTCGCATGCGGACTACACGTATCAGGTCAAATACGGCCGGCGCGATCCGCGCGGAGGCGGACGCGCTTCGGCCCGCGAAACGGTGGCGCGCTGTGTCGGCGGCGCCGTGGCAAAGCTGGCGCTCAACAGGCGGCACGTGACGGTGCAGGCCTATACGTCGTGCGTAGGAAACATCCGTCTCGACGGTTCGTACGGAGATTACGACCTGCGTCTGACGGAAAGCAATCCGGTGCGCTGTCCCGATCCCGACAGGGCGGCGGAGATGGCCGCGCTCATTACCCGCGTGAAAGCGGAGGGCGACACGGTCGGCGGCATCATTTCGTGCGTCGTGAAAGGCGTGCCGGCGGGACTGGGCGAGCCTGTGTTCGGAAAGCTGCATGCCGCACTGGGCGCCGCCATGCTCGGCATCAATGCCGCCAAGGGTTTCGATTACGGCGCGGGCTTCGACACGACGAATTACCCGGGATCGGAACAGAACGACACGTTCTGCAACGACCGCGGACGCATCCGTACACGGACGAATTTTTCGGGCGGCATACAGGGCGGCATCTCCAACGGAGAAGACATCTATTTCCGGGTGGCATTCAAGGCGGTCGCCACACTGCTGAAAGAACAGCCCACGGTCGACAAAGCAGGAAACGAGATCCTGCTCAAAGCCCGCGGACGCCATGATCCGTGCGTATTGCCGCGCGCCGTACCTGTCGTCGAGGCCATGGCGGCGATGACGATTCTCGACTATATGCTCATTCACGAATCGAGGTTCAAAACGTGACGGAGAACGTCCGGAACCCTCGCTTCCGTGTGACGCGCCGTTGCCGAAACGGACCACGACGCATGCGGAACGGAAAGGCGCGGTTGCAATACAGTCCGCAGCGCCGTCGACGGTCGCTATCCATTCGACACCGGACAGTTGATCAGCCGGCCGTCGACGCCGAAACAACAAGCATTCCCGCATCCGCAAGAAAGTTACATCTCGTTACGGTTGACAAACACGCCTGCAGGTTATTTGTCAGATAAGAAACATAAAAAAGAATTAGCCAACATTTCAGACAAAAACGACGAACGGAATCGGGTTTGGATTCTCTCCGTCCGGAACCCGGACATTCACAATCTGACTCGATTCCGTCCGTCCGGGACCCGGACGTTCACAATCTGACTTGATTCCGTTCGTCCGGGACCCGGACGTTCACAAGCTGACTTGATTCTGTCCGTCCGGGACCCGGACGATCGCTATGCATACCCGGTTCCACGGTTTTCTTTTCCGGTATTCCTTTTCATTGCATGGTAACGTGGAACAGACAGGATATAACAGGGCATCTCTAAAAACTTTACCGTTTATTTTCAACACGGAGTGCACGGAGCACACAAGGAGAGCGATGAACTGTGACCGGATTCATCGTTCATAGTTAGACTCGCAATTTCAGACCGCGTGAAGTATAACTCCCCGTCGGCGCGAAATGGCAACCCGTGCCAATCCTTGTCCTATATAAAACGACACGGGCTGCAAGCCTCCCGGATTGCTTCACTGCATTCGCGATGACGGGGCATGCGCTTTGCCGTAATGTCAGCGTGACGGGGAAAACCGCAGGGGTCGCCCTCCTACATCATGATGATCATCTCGTCGCCGGCTTTCAGCGTGGCTTCGAGTATGTGCGATCTGACGGGCAGTGATGCGGGCAGCTTGTTGATCCTTACGCTCAGGTTGATTGCGTCTGCGGGCACTTTGACCCGGAACGTGCCGTCGTTGAGCGCCTTCAATGCGGTGCGCCGGAGTTTGCCGTTCGTCCATTCGGCGGATACTTCGCCTCCGCCCTGTATGCGCATGCCGTTGAAACGTCCGGTTTTCCAGGCTGCGGGCAGTGCGGGCAGGAAGTGTACGTATCCGTTGTGGCTCTGGAGCAGCATTTCGGCGATGCCTGCACAGCCGCCGAAGTTGCCGTCGATCTGAAAGGGTGGGTGGGCGCAGAAAAGGTTGGGATATGTTCCGCCTCCTTTTGCATAGTTGACGCTGTCGTGGAGGCATGGTGCGAGCAGGTCGGCGAGCAGTTTCCATGCATGTTCGCCGTCGTGCAGCCGCGCACGGAAGTTGACTTTCCAGGCCATGGACCATCCGGTGCTTTCGTCGCCGCGGGCTTCGAGTGTGCGACGTGCGGCTTCGGCGAGTTCGGGAGTGCTGTCGGGCGATATTTCGGCGGCGGGATGCAGACCGTAGAGATGGGAGACGTGCCGGTGGTGCGGCTCGGCTTCGCGGAAGGGTTCGAGCCATTCCATGATGCGTCCGTCGGCGCCGATGATTGTGGGCATGAGCCGGCTGCGCTTGACGGCGAGCGTGGCGGCGAAGTCGTTGTCGACGCCGAGCGTGGCGGCGGCGGCGATGACGTTGCCGAAGAGTTCGCGCAGAATCTGGTTGTCCATCGTGGATCCTGCACAGACGCTGGCGCGGCGTCCGTCGGGCAGGATGTAGGCATTCTCGGGCGACGTGGTGGGAGCGGTGACAAGGTAGCGGTTGCGCGGGTCTTCGACCAGCATGTCGACAAAAAACAGGGCGGCTTCCTTCATGACGGGATATACGCCGGCCAGATATTCCTCGTCGCACGTGTAGAGATAGTGGTTGTAGAGATGTGCGCACATCCATGCGGCGGAGGTGTTGGTGGCGCCCCACGAGGGATGCTCGCCCGGCGCGGTAAATTCCCACACGTTGCCGAGAATGTGTGTCACCCACCCGCGTGCGTTGTAGAAGACTCTGGCGGTACGCCTTCCGCTCGGCACCTGCCGCCGGGTCCATTCGATCAGCGGGAGATGCAGCTCGGAGAGGTTGCAGACCTCCGCCGGCCAGAGGTTCATCTGCATGTTGATGTTCATGTGGTAATCGCCGTTCCAGGGTGTGCGGACGGTGTTGCACCACAGTCCCTGCAGATTGGGAGGAAGCAGTCCGGGGCGGGTGGACGAAATCAGCAGGTAGCGTCCGAACTGGAAGTAGAGGGCAAGGAGCGACGGGTCGTTACGGTCCTGGCGGAAGAGTTCGAGCCGCCTGTCGACGGGGAGATTTTCTTTTTCGCGAACGTGTCCCAGGTCGACATGCAGGCGGTCGTACATGGCGCGGTAGGCTTCGACGTGCTCCTGCCGGAGTGTTTCGTAGCCCTTCGTTTCGGCGGCGAGGAGGAGCGAATCAATCTGCCGGTCCACGTCGTGACCGAAATAGTCGGTGGCCATGGCGACGAGCAGGATTGCTTCGGTGGCATCTTCGATGACCAGCGTCGTGTCGCCGGCAACGGCAAATTGACCGCCTTCGGGCAGCAGCACGCGCAGACGTGCGCCGTAACGGATTCCGAGACCTTCGGCGTCGTCGCCGTCCGCCGCGGAGTTCGTGCCGCCGCGTTTCTTCGGGTCATGCTCGTCCCCTTCGTAGAGGCGGCCATACATGTGCAGGTCGCCGCGGTCGACGGCCAGCGAATAGCGCTCGGGACGGTTCATTCCGACGTGGAAACTGATGGCGTTCGCGGCATTTGCGGTGAGGCGTATTACGGCTACGTCCGAAGCAAACGACGTGAACGCCTCGCGCCGGTAGGTGTGCCTGCCGCGCCGGAACACGACGGTGGCGACCGCTTCTTCGAGACTCAGCTCGCGACGGTAGTTCCTGACGGCGGTATCTTTTCCGTCGTCGTATTCGTATCCGAACCTCATGTTGCCAAGTATCTGATAGCTGCCGTACGGCTTGCGGTATCCCTGCCGGCTTCCCTCGCCGGCGCAGACGAAGGATTCGTACATGAGCTGCTGTGCCTCGTCGTTGCGCCCCTCGAAGAGCAGTTCGCGAATCCTGGGCAACGCCTTGAGCGCTTCGGGATTGTCGGTGTTTTGACGGCTGCCCGACCACATCGAGATTTCGTTCAGCACATAATTCTCCACCTCTACTCCACCGTCGGGCATCAGTCCGATACGTCCGTTGCCGAGCGGAAAAGTCTCTTCCCATATCTTTGCCGGCGCCTCGAAATGATACGCCATCCCGCTTTGCAGCGCATCTTCGCCTACGCGTGAAAAATTGCATCCCGGCAACAACAGTATGGCCGAAAGCATGGTCCACTTGATTTTGTTGTTCATAACTTCTTTTTATAATTGATTTGGCAAAATTACATGAAAATCCCCGGACCGCCAAGCCGGCGAAATAAAAACAGCGGTTTTATATTGTTCCGGATATATGAACAGGCGTCAGGGAAATGCAGGATAGAAATGCGATGAAGAAGATGGAGGAACCTCTGAAAAACCCTGCTTCTGCGCTACGCACGTCGCTAAAATACTAATTTACTATCAGTAACATTCACTTTAGCACCTCACAATCCTCGTATTTGGAGTTTTTAGAGTTTTTTCAATGTTCATATTATTAAAAAAATTAGTAATTATTAAGTGGTGCAATATAAAAAGAACAGTAATTTTGCAGAAAAAACGAACAATGGATTTGAGGCGGGTATGGATAAAAAGAATTGAGAAACAGGATTACGCATCTGTATGTAAAAAGGGATGTGCAGGAGAAGAATATATAGTATTACCGCAACATGAAAAACGGCGGAAACTGATTTTTCATGCCAGTCAATATTATGTCTTGCAAGCGTTTGGTGGAAATGTTTTTGGGATTTATTCGAATTGGCTGTTATCCATTCGGTTGATACGGCGAGCAGGGATTTTCAAAATGATCAAAAGAAATTCAATTTATGGAGAAAGACAAAGACAGTGCAATAAATTTTTTTAAAGAAAAAATTATCAGGATATATAAACCGCTTAAAATTGCGCAAATAGGTTCTAATCGTAAAGTTAAGGATAAGACTGATGATTACGATTGCAAGAGTGATTTTGATATGATTGTTGTTGTAGATGATA
Organism: Tannerella sp.; assembly: GCA_031267935.1. Taxonomy (GTDB): domain Bacteria; phylum Bacteroidota; class Bacteroidia; order Bacteroidales; family Tannerellaceae; genus Tannerella. The sequence goes on from JAIRYD010000158.1 coordinate 32,832, forward strand.
AACTTGACTGTTACGAATATATGAAACAGATATCTTCTGTAAT
>JAIRYD010000166.1 GCA_031267935.1 Tannerella sp.
CGGTATCCGGCTGCGAGAGTTGTAACCGTCGCGTAGCTGGCGGAGGAAAGTTATCAGCGTTCCCTCGCTCAGGCAGTCGGCCTCGTCGAAGAAAATCACCAGCGGTTTGTCCAGCGACATGCAGAATACAGTCAGTTCGATTGCCAGCACGCCTGTGAAATCACTGACGTCGGCATTTTCGGCAAATTTCGCGCCGTTCGGTATTCCCGAAAACCTCAATGCTTTCGATACCTGTCTCATGATGGCCGGGATACCTTTTTCGGGGTCAATAATGCCCTGCCCTATTTCCAGCGAGCAGTAAAACGCATAATATTTGCCCTCCGCGTTGAGCCGTTCGGTCATGTCGAGCAGAAAAGTGGTCTTCCCGCTCTGACGCGCCGCATGAATCACAAAATACTGTTCCTGGTCAATCAGACCGACTATTCCCCTCAGTCGCGATGAAGCGTCTATCATATAGTGTTTCGCTTCGATGCAGGGGCCTGCCACATTAAAATATCGTGCCATTGTATTATTTTTTATACGTTCGTAAAAACAGCGGTAAAGATAGCGTTTTTATTTGTGATTGACGGTCTGTACGGAAAAAAACAGATGTGACATTCGGGGCCTGACGCCACGGAAAAGATTTCATCAGGAGGCGGGATGTTTTCCACTTCAATTGCCGTACGGCGCTTCGGGATACGGTTAGGAGACGTCTGAAAATAAATGATACATTTACCGAATACATGATTGTTTCGAAAGTCGCGTCTCTTCGTTTTTGCAAGCGCAGTGAAGCAATCCGGGCTGTACGCTTGGCGGCATGAAATTCAATTTTTCTCTCGGTCTTGTATTTAATTCATTCCGATTCTTTTCGCGGCGATTGTGCGTGTTTTTCGCGACAATATATTACTTTTGCCACAAATTTAAACTGAACTCGAAATGACACAACTATCAGCACGCCTGGCAGGACTGTCGCCATCCGAAACGCTGGCGATGTCGCAGAAAAGCAATGAATTGAAAACGCGGGGTATCGACGTGATCAACCTCAGCGTGGGCGAACCCGATTTTTTTACTCCCGATCATGTCAAGGCGGCTGCCAAAAAGGCCGTGGACGACAATTTCTCGTTCTATTCGCCCGTCGCGGGGTATGCCGACCTGCGCGAGGCCATCGCCGCCAAGTTCAAACGCGAGAACGGACTGGACTACGGCGCGGCGCAGATCGTGGTTTCCAACGGCGCCAAGCAGTCGGTCTGCAACGTGCTGCTGAGCATCGTCGGGCCGGGCGACGAGGTGATCGTGCCCGCCCCGTACTGGGTCAGTTACGTGGAAATGGTCAAGCTGGCCGAAGGAACGAACGTGATCGTTTCCGCCGGCATCGAACAGGATTTCAAGATCACGCCGGCGCAGCTCGAAGCCGCCATCACGCCGCGTACGAAAGCGCTCATCCTCTGCTCGCCGTCGAACCCGACGGGCAGCGTCTACAGCCGCAGCGAACTGGAAGGACTGGCGGACGTCGTGGCACGGCATCCGCGCATCGTGGTGCTGTCCGACGAAATCTACGAACATGTCAACTACGCCGGGCGGCACGAAAGCATTGCGCAGTTCGAAGCGATTCGCGACCGCACGGTCGTCGTCAACGGCGTGTCCAAGGCGTATGCCATGACGGGCTGGCGCATCGGCTTCCTTGCCGCGCCGCTGTGGATCGCCGGAGCCGTCAGCGTACTGCAGGGACAGTACACCTCCGGCCCCTGTTCCATCGCCCAGAAAGCCGCCGCCGCCGCTCTCGCGGGCGACCAGCGCTGCGTCGAAGAAATGCGTCTGACGTTTCTGCGCCGCCGCGACCTTGGCGTAAGCCTGCTCCGCGAAATTGAAGGACTGAGAGTCAACGTGCCGCAGGGCGCCTTCTACCTCTTCCCCGAAGTGAACGCTTTCTTCGGCAGACGCGCCGCAGGACGCACGATTGGCCACGCGGGCGAACTGGCCATGTATCTGCTCGAAACGGCACATGTGGCCACCGTGGGCGGAGCCGCTTTCGGCGCACCGGCCTGCCTGCGACTCTCGTATGCCACTTCGGACGAACTGCTTGCGGAAGCTGTCCGACGCATCAAAACGGCGCTGGACGCGATTGAATAACCATTCGGGATTTCGAAATTCACCGATGGACAGGGAACAGCGTGAGGCGCTGCACGCCGCCATACTGGCACTGCTGCCGGTAGCAGCGGTATGGATGGTGTTTGCAGTCGACAGCTTTTTCGCACTGCGCCTGCCACGCTACGGCCTCGTCCCGCACGACATGCACCGCCTGTACGGAATATGCACCCTGCCTTTCCTCCACGACGGCATCGACCATCTGATATCGAACACACCCGCGCTGTTTCTGCTCGTCTTCGGCCTTTTCCTCTTCTACGAACAGAAAGCATGGACTATCCTGCTGAGCCACTACCTCATCGGAGGATTCATCACCTGGTGCATGGGACATCGCGACTCGCTGCACGTCGGCGCCAGCGGACTGGTCTATGCCCTGGCCGCGTTTCATTTCGCCAGCGGACTGATACGCCGCGTGCCGCGCCAGCTGGCTTTCTCCCTCCTCGTCGCCTTTCTCTACGGCGGATTCGTCTGGGCGTTTTTCCCCACATTATATAAATATACCTATATCTCGTGGGAAGGACACCTCTCCGGCCTCCTCACCGGCATCGCACTCGCCTTCTACTACCGACGCAACGGCCCTCCGATGCCTGCCGACCCTTTCCTCGATGAAGATGATGATGAAGACGAAGGCACGGACGAATGGCGCAACAGTACGGGATAAAAACACGATCAACGCCCCTCCGTCAAACGATAAATCAAAAGATTCACGCGCACGTACGAAACAAACACTCCCGAAACAGAAAACAACCCGCAACGAACACAAACCGACATGCATGCAACGATCCCCGTCATACGCGAAAAGGAAACATTCCCTTCGGAAAAAGAAACAATCACGACCGTGACTGAAAAAATCACGACCGTGGCCGAAATAATCACGGGTGTCGCAAAAACCGTCACGGGTGT
>JAIRYD010000186.1 GCA_031267935.1 Tannerella sp.
GCCTTCGGATTGTTTTTATAATGCCTTATTCTCATTGAGGGTGAATTTGTGTGCCAGTAAAAAGTCTTTATGCCTTCCCTTTTAACGGGCGGCAACATTGCCTTTGTATTGGGATAACCGTTTTCATCGACGGAACTTATAAGGCTTACTTCCTGTTTGTCAATTAAATTACCAATTGTTTCTTCCGGTTTTTTCATCATTTTTAATTCCTCCAATATTTTATATTATACATTCGATTTATTTTTTTTCTGTCGCAAAAGTAAATGAAAAAAGCTAATCTCAGGACAAAAGAAAGTAAAATTTAGTGATAATTTGCCGGATATTTCCGCATGATGTAAAAAAGGACGGGTTTAAAATTTTTAGCCGAAAGACAATTAAGTCAGGCGGAACTTAATATTGTAAATTCAATCGAGCAACCCCGACTTGCGGGCATTGTTGATGGCTTCCACCGCATTATCGGCATTTAACTTTTGCAGAATATTTTGCCGGTGTCCGTTCACGGTATAAATGCTGATGGACAATTTATCTGAAATTTCTTTACTCAACATCCCCTCATTAATCATTTTCAGGATTTGTATTTCCCGTTTGGTGAGATTAGCAGTTGAAAATTCGTTCATCAAACCGGAAATAATCTGTCCGGTTTTGTTATTGACGACACGAAACCGGACTGCTTCATCGGAGGTCTGATTGGGCGATAAATCCACCACTCCCAGCACCCAAAGAGGATTATGCTCGCCATCCATTTCCAATACCTGATGCTGGCTGATTACGCGCACATATTTATTATCGGCATTTAATACCCTTAACTCATACACTTGTTTATAGCTCATACGACGGTCTGCCGGCAAATCATCCCAAAATTCTATTAATCAGCATATTATAAATTAATCATACAAAACAGGTTAGACCCGGAGAAAATCCGGGTCTAACTTTTGTATCTATTCATTCAAGCAACTTATAGCCATATCATTACATTAATTATGTCGAACTCAGGTTAATAAAGTACCCGTAATTGTGCGAGAGGATACGCCCGTACCGTCTTTGCAACTGCGGAGCGGACCGCAATAACGATGAATAGCAATGCACGGAATTATTCCGCGCGCAATATAAAACACACGAAATAACAAATTCAGAACCCGAACAGGTTTCTTGCAATCCAGAACACGACGACGAGAATGAAGTAGGTCCGGATGACGGCGGGATGTTGAATCATGAAGGGGAAGGTGGATTGCGGACGGACGTGGCGAACGACGCCTCCGGCAACGAGCAGAAAGAGATAGGGGAGTGACAGGATGAGTAGTGCGTTGTAGACGAACGCACCGTGAAAGTCAAAATGCAGCATGGCATGGATCGCCCTCTGCGAACCGCATCCGGGACATTTCAGTCCCGTAGCCAGCAGAAAGGGACATTTGGGAAACCAGACGTTTCCCGCAGGATTGCAGTTGTAATAGATGATGCCGCCTGCGATCAGGACGACGGCGATGACCGCGATGTAAGTCAGTTTTTTTTGCACTGCAGTCATCATCGAATTTGCATCATAATTACGACAATGCGCCGATGAATGCAAAAATAAAAATACCGATAAAATAGAGCGCCGCAAAGATGAGCGCCGTCAGTGCCGACCACATGGCCCACTGCCTGGCCTTTGCCGAAGCCCGCTGCGCCCCTTCGTAGTCGCCGGCATAATAGGCCGTGTTGACATTTGAGGAGTAGACGATCGAAGCGATGCCCATCGGCAGGCAGCAGAGAACGGTTGTCAGGACGGCCCATACCAGATAGTTGTCCGGTAGCGGCGGGCGGACGGTCTGCTGGTCGAATGACGGATGCGGGCTGTATGCGTTTGCCGGCTGTTGACTGCTGGCCGGTGGCGTGTTTTGCCGAAAGGGCGGGGCAGGCGGCGCCGGTCGCGGTGTCGACTCGAAGAACGGCTGCAGTTCGGGCAGCGTGCGCGCCTCGACCCAGTCGGGCAGCGAACTGTTCCACACCAGCGTGTCGGGCCTGACTGGTGCATGCCTGAGCGTGTCCAGCGAAAACGGACCCATTTTGATCTGTCCGTTCAGATAGTAGTATGCCTTGTTGTCCATAATGTGTGACGTGTTTATGTTTATACTTCACGCGGGATATTTTTGTACATTCAAACGCCGTGAAGCAGTCCGGATCGTCGCCTGCGCCCGGATTTCTTCGCTATGCCCACAGTGACGGGCAGGGAAACCGCAATGACGATGAAAAACAATGCACATAAGCATGCCGTGTGAAATATAAAAGAGGAATGTCGAACCGGATACATTGGGGAATCTCTAAAAAATCAACTTCTGCGTTACGCTTCGTCGCTGAAAAACTCATTTACGATCGGTAAACGCCACTTTCAGCGCCTCGCATGCCTTGAATTTGGAGTTTTTAGAGATTCCCATTATATTAGAATTCACTGTTTTCCAGTGCAATTCCGGCAGCAGCAAGAATTACAAATGTAATGATGCATATCACCCAGTAGATGACGCCTGCGATGGCTGACCAGGTGGCCCATTTTTTTGCGGCTGCGGAGGCCGTTTTCGCGCCTTCGTAGTCGCCGGCACCGTATGTCGAACTTACTTTTGTGGCGTTAATAATCGAAACGATACCCAGCGGCAGACAGCATAAGATGGTCGTCAGGATGGCCCAGACGAGGTAGTTGTCGGGCATCGGCGGCATGGCGGCAGCGGGGCCGAACGTGTTTGAAGGACTGCCGTAGGCCATTGTGGGCTGCGGCGGCGGCGTGGCGGCAACTTCCGGGGCAAACAAGCTTTGGAGTTCGGGCAATGTGCCTGCAGCTACCCAGTCGGGCAGCGAACTGTTCCACACCAGCGTAGACGACGTAAGCGATTCGCTTTTCAGCGCTTCCAGCGAAAAGGGACCCATCCGGGTTTCTCCTTTAAGGTAATAATAATCTTTTTCTTCCATAATATCGGTTGATGTTTTTGTTAGTAATGGCGACAAAGATATGTGATTGATATTTTATGAACAAATTATTTTCAAATAAAATGCGAATACATCAAACGTTTTCTTCAAAGTTCATGCGTGGCGGGCGAATCCGGCTATTGCGTCTGTCGGCATCATTCTCCCCACAAGAGGTAAACAATAAATTCCGTATGTTCCCGATTGAAGGCCACGAAACCGTTCTTTTCCGTATCCCTCGCATTGCCGGGTTCGACGGCGATCCAGTCCGACAGGAAGACATAAATATTCCATGCGCCGCCCGGGTCGAGCGATGGAAGCAACTTGTGTTTCAAAATGTCGTATGAATAGTCCGTTTCGCCATAAGGCGACAGCGGCATTAGCGAATCATTTGCAAAAAACAAACTGTCGGTCAGTTTCCAGCCGTTCCTTATTGCATAATCGATTGCTTTTCGCCCATTCGATGTATCGGAATTTTCGTACTTCCAGACGATTTTCCGATGTCCTCCCCAAGGCCCCTGATCGCTTTCGCTTGCTTGAATAAATTCGTGCCGGTAGTTTTTCCAGAATCCTGCGGGAGTCAGCTTGTTGCAGGACGATATGACGAGTATTGACAGCATCCCGGCAATAATCGGCCGCAGCCTGCGATACGCCGCATCCATGAGTATTACGGTTTCTCCCTCTTCCGTGAGAGTAATTCCAGTACGTACACAAGCAGGAAGCCGACGGCGGCCAGCGCGATGGCTTCCCACAGCAGGCGGTCGGGTAGAATGTTCGTTTCGATCAGCGGTTTGACGGCGCCGTGGCGGTCGGTGAAGGTCGCAACGGTTTCTTTCCACGGCCAGACCTTGTTGAGCGAGCCGAGCATGAAGCCGCTCAGTATGGCGATGGTGACGTCGCGGTATTTGCGAAGCAGGAACGAGAGTACCCGCGAAAAACTGACGATACCTATCGCCGCGCCGCAGATGAACGTGATCAGTATGCTTACTTTAAATTCTTTCACAGCCTCCATCATGTAGAAATACTTGTCCATGAGCACCAGCACGAAACTGCCCGATATCCCGGGCAGGATCATGGCGCAGATGGCAATGGCGCCGTATGCGAATATGAACGGCAGGGCTTCGGGGGTATTCATGGGCACGGCGACGGTGATGTAGAATGCGACTGCGGCGCCGAGGACAAATCCTGCAACGGTTTTCCAGTTCCACTTCCCGACGTCTTTCACGACAAACCATGTGGATGCCAGCACCAGACCGAAGAAGAATGCCCAGACAAGGATCGGATGATTTTCGAGCAGCCAGGTGACAATTCGCGCCAGCGACAGGAAACTGATACCGATGCCCAGGATGAGCGAAAAAAGAAAATTCCCGTTGATGGCTTTCCAGAATGCTGCTATTTTGAACGTAAACAGCAGTTTGAGCGTTTTAGGCCCGACGCTTTTAATCGAATCGAGCAATTCCTGATAGATGCCCGTGATGAAGGCGATCGTGCCTCCCGAAACGCCCGGAACGACGTCGGCAGCGCCCATGCCCATCCCTTTCAGGGTGATTATTGCGTATTTTTTAATCGTGCGGCTCATTAGTTGTTGTGATATTTTTCCATTAAATAATTTGTAGCCAGTTGTCTGGACGAAATGCTCCCGTTTTCTGCGGGACAGATATCGTCCGCATGCAGATAGTGAATGTCGTCATTTTGCGTTTCCTCGTCCGAAAAGTATTGTTTCACGTAATTTACAAGACTGTCGAAATGCCGGGCGATTACGGCCGGTGTCTCGCCGGTATCATACTGATATGCGGGATGTTCGAACAGCGAAGATATGTCTTTGTCTGTTTCGTTGCGCAGGATGCCGAACAGGAAGCATACTTCTCTGAAATCGTCCGGTACGGGATATTCCGATACAATTGCCTGAATAAGTTCGTCCACTTCCTCCTTTTCGGAAGCGAATATCTCCCGAAATTCATTGACGGCTTTCGCGAAAAGATCGTTTTTGTAAAGGCAGTATGCACGGAATATTTTGATTTCCAGATCTGAATCGTCACAGACGAGGGCGAAGTCCAGCGATTCGATGGCTTTGTCGTACTCGTCCGTTCCGGCATACAGCCGACTGGCCATGTACCAGTAGTCGGCCACGTAGGGGTCGAAGTCAATCAGTTTTTCGCACAGTTGAATAGCTTTCTCCGCATGTCCCTGCTGTTCGAGCAGGTAGCAATATTCTTCGCGCAGTACGGGATTGTCGGGGAAGAGCGTCAGTCCTTCGTGAATCAGCGCTTCCAGTTCGTTTTCTTTGTCGTCCAGACCGCCCAGTACCGATGCCACGTATTCGTACACGAGTTCCACATTTTCGGCATCCTCGATCTGCTTGCGTGCGATCACGTCCAGAACTTCGTCGTAGCGGTCCAGCATACAAAAACATTCCAGTTTAAGCAATTCCATGTCTCCTTCTCTGTCGCATCCCGTCTGCATGATCAGTTCGAGCGCTTCTTCATATTTTTTTTGGAACATGAGCAGTTTGCATGCCCTGAGTTTCAGTCTGGGATTTTCGGGATGCAGTTTTGTTCCGAATTTCAGCACCGTTTCGTAGCGGTCGAGATCGTCTTCCTTTTCGAAATAGTCCAGCATTTCGGCGATTTCGTCGGCGTCGAAATACGTTTTTGCTCCGCCATCGCCCATCTGGGCATATCGTCGTAATAGTTTATCTATTTTTTTCATTTGCAATAAATTTACTCAGACTTTATTGATTTTGTTCCATGTATCTTTCAGCGATACGGTACGGTTAAAGACGAGTTTGCCTTCCTTGCTGTCCGGATCCAGGTTAAAATAGCCGATGCGCTGAAACTGGAAATGATCGTATGGTTTGGCGTTTGCCAGATCTGCTTCCACGTAGCAGTCGGTCAGTATTTTCAACGAATCGGGGTTCAACAGTTCTCTGATATCCCTGTCCTTTTCGTCCATTGGATTTTCGGCCGTGAACAGGCGGTCGTAGATGCGCACTTCGGCCGGCAGTGCATGCGGAACCGACACCCAGTGGATGGTGCCCTTCACTTTGCGGTTGCTTTCGGACATTCCGCTTTTTGTCTGCGGGTCGTATTCGGCATATACTTCTTCCACTTCGCCGGCGGCATTTTTACGGCAGCCCGTACATTTGACGATATATGCGCAGCGCAACCTGACTTCCTGTCCCGGCGTCAGACGGTAGTATTTGCCGGGCGCATTTTCCATAAAATCTTCCCGTTCAATATAGAGTTCGCGCGAGAAGGCGATTTCGTGCGTCCCGGCGGACGGGTCTTCGGGATTGTTGACGGATTCCATCAATTCCGTCCGGTCTTCGGGATAGTTGGTGATTGTCAGCTTGACGGGATTGATTACTGCGGCGATGCGTCGCGCCTTGGCATTCAGGTCTTCGCGTACGGCGTGTTCGAGCAGTGCCATTTCGACGGTGCCGTCGAATTTCGTATAACCTATTTTGTCGATAAAAGCCTTGATGGAGGCGGGCGTATATCCGCGCCGGCGGAAACCGCAGATGGTCGGCATGCGGGGGTCGTCCCAGCCGTTCACAAGGTGCTCCTTCACTAACTGGAGGAGTTTGCGCTTGCTCATGACGGTACAGGTCAGGTTCAGACGGTTAAATTCCGTTTGCCGGGGGCGATAATCGACATCGTCCTTGAGCAGATCGATGAAGTAGTCGTACAACGGGCGGTGTACTTCAAATTCAAGCGTGCACCACGAATGTGTGACGCCCTCGAAATAGTCGCTCTGTCCGTGTGCGAAGTCGTACATCGGATAGACTTTCCATTTCGTACCCGTGCGATGGTGGGGCGTCTTGATAATCCGGTAGATAATGGGGTCGCGGAAGTGCATGTTGGCTGAAGTCATGTCTATTTTGGCGCGGAGGGTCATGCTGCCTTCCTCGTATTCACCGCGATTCATGCGCAGAAAAAGATTGAGACTGTCGTCGGCCGGTCTGTTGCGGTAGGGGCTTTCGATGCCCGGCTGCGTCGGCGTACCTTTCTGTTGTGCAATGAGTTCTGAGCTTTGTTCGTCGACGTAGGCCTGTCCATTTTTTATCAGTTCGATGGCGAAATCGAACAGTTGCTGGAAATAATCGGAAGCGTAATATACGTTCGTCCATTTGAATCCCAGCCACTTGATGTCATCCTGGATCGCGTCTACATATTCGACATCTTCGCGTGTGGGATTTGTGTCGTCAAAGCGCAGGTTGCAAATGCCGTTGTATTTTTCGGCAAGGCCGAAATCAAGGCAAATGGCTTTGGCATGCCCGATGTGCAGATAACCGTTCGGTTCGGGCGGGAAGCGCGTCTGAAGGCGGCTTCCGTTTTTTTTATCCGCCAAATCGTTGATTACCATCTGTTCGATGAAGCTCACGCCTCTTTTATTATCGTCACCGGACGTCGTATTCTCTTTCATTACGATAATATTTGATTATTATTTTCGCTGCAAAGGTATAATTTTAATCAATAAATTGTTCGACCGGCCGTATAATTTTTTCCTGCCGGCGGACTTCATTAGTCTTTAGGTGGCTGAACGGCTTATTTCGTCTTCCTGATTGAAGTTGTTGTCCAGCATCGAATAAACGGAGTTTTGACTGATATATTCGGGTACGAGTTTTTTCATAATTTTTACCGTTTCCATGTGATCGCAGGTATATGCCTTGGTGACGAGGTTCGACACGAGCGAGTAGACGTGCTGATAGTCATATTCGCGGATTGCACCGGTCATGATTTTCGGGTTGCTGGTCGGTATCATCGTTTCCTTGTCGTAGAGTAATTCTTCGAAGAGTTTCTCGCCGGGTCTTAATCCGGTGAAAATGATGTCGATGTCTTTGTATGGTTCCAGACCCGACAAGCGAATCATTTTTTCGGCCAGGTCGCTGATTTTTACAGGATCGCCCATGTCGAAGACGAACACTTCGCCGCCCTTGCCGAAGTTGCCGGCTTCGAGTACCAGACGGCATGCTTCGGGTATGGTCATGAAATAGCGGATGATGTCCGAATGGGTGACCGTTATCGGTCCGCCTTTTTGTATTTGGTTTTCGAAGAGGGGAATGACCGAGCCGTTTGATCCTAAAACATTTCCAAATCTTGTGATAATGAATCGAGTATGTTTTTGTTCGAGATTTTCTTCCCGGAGTCGTTTCGACAGCGACTGGATGTATATTTCCGTCACGCGCTTGGTCGCGCCCATGACGTTGGTCGGGTTTACGGCCTTGTCGGTCGAAATCATTACGAAAGCCTCTGCACCGTAAGCAGTAGCCAGGTCGACGGCATTTTTGCTTCCCATCACATTGGTCAGGACGGCTTCGCAGGGATGGTATTCCATCAGCGGCACGTGCTTGTAGGCTGCGGCATGGTAGACGTAGTCGGGCTTGTATTTTTCAAATACGCGCTTCAGCTGGTCGTACTGTCGCGTGTTGCATATCACTGCGACGCAGTCGATGGCGGGGTCTTTATCACTGAGTTTTTCTTTCATGTCGAGATGAAGTTGGTAGAGCGGGCTTTCGGCAATGTCCAGCATGATGATCCGTTTCAACGGAAAATTACTGATCTGCCGTACTACTTCGCTGCCGATGGATCCGGCTGCTCCCGTGACGAGTACGGTTTTGCCTGCCATATTTCGGGCGATGGATTCGATATCGATCTGGATGGGCGGCCGTTCCAGCAGGTCTTCAATTTTGACTTTGTTCAGATGTCGGATGTCGCCTTTCTTGCGGTTCCATTCGTCCCACGTCGTGGTAGAAAACAGGTCTATTTTGCAGTCCATACATTTGTTTACAAGCGTCTGCTTTTCACTCCAGTCCATTTCCGCAGGATTGATCAGGATGGCTCTGTAAAAATCCTGACCGGCCATATTGTCGAGAATCTCGTCCTTGCCGTAGATGGGCAGCCCCGAAACGGTTTTGTTTCTGGCATTCGATTCTTTTGAAATGATGAATCCAATTACTTTGAATAGCAGCGTTTTGCTGCTGTTTATCGATTCTGCCAGGTTTACGTTCGAGGCGCTGACGCCGTATATCAGCGAGGGCACAAGCGTCTTTTGTTTGCCGTAATGTTTTTTTGCCACGTCAAAACACAGTTTGACGCATACCCTGAAGACGATGTTCATTCCAAATATCAGCGCCAGATTGATGAGAAAACCGATGTTGGGGAAGATGAGTTTGTGGTAATGACTGTCTGTGATTCCGTTAATTACAAAAAGCAGCATATTGGCGCAGCATACGGCAACCAGTATCCGCAGTATGTCGCGGAAAGACGTATGTCTCAATACGTTTTGGTATGTCTTGAATGCAATGAAGCACAATCCGTGTATGACAAGGCAGAGTCCCAGTTTGGAGAAAAACGGCAACGGCAGAACCTGCGCCTTAATCAGATCGAAGCATATATAATAAGTCAGTGTAAAGGAAACAACTACACAGGCCATGTCAATACCGAGAATCATGATTCGCGGTATGAACGGTTGTTTTTCGATTTTGTCGAACAGCAGGGATGTGATTTTTATAAAAAAAGTGTGCATTAAAATTCTCATTTTCATATTTTAAAGATAGCAGATGGTGTATATTTTTTGTTTATCGGTATTTTCCGGATAGAGTATCTTTCAGGACGCGAATGACACGGTCCAGGTCTTCTTCCGTCAGCGTGGACCCGGACGGCAGGCAAAGACCTTTGCTGAACAGTTTTTCGCTCGTTCCGTCGCCATAGAAAGGCGCAGAGGCAAAGACGGGTTGCAGATGCATGGGTTTCCACAGAGGACGCGATTCGATATTGTCTTTTTCGAGCGCCAGCCGCAAGTCGTCGTGCGTGATGCCGTTCGTCCTGTTTTCGTCGACGAGGATGGTCGTCAGCCAGTAATTGGAATAAAAAGCGTCCGACGGTTCCGTCTGGAAACGAATACCGTCCATTTCGGACAAGTGTTTTTTGTAATATGCGTGGTTGCTTCGCCGTTTGGCGACTCTTTCGGGCAGGACACACATTTGGCCGCGGCCAATACCTGCCAGTACGTTGCTCATACGATAGTTGTATCCGATGTGCGAATGCTGGTAATGCGGTGCGTCGTCGCGCGCCTGGGTAGCCAGAAAGCGCGCCTTGCGGATGGCGGTTTCATTTTTTGAGACGAGCGCGCCTCCGCCCGAAGTCGTAATGATTTTATTTCCGTTGAATGACAGGATGGAAAAGTCTCCCCATGTTCCGCAACGTCTGTTCCTGAAGGCGGAACCTAATGCTTCGGCAGCGTCTTCGATGATTGGGATTTCATACTTGCGGGCAATGGCCGCAATGTCGTCCATCTGGACGGGCATTCCGTACAGATGAACGAGAATGAGCGCTTTAGGTTTTTTTCCTTTTGCCATGCGGTTTTTGATGGCATTTTCAAGTATCTCGGGAGAAAGGTTCCATGTCTCCTTTTCGCTGTCGATGAAAATGGGTGTAGCTCCTTGGTATACAATTGGATTGGCGGATGCCGAAAAGGTCATGCTCTGACACAGCACTTCATCGCCATTTTTCACGCCCAGCAAAATAAGCGCCAGATGAAGCGCCGCAGTTCCAGTGCTCAGCGCCGTAACATAGACTTCATTATCAAGATATTGTTCCAGGTCGTTTTCGAACAGGTCGACATTGGGGCCCAGCGGCGTAATCCAATTCGAATCGAAGGCTTCCTGCACAAATTCATGTTCCCGGTCTCCCATGTGGGCGGTCGAAAGATATAGTTTTGATTTCATTTTAACAGTTTTGATATTCAATTAAGGGACTTACACGGCAATCCGAAAACCGGAGATAGGCAGTTCCCCATGACAATCCGGCGCCGAAACCGCATATTAGGAGTGATTTGTCATCCAGCACGCCCGACAGTTCGGAAACGATCGTCAGCGGAATGGAGGCCGAACTTGTATTTCCGTACCGGTCCATACAGTATGGTACCTTTTCCGGCATGATTTTCAGTTTTTTGATGAAAAAATCGGTCATAAAACGGTTGGCCTGATGAAAAACAATACAGTCCAGCGATTCCAGGGCGATTCCTGCCGTTACGGCCATGTTTTTTACTGATTTGGGGACAACTTTCAAAGCAAAATTAAATACATCCATACCATCCATATATATATGGTTATCCGAGCATTTACTGCCATCTTTCCGCATTTTGGGCTGCAGATTGTCCGTCGTCGTGGGGAATCGGCAACCGCCGGCTTTCATCATAACCGATTCTGCGCCGTCGCCGTCCGAACACAACTCGAAACATGCCATTCCAAAATCTCCTTTTTCAATCAATGTGGCTGTGCCGGCGTCGCCGTAAAGGGGAGCATTTACTTTGTCGCATGGCGAAGTGATTTTGGAAAATGTCTCGCCGACAAGCAGTAATACACGATTTATTCCGGCCGAGGCGGCGAAGGCAAAAGCCGTCGAAAGGGCATACACATAACCTGAACATCCCAGCGTGAGGTCGAGACAGGCCGTCGAATGAGAGAGTCCGAGTCGGTGCTGGAGGATGGGTGATGTAGCCGGAATCCTGTAGTCGGCCGTCTGGCTCAGGAACAATAGCATGTCAATACTGGCTTTGTCGATGTGATTGTCTTTCAGCAATTTTTCGGCTGCGCTCAGACACAGATCCGATGCGCATACGTCCTCTTCGACAAAGCGTTTTTCGCGAATACCTGTCGACCGGATGGTCTTTTCGATTTCCTCTTCGGGAATCAGATAACCCAAATCCTTGTTGTAGACGGTTTTGGATGGGACGCATGCCGCGATAGCCCTGATACCGACGTTTTTATAGGTGATGGTTGCCATCATTTATGGATTAAAGAAGGGTAAAGCCGCCGTCGATGATGATATTCGCTCCGGTAATCCATGCGCTATCGTCTGACAGCAGGAACTTTACGGTATCGGCTACGTTCCGGGGAGCGCCCAGTCCCAAAGGATAATGTTTTTCCAAATCCATGAATTGTGAGGCTTCAATATCCTGTTTATTAATCATTTCTGATTTGACAATACCCGGGCTGACGACATTCACCCGGATGCCTTGTTGCGCCAATTCGACAGCCATGACCTTTGCAGCCGCATTGATGGCCGCTTTGGACGAGGCATACGGCAGCGTGGCGGGCGTTCCGAGGCAAGCTGCTATGGATGAAACAAATATTACGGATGCACCTCTGTTCAGTTTTTTCTTTTTTATCAACTGGCGCACGAGCAGAACCGGCGCGTAAAAGTTCGTGTCGAAAATACGTTCGAGTCTTTTTCTGGAGATGGATTTGACCGGGACGTATTCATTTATTCCGGCGCACAGGACGGCTCCATCCAGATTTTCGGTTTTATCTGTCAGCATATCAATATCTTCGTCGGATGTCAGTTCGCAAACAATCGTTTCCGATGCTGCGCCTGCAAGTTGCTTCGTCGCCTCCAGACGCTCCCGATTGCGTCCGGTCAGATAGACAAATGCGCCTTCATTCGCTGTCGTGACGGCCACCTCGCGGCCGATTCCGGATGAAGCTCCGGTAACCAAAATGGATCTGTTTGAGAATGTCATTGTTCCGACAAGATGTTTTTTACCGTGTTAAATAATTCTTCAATCGTATCTGCTGTCATGATTTCATGTCCTCCAATATGTACGTCATATATATCATCTATCATCACAATGACAGACAAGGCAACCATTGATGACCATATATTCAATTCTTTGAAAACAGTATTTTCCTGAAAGACGGATATGTCCATATCCGTTTCGTCAAACTGTTCGGCGAAATTCCTGATAAATTGTTTCAGATTTATTTGTGTGGTGAATGGAATTTCAGTTTTACGACCGGGACTACCAACATAAGTAGCGTTGCTCTCCGTTTTTCTTGTAATTGTACTGTTTGCGCCGATCACCGTATTTTTCCCGATGGAGATGCACTGTAAAACAACAGACGATACGCCAAAAAAGTTTTCGTCGCCGATAGACACTTCGCCGGAAATCCGGACAGCGGGCATGAAAGCATTATAATTTCCAATCGTAACATCATGACCCAATGTGATATAACCATTTAAAAGATTGAAATCCCCTATTTTTGTCGCGATACTGACAAAACAGCGACTGCAGAATACATTTCCTTTTCCAATCGTAAGGCTTTCCTTATCAAGGAAAAGAGTATCCGGTGCGATAAGATTCGGAAAATCGATATTCGGATTGATAATTTTTTCCGTCAATTTATGTACGGTTTGCGGAGCGCCTATTGCCATCACCACATCCAGCGGCGTGGAATAAGCGTTTAAATCATCCATTCCTCCCAGAATCATACCGTATTCATTACTCGATCCTTTCGCTTTTCCGTCGTCAAAAAAACCTGTCAGGTTCCATGTCGGGCTGTATTCGTTGATATGGCGAATCAGACAGGCTATTTCGCGTCCCAAACCGCCGGCTCCATATATTGCAATGTTTTTCATTCAGTTATTTCCAGTAAACGGTTGCATGGTTGTATGCAGATCCGAATTAATATCTTTTTGTGTAAATATTTTTATCACGGTTAAATATAATATTTTCAGGTCTAACCTAAAAGAAGTATGGTCTACATACCAGACATCGAAAGTCAGTTTTTGTTGCCACGAGATGGCGTTTCGTCCGTTTACCTGCGCCCAGCCTGTGATGCCGGGGCGAACTTCGTGTCTTCTTTTTTGCGTTTCGTTATACAGCGAAAGATATTGTATCAACAGCGGACGGGGACCAATCAGGCTCATATCGCCTTTCAATACGTTGATCAACTGAGGTATTTCGTCCAGCGACATTCGGCGGATGAATGCGCCTGCCCTGGTAATGCGCTTCATGTCGGGCAGTAAATTCCCGTTTTCGTCTTTTCTATCGTTCATGGTTTTAAATTTCAGGATGCGGAAGGTCCGTTCGTTTTTTCCCGGGCGCGATTGCATGAAAAACGGATTACTCCGGTTGACCATGAAAAGCAGCAATGCAGCAAGCACAAAAAAGGGCGACAGCAGGATCAAGCCGAACAGAGATAATGTGAAATCCAGAAATCGTTTGATAAATCGTTTATACATATTGTTTGTCCAGACTTCGATATTCGGCCAGCAGTGCCTCCCATACAGTTCGCTGCTCGTAGCGCGACGTAATCATTTCTCTCGCTTTCTGCTTCAATTGTATTCTCAAATCTTTGTTATTCAGTAATAATTCCATTTTTTCCTGCAATTTTTCCACATTTTTAGGCGGAATGATCAATCCGTTCACTCCGTTTTCGATGATTTCGTTGCAACCGTTGATGTCGGTCACGATGCAGGGCAGTTCCATCGCTCCGGCCTGCATCACCACATTGGGAAAACCTTCTCGATAGGACGGAAAGACAAAAATATCGGACACAGCCAGATAAGGGCGGACATCCGTTTGTTTTCCGACAAACAGAATATCCGGATGATGATTTATTTTCTGTTCGGTTTCGGGTGATACGGGGTCCAGTTCTTTTTCGAACCATCCGACCAGCAACAGTTTCGTCTGAGGATGCAATCGATTGATTTGTTCGAAAGCCGTTACTAATTCATTTATACCCTTATCTTTGACTATGCGCCCGATGAAGCAGAAAACAACGTGTTCCGATGCGATGGTCAATTGCTTTTCGAGCGCTGTTTTCTCTTTGCAGGAAACACTTTCCGGCGAGAAAAAATTTATGTCGATACCGTTTATATTTCCGTTTTTGATTATTTTCAATGGCTTGTTCGTAATGCGATTTTTTATCAATGTATTTTTAACACCTATTCCTTCGGGAATGACTTTAGTGGCTGTCCAGCAGGCAATTTGTTCCATCAAAATCAGGATTTTCCGTTTCAGCCCTTTTTCCGTTTCAAACCTCAACCCCGTAACGGTATAAATGCGGTGTGGGA
>JAIRYD010000233.1 GCA_031267935.1 Tannerella sp.
ACGATAAATCCGCTCATAGTTCATAGTTCTCGCCACATTCCGTACCTTACGGCACGGGGCAGGACGGGCATCCGGCGTTTTCTACCGACATGCCGTACCTGACGGCACGGGATATGAACGTCGCCCTTCCCCCGTTCATCGTTTTATCCGTAAATCGGTGGCTACCTTTGGTGCATCGGTACGTACCTTTGGCGCACAGGTAAGTACTTTTTGTGAATAGGTACGTACCTTTTATGAATAGGTAAGTACCTTTTGCGAATAGGTACGTACCTTTGGCGCATAGTAAGTACTTTTTGTGAATCGGTAAGTACCTTTTGCGAATCGGTAAGTACTTTTTGTGCATCGGTAAGTACCTTTTGTGCATAGGTACGTACCTTTTGTGAATCGGCACGTACCTTTTGCGAATAGGTAAGTACCTTTTGCGCATCGGTAAGTACCTTCGGGCGATTCGGGGTGCAGAAACATGACTGTTTTTTGACATGCCGAAGAAAACGGCCGGATATTTTCCCGGATGTCGTCTTTTTTTACGCGGAAATTGAACGGAAGGATTCTCCCCGGTTTGTTTTCGCCGGTATTGCCGTGACCTCCACGGTGGAAAGGCACGTGAGGACGGCAATACCGTCCTCCGGCATGCCTGAAGCGACCGAAAAAAAGAATGTGCCGAAAAGCCATTTTCTTTGTCGAAAAATATTTTTTATTACAATAAATTGTACATTTGCGATTGTTTTTATTTCGAAGAAAAGACATTTTAGAAATTTATATTAAAAATCAAGCCGTATGAAACGATCCATTAGACCGTGTGTATGTTTTATCGCGTCGGGCCTTTTGTGCCTGTCGCTTTCCGCTGCACGAAAAGTGCCCATTTCTTTCGACAAGTTCCACGGTTACACGGGGACGGTCGATTATCTGAAGTCCGTCAGCCGCGCCTATCCGGACGTCACCGAACTGATAGAGATCGGGAAAAGTTTTCAGCAACGTCCCCTCTACGTATTAATCATCACGAACCGGAAGACCGGCACGACGCTCGACCGCGAAAAGAAGCTGGTGCATGCACGGAACCTGGAAGTGCCCGATCCGCCCGTCATGCCGCTGCATACGGGCAAGGCCGGACACATGCTCACCGGCGCCACCCACGGAAACGAACAGACCGGCACGGAAGTATGCCTGTACTTTATCGACCGGATGCTCTCGGCATACGGCGACGATGCGGACCTGACCGCGATGGTGGACACGAAGGCGTTCTACATCTGTCCGGCAAACAATCCCGACGGACTCTACAACACCGTCGACCTGGGTGCGCCGCAGCGCAGCAATTCCATGTACCAGACCGACACGGCCGCCGCGCCGCAACGCCGCGACCTGAACGGCGACCGCATCTTTGCTCAGATCCGCTACAAGTCGCCCGCCGGACGGTATGTGAAAGACCCTGTCGACCCGCGCCTGATGATCGTCCGGCAGGAAGGCGTGGACTATCCCGACCCGCAGCGCTATCAGGTCGAATCCGAAGCGCAGCCCGACCGCGGCATCGACATCAACCGCAACTTTCCGCAGGCATGGTGGAACCTGCACACCACCATGCCCGGAGGTACGGGCGAATATCCCACCTCCGCACCGGAAGTGCATGCGCTTTGCGAATTCATCATCACCCATCCGAACATCATCATGGTGAACGAATACCACACGCAGGGCGGACACGTCTACCGCCCCATGGGTTCGACCGGCGACGCCGAAATGGAAAGTCGCGACATCGCCGTGTACGACCTCATCATGGGCAAAAAATATGTCGAACTGATGGGCGCCGAAATGCCCGGGGCATGGACGAATCCGAAAGACATGCAGCAGTACAGGGATCAGCTGAGACACGACAGCAACCCGTTCGCCGCCGGACGCGGATATGCGCTGCCGTACGAATGGCGCGTGCCGTACAACGAAGCCGAAGGACGCTCGAACTACTACGGCCTCTTCCTCGACTGGCTCTACAAGCAGTGCGGCATCTATTCCCTCGTGACGGAACTGTGGAATCCCGCACACGACGTGCCGGAACTGAAGGGACTCAAAGACGCCGAACTGCAGCGCGCCGTCCTGACCTATCTGGACCGTAACAACCTGCACTATCATCTCGACTGGACGCCGGCAAAACATCCCCGCCACGGCGACGTCGAAACAGGCGGATGGACAGGCGTCGTCGGACGAAACAACGCCTTTCCCGGCGCCGTGCTCGAAAACATCTGCGAACGGCAGTGGCAGTTCGACCTCTACCGCTCCACGCTCATGCCGCAAATCGCCATCAACACCGTCGACGTGAAAAAACAAACCTCGGGCGCCACCACCGTACTCGAAATATCCGCCGAAGTGGAAAACACGGGACCGCTCCCGACCGGCCTCGCACGCTCCGACTGGATGGCGTTCAACCGCGGAGACGTCGTCTGGCTGATCGGCGAAAACAACCGCATCCTCTTCCTCTCCGGAACGCCCTGCGCCAAAATCGGAAACCTGTACGGAAGCATGCAGATACCCGGATTCGAAAACCGGGGCGGAAACAAAACAACCGTCAGGTGGACCGTAGCCGTCGAAAACAAAGAAAAAATCAAAATCGTGGCTTCGTCCCTCAAGGGTGGCACGGTCGTGAAAGAAGTAAAATATTAATGCAAAAAACATCACAACTATGAAACGATATCTCATTTCACTCCTCCTCCTCGCGCTGACCGCCGGCGCCGCCGCCCAAAGCAAAAAACAGGAAAACACGGGCAAACCCCACGGAGAAACAGACTTCGTCATCAACTGGAAACAGTACTACACCTACGACGAATGGGTAAAGATCATGATGGACCTCCAGAAACAGTATCCCGCCCTCTGCCGGGTAGAAAGCATCGGCAAAAGCCGTATGGGACGCGACATGTACGTGATGACCATCACGGCCAAAAACACCGGCAAAGATACCGCCAAACCGGCCGTATGGGTCGACGGAGCCATCCACGGCAACGAAGTGAACGGCATCACCTGCTCGCTGTATCTGGCCTGGTATCTGCTCACACGCTACGACTACGACACCCGCGTATACGAATCGCTCAACCGCTCGACCGTATACATCCTGCCCGGCTTCAACGTCGACGGCAACGACTCCTACGTCCGCTTCCCCAACACGGAAAACAACCCGCGCGAACCCTTCCGCCCCGTCGACGACGACAAGGACGGACTCTACGACGAAGACATGACGGAAGACGTCGACGGCGACGGCGAACTGTCCGTCATGTATGCCCCGGATCCGGGCGGCGACTACCGCCTGAGCAAAGACGCCATGCGGTTCGTACGCATCGATGCGGACGACTGGTGGGAAGGCGCCCGCTTCCGCCGCATAGGCAACGAAGGATTCGACAACGACGGCGACTTCGAACTCGCCGAAGACGACCTGGGAGGCATCGACCCGAACCGCAACTTCCCCTGGGATTTTCGCAAGGAAAACGGCAAATCGTATCCCCTCTCCGAACCCGAAACGCGAAACGTCCTCGATTTTCAACTCACGAAAAAAAACATCCTCGTCTCGTTCAACTATCACAACGTAGGACGACTCATCATGTACATGATGCCGCCCGAAGCAAAAAAACCGGACGCCGCCTTCAGACAGCGCCAGGCCCCCGCGCACGAAAAAGACATCTACCACTTCGTCTCGCCCCGCCGCGTAGACCCCGAATACCAGCACGACGCCGACGTGTTCAACAAAACCGTCAGCGCAGGACTCTACATTCTCAAAACATACGAACCCGAAGCCGGCAACGAATACGGCGAACATCTGGCCACCTCCTACTACCTGCTCGGCGCCTATTCCTTCCTCATCGAACTGTGGGGACCGCCAACACCCTTTGCCGACACAAACCGCGACGGCTACGTCTCGGACGACGAATACAGGAAATGGGTCGAACTGGACCTCGGCGGCGACGCATGGATCAAACCCCACCGCACCACGCATCCGCAGTTCGGCGAAATATGGATCGGCGGCACACCGAAAAAACACATCGGACGGACGCCCCCGCCACGCTACATCGAACAGGAAGCCGAAAAACAATGCCTCTACGTCATGTACTGCATCGAACAGCTGCCGCAACTCTCGTTCGCAAACCATTCGGTCAAAAAAATCGGCAACAACCTCTACGAAGTAGAAGTGGAAGTCACGAACAGCAAACTCTTCCCGACAGCCTCCGACCGTTCGGTACAGATGAAACGCTACACGCCCGACCGCATCAAGGCAACCGTCTCGTCCGGCACAATCGTCAACCCCGCCGCCAACAGCGCCGGCAACGCACCCGCAACGCCTTCCTACTACCGCACGCAGTACCGGAAAGACGCCATCGACGCCGGCGAAACAGTCGAATTTCGCGCCAAAGGCAACGCCACGCAAGTGTTTCGCTACGTAGTACTCGCCAACGACGCCACACTCGAACTCACACTCGACTCCGCATACGGCGGAAAAGCAAACATTAAAATAAAATTATCCGGAAAATCATGAACATCAATATGAAACGAACGATCATCAACACCCTGGCAGCGCTCTGCCTGCCACTCCTCGCAACCGCACAGGTACGCCCCCTGGAAACAACCGTATTTCCCGAATCGGACACCTCGAAGATCTACACCGTGGCAGGCTACCGCCACGGCATCAGCTTCTTCCCGAAAGTAAAAAACAAACACGTGACATACGAGGCCGAAAACGAACTCCGGTTCGACAAGTTCCATTCCGCCGAAGTAATCTACACCTGGATGAAACGCTTTGCCGAAACCTATCCCGACCTGGTCGACCTCTACGAAATAGCCCGCAGCTACGAAGGCCGTCCGATCCTCCAGATGACGCTCACCCGCAAAAAAACCGGCAAACCGACCGACAAGCCGGCCGCCTTCTTCGAGGGCAACCGCCACAGCGGCGAAGTGACCAGCGCCGAATCGGTCCTGTGGCTGATGAACCATCTGCTGACAAACTACGGCAAAGACGACGACATCACGCACATGCTGGACCGCAACACCATCTATCTGCGTCCGGTCAACAACCCCGACGGACACAACATGTATATCCACACGGCACAGGCCAACCGCAGCACGGTGCGCCCCTTCGACCAGGACGGCGACGGACTGCTCGACGAAGACAGCCCCGTCGACCTCAACGGCGACGGCAATATCGTGCGGATGCGATACAAAGACCCCGACGGCGACTACGTGATCGACCCGCGCGACGCCAGCCGGCGGATCATGAAATTCGTCGGCGCCGGCAAAGGACAGTACAAAGTCGTATCCGAAGGCCTCGACCACGACGGCGACGGCCGGATCGGCGAAGACGGCATCGGAGGCCTCGACCTGCACCGCAACTATCCCGAGAACTGGCGCCCCATGACGGAAGCCACCGGAAGAGGATGGACACAGGGCGGAGCAGGCGAATATCCGCTGAGCGAAACGGAAACACGCGCCGTCGTCACCTTCCTGCTCGACAATCCGAACATCTACATCGTCAACTCGATGGACACCCGCGTGCCGATGCACCTGCGGCCGCCCAGCACCTCCAAATCCGAAGAACGCATGTATCCCGAAGACCTGGAGTGGTACAAATACTTCGACCGGCTGGGACAGCGCATCACCGGATATGACAAAGCCGGCGACGTGTACTACGACTATAGCAACGGCGCCGGCATGCCGCTGTTCGGCCACGGCCCCGACTTCGGATACTTCTACTACGGCGCAATATGGTACGGCGACGAACTGTGGGACAACGCCCGCCCGAAAGAAGACCTGAACGGCGACGGCGAAAAAGATGAACTCGACCAGCTCATCTGGGACGAACGCGAAAACGACGCAGCAGGCTTCATCCCCTGGCAGGAATACGACCACCCGACGCTCGGCAAGGTGGAAATAGGCGGCTGGGATCCCAAATTCTTCAACCAGAACGCCCCGTCCAAACACCTCGAACCGTGGATAAGAAACGAAGCGCTCTTCAACCTGGCCATGGTCGGCCACCTGCCCGCACTGGAATGGAAAGACTGCACCGTCAGCAAAATAAAGACCTACCGTAACGATTCGACCGACTACCGCGTGCGGATTACGTACCGCAACACGGGACGTATGCCGACGGCGCTCCGACAGGCCGACCTCGTCAAGATCGTGAAACCCGACCGCTTCGACATCGAGTTTACCGGCACGCTGACCGAAACCCGCGGCGACGAAAAGCCACGCTTCAGGGTGCTGGACAATACGCTCGACCAGCCCCGCCGTCCGCGCAACTTTGCGGCAGCGCCGCCCGTTCCCGCCAACAGATACTTCAGAGAGGCGGGATATGCCGCCGGCGAGTCGGACAACACGCTGGAATTTAAAGTCCGCACCTTCGGCGCCGGCACGCTCTCCATAAAAGCCGGCCTCCGCACCACCCGTGCAGGAATACTCGAAGCGCGCGAAATAGACATCGTGAAAGAATAACCGTCATAAAAACCTAACCACATTAACAATATTCAAACTGAAGAAAAATGAAACGACAGATTATTTTACTTGCAACCGTACTGCTTGCCGGGGCGTCATGCGCCGACAGACATTTCATCAACGACGCGGACTATCGCGCGCAGGTCGAACAGGACTTTGAAGCGAAAAAGGCCATCCTGCCCCACGGAGACCTGTTCTCCGTATTCGACCGCCCCGGACTGACGCTCGAAGAAGAAGAAGCGCTCCGCTTCATGTATGCCTACATGCCCATCGCCGACATCGTGAACCGCGACGGCGAATACTATCTCAGTCAGGTGCAGTCGTCGCTCCGTACCAGAGACGAAATGGAATGGGGCAGCCGCATTCCCGAAGAAGTCTTCCGTCACTTCGTCCTGCCGGTACGCGTGAACAACGAAGATCTGGACACGGCGCGCGTCGTATTTGCCGCCGAACTGAAGGAACGGATAAAGGGCCTGTCGATGCGCGACGCGGTGCTCGAGATCAACCACTGGTGCCACGAGCACGTGGTGTATACGCCCACCGACATGCGTACGATAGCCCCGCTGGCCATCATCAGGACGGCCTGGGGACGCTGCGGCGAAGAATCGACCTTCACGGTGACCGCACTCCGCTCGGTGGGCATCCCCGCACGCCAGATCTACACGCCGCGCTGGGCGCATACCGACAGCAACCACGCCTGGGTCGAAGCCTGGGTCGACGGCAAATGGTACTTCTTCGGCGCCTGCGAACCCGAGCCGGTGCTGAACCTGGGTTGGTTCAACGGCCCGGCATACCGCGCCATGCTGCTGCACACGCGCGTGTTCGGCAAATACGGCGGCCCTGAAGAAGTGATGATGCGCACGGCAAACTTTACCGAAATCAACGTCCTGCCCGACTATGCCCCGACGGCAACCGGCGCCGTCACCGTGGTGGACGGCAGCGGCAGTCCGGTAAAAGACGCCACGGTAGAATTTATGATCTACAACTCCACCAGCTTCGCGTCCGTACTGACGGAGCAGACCGGCGCCGACGGCCGCTGCCGACTGACGGCAGGAAAGGGTGACATGTTCATCTGGGTATCGAAAGACGGCATGGTCGGGTGCAGCAAACTGTCGTTCGGAAAAGACGAAGACATACGGATCGTGCTCGACAAGACGCCGGAAAAACTGTCGGGCTTCGACCTCGACATCGTGCCGCCCGTGGCAGGCGCCGTCCCCACGGCCGAAGAAGTGACCGACGCAATGCGTGCCGAAAACGACCGTCGCCTGGCGCTCGAAGACTCCATACGCGGCAACTGGCTGGCGACTTTCATCACACCTGATGCCGCGGCGGAAGAAACACGCCGTCTCGGAATCGACGGCACGCGCGCCGCAACCTTCCTGACCGCCGCCCGCGGCAACTGGCGCCAGATCCTGCAGTTCCTGACGGAAACGTCTCCCGCATTGCGCGAACAGGCGGTAGCCCTGCTGGGCGTCATCTCGATCAAGGACCTGCAGGACACGCCTGCCGACGTGCTTCGGGCGCATCTGCTCGAAACGGAAAACAGCGAGTCGCCCCTCTACGTCAACTATATCCTGAACCCCCGAATCGGAAGCGAACTGCTCACTCCCTACAAACAGGAACTGCGCAACATGTTCACGCCCGAATTTGCGGAAACGGCACGCGCCAACCCCCAAACCGTGGTCGACTGGTGCAAACGAGAACTCACGATCGTCGACGAACTCAATCCGCAGCGCATCCTCGCCAGCCCGGTGGGCGTGGCCCAGGCACGCGTATGCGATGCCGGCTCGCGCGACGTCTTCTTCATCGCCCTCTGCCGAAGCCTCGGCATCCCGGCGCGCACCGACCCCGTCACCCGCCGTATACAGTGCTGGAGTGATATATGGGTCGACGCCGACTTCGGCGACGCAACGGAAACAAACCCGCCGCAGGGTAGCGTCATGGCTACGTTCGACCACCCGACGGCGCTCCTCCCCGATCCCGTCTACCGCCAGCACTTCACCATCTCGCGCATCGGCGACGACGGCCGCCTGCAGGGCCGTAACTACCGCGGCCGCTGGAGCGCCCTGCTCCGTAAACCGCTCGCGATGGACGCCGGCACATACATGCTCCTCACCGGCGCGCGCATGGCCAACGGCAGCGTGCTGGCCCACGTCGAATTTTTCACCGTCGACACCACCCGGACGGCCACGACGCAGATCGTCATGCGCGAAAGCGCCGACGAAGTACAGGTCATCGGTAGCATGGACCCCGAAGCTCTCTACCGTCCGGCCGACGGCGGCGACCCGAAATCTTTCCTCGCCACCGCCGGACGCGGATACTTCATCATCGGCATCCTCGGCGCCCGCCAGGAACCTACCAACCACGCCATGAACGACATCGCCCGCACCGCCGCAGGCTTCGAAGCGTGGGGACGGAGCATCATCCTGCTCTTTCCCGACGAACGCGGACTGGCGCAGTTCGACGCCGGCGAGTTCGGTAGCCTGCCGTCGACCGTCACCTGCGGCATCGACACCGACGGCACAGCGGCCCGCCTGGCACGCGAACTGCACCTGCCGAACGCCACCACACTGCCCATATTCATCATTGCCGACTCGTTCGGACGCATCGTGTACGTCTCGCAGGGCTACACGATCGGCATCGGCGACGAAATGCTGAAGGTCATCCACCGGCTCTGACCCGGGCGCACGCAGACAGCGCGGCGGCGTATTTGGCGCCGCCGCGCCCCTGCCGGGCGACCCGCACCCGGC